>CAJOLI010000027.1 GCA_905235285.1 uncultured Bacteroidaceae bacterium
CCTATGGATGCTCTTTACCGGTAAGTTCCTCAGCCACAAGAGCGTGCGCTCTTACCGCACACCGCGCAAGATACGCTTCTTAGACATCCGCAAGGCATCTGTCAGCACCGACGGCATCGTCCTCGAAGACGTACACTCGCCTTTCAGCGTCAGCCTACGGCAGGAATACGTCAACCTCATCATTCCGTAGTGACCATGACGGGCCGCTGACCTCTACCACATTCCGTAGTAGCCATGACGGGCAGCTGACCTCTACCCCATCATTCCGTAGTGGCCATAAACGGGCCGCTGACCTCTACCACATTCCGTAGTGACCATAAACGGGCCGCTGACCTCTACCACATTCCGTAGTAGCCATGACGGGCCGCTGACCCTCTACCCCATCCGGCTAATCTTGGCCAGCTTCTCCTCCTCAAGAATCTTAATCTTACGGCCGTCGACAGCCACAAGGCGCTCCGACGCAAAAGCCGACAGCGTGCGGATGGCATTGCTCGTAGTCATGTTCGAGAGGTTGGCCAAGTCCTCGCGGCTCAGGTAGATGCTGAGGGTGTAGCCGTCCTCTTCCAGGCCGTAGCTCTCCTTAAGGAAGAGCAGGGCATCAGCCAGACGACCACGGATGTGCTTCTGCGTGAGATTCACCGTGCGCTCGTCGGCACGGCCCAGGTCTCCGGCCAACTTACCCATGAAGAACCAAGCAAGCTGGGCATTCTCCTTTATCACGGCTATGACGACATCTATCGGGAAACACACTATCACCGTAGGCTCGAAAGCGATAGCCGAAAGCACGAAATTCTCGCCGACGAAAGCCGGGCGGTAGCCGAAATACTCCACCGGACGTATGACGCGGACTATCTGCGTGCGCAAGCCTATGCCTTCGCGACAAATCTTTACCTTGCCCGACACCAGACAATACAAGTCCTCTGGATGATCGCCCGAGGCATAAATCAGTTCGTTCTTGCGGTAGGTATGCACCGTGGCAACCTTGGAAAGACTCACACGCTGAGCCTCGGTCAACAACCCGAAGAGGTCGTTGAGATGCGGCAATAAATCTTTAATGTCAGGGCTTCTTTTCATTCTCTGAAGCTTCAATATTATGTTATTCGGCACAAAATTAGCCATTCGTAACGATTTATCAAAGGAATGACTCAACTTTTAATTGAAATATTTTTGCGAATGAGAATAAATTGCTAATTTTGGAGAAATTTTAAGCTTTATACATCTAAATAATAACTAACACTAACCTATGAGCTATTTACAGTTTGACAAGACCTTGATGACAAACCTGGAGGAGGCTCTGAAGAAGGAAGTGCTGCGCTCCAACCGCTCCGGAGCGTACTCGTGCTCGACAATCCTCGATTGCAACACGCGAAAGTACCACGGACTGCTCGTAGTGCCTGTGCCTGAGCTCGATGAGGAGAACCACGTGCTACTCTCGTCGCTCGACTGCACCGTCATTCAGCATGGCGCCGAATTCAACCTCGGACTCCATAAGTATCAAGGCGACAACTTCAGCCCGCGCGGACATAAATACATCCGCGAGTACGACTGCCAGCAAGTGCCTACGACCATCTATCGCGTAGGCGGAGTTATCTTGAAGAAAGAACTTATGTTCCAGCATTTCGAGGATCGGGTGCTCATACGCTACACACTGCTCGACGCGCACTCCAAGACAACACTCCGCCTGCAACCATGGCTCGCCTTCCGCAGCGTTCGCGAATTCACCCACGAGAATCCGAGAGTCAACCGCGACTACCAGGAAGTGAAAAACGGCATAAAGACTTGCATGTACCCCGGTTATCCTGAGCTCTTCATGCAACTCAACAAAAAGGCCGAATGGGTCTTCCGCCCCGACTGGTACAGAGGCGTCGACTATCCCAAGGAGACGGAGCGCGGCTACGCCTCAAACGAAGACCTCTACGTGCCCGGCTACTTCGAATTCGACATAAAGAAAGGCGAGAGCATCGTCTTCGCCGCTGGCACAAAGGAATGTAACCCCGCCAAGCTCAAGGACCTCGCAGACTACGAAGTGAACATACGCACGCCACGCGACAACTTTTACCATTGCCTCGTCAACAGCGCACACCAATTCCTCAACTACCGCGACGGCGAGACCTACGTGCTCGCAGGGTATCCTTGGTTCAAATGCCGCGCACGTGACCTCTTCGTCTCGCTGCCCGGACTGACGCTGACCAACAACGAAGTCGACCATTTCGAGCGCGTCATGAAAACAGCCGAGAAAGGCATACGGGAATTCATCGAAGGCAAGCCACTGAGCGTACTCATCTACGAGATGGACCACCCCGACATCCTGCTCTGGGCCATCTGGTGCATACAGCAGTACTGTAAATTCGTTGGCATGGACAAAGGCATCGCTAAGTACGGACAACTGCTGCGCGACATCATGGAGTGGCTGCTCGCAGGAAAACATGGCAACCTCTACGTCCACGACAACGGACTCGTTTACGCCAACGGGCGCGACAAAGCCATCACATGGATGAACTCCAGCCAGAACGGACGCCCCATAGTGCCGCGCTCAGGTTACATCGTCGAGTTCAACGCCTTGTGGTACAACGCCCTGAAGTTCAGCGCAAGCGTTTGCCGAACCATGAACGACGCCGCCGAGGCTGAGCCCCTGGAGGAGATGGCCGAGAAGGCAAAGAGCAGTTTCGTAAACACCTTCCTCAACGATTATGGCTATCTGCTCGACTACGTCGACGGCACCATGATTGACTGGAGCGTGCGCCCCAACATGATCTTCGCCTGCGCATTCGACTACTCACCTCTCGATGCCAAGCAGAAGAAAGGTGTGCTCGACATGTGCACAAAGGAACTCCTCACACCCAAGGGACTTCGCACACTCTCACCTAAGAGCGGCGGCTACAACCCCATGTACGTCGGACCGCAAGTGCAGCGAGACTACGCCTACCACATGGGAACGGCGTGGCCATGGCTGGCAGGATTCTATCTTGAGGCATGCCTCAAAGTGTTCGGATACTCACGCGTCAGCTTCGTAGAGCGCCAACTCGTAGGCTACGAAGAGGAACTCTTCTACCATTGCATCGGAACGCTGCCCGAAGTGTTCGACGGCAACCCGCCGTTCCATGGGAGAGGCGCCATGAGCTTCGCTGCTAACGTCGCTGAAATAATGCGAGTGGTTAAACTCTTAGATAAGTATATAATGGAATAACTCCCTAAAATCAAGCAATTATGAAAGTATTAATGTTCGGATGGGAGTATCCTCCTCACGTGTTCGGCGGACTCGCCACCGCTAACTACGGTATATCACAAGGCCTGAAAGCGCAAGGAGATATCGAGACGCTCCTCTGCCTGCCACGCCCCTTCGGAGACGAAGACCAGTCGGCGTGTAAAATCATAGGAATGAACTCCGTGCCTATCGCCTGGCGCGACGTCAACTACGACTACGTCAGCCAGCGACTGGCGGGCATAATGTCGGCCGACGACTACTACCGCTACCGCGACCACCTCTACGCCGACTTCAACTACATGCACCTCAACGACCTCGGTTGCATGGAGTTTGCCGGAGGCTATCCTAATAACCTCACCGAGGAAATCAACAACTACTCAATCATCGCAGGCGTAGTGGCACGAACAGAGCAGTTCGACATCATTCACGCCCACGACTGGCTCACATACCCCGCTGGCATACATGCCAAGCAAGTCAGCGGAAGGCCACTCGTCATTCACGTTCACGCCACCGACTTCGACCGCTCACGCGGCAACGTCAACCCCACCGTCTACGGCATCGAACGCAATGGCATGGACAACGCCGACTGCATCATGTGCGTCAGCGAGCTGACACGGCAGACCGTCATCAACCACTACGGACAAAATCCCGCCAAGTGCTTTGCCATGCACAACGCCGTCTACCCTCTGGCACCTGAGCTGCAGCAGATTGTGGACCAGCGTCTGCCATACAAAGACCGCAAGGAGAAAGTCATCACCTTCCTCGGCCGCATCACCATGCAGAAAGGTCCCGAATACTTCATCGAGGCAGCCAAGCGCGTGCTCGAACGTACTCAGAACGTACGCTTCTGCTTTGCCGGCTCGGGCGACATGATGGACTCCATGATAGAGATGGCCGCAGCCTACGGTATTGCCGACCGATGCCACTTCCCGGGATTCATGAAAGGCAAGCAGGTGTTCGAAATCTTCCGCGACTCCGACGTCTATGTCATGCCTTCGGTTTCCGAGCCCTTCGGCATCAGTCCGCTCGAAGCCATGCAAAGCGGAGTGCCAAGCATAATATCCAAGCAGAGCGGATGTGCCGAAATCCTCGACAAATGCATCAAGACCGACTACTGGGACATCGACGCCATGGCCGATGCCATGTACTCACTCTGCACCAACGACTCGCTGCACGAGTACCTGCAGGTCGAAGGCAAGAAGGAAGTCGACGGCATCACGTGGGAGAAGGTGGGAGAGCGCATACGCCGCCTCTATGACCAGTGTCTGGCAAGATATTAGCCTCAAGCTATACGCGAAGTCATGGTCTGAGGTTAAATATAAATACCACAGGCAACGGACACCGCAAAGCAGCTGACCACTTCTCATTTAACTTAAAACTAAAAACTTAAAAACGCGGGCAACACCCGCCCCTGATATGAAAACAATCTGCTTATATTTTGAGATCCACCAGAACGTGCACCTCAAACGCTATCGCTTCTTCGAGATAGGTAAGGATCACTACTATTTCGATGACTACGAGAACGAGCGCGGCATCACAGAGACCGCCGAACGCTCGTATATTCCCGCCATCCGCACCTTCATCGAGATGGCCAACATCTACGGCAAAGCCTTCAAAGTCGCTTTCTCCATCTCCGGATGTGCCCTGGAACTTCTTGAACAGTACGCACCCGAAGTGATTGAGCTGCTTCAGGAACTTAATGACACCGGCTGCGTCGAGTTCCTGGCAGAGCCTTACAGCCACGGCCTGAGCTCCCTGGCCAACGAAGATGTGTTCCGCGACGAAGTGGGACGGCAGGCCAAGAAGATGAAAGAACTCTTCGGCAAGAAACCCACCGTGCTGCGCAACAGCTCGCTCATCTACAGCGACGACATAGGTGCTCTCGTAGCATCCATGGGCTACAAAGGAATGATTGCCGAAGGGGCCAAGCACATCCTCGGATGGAAGAGCCCACATTTCGTCTACAACTGCGCCCTCAACCCCAACCTCAAGCTACTTCTGCGCGACTACAAGCTCAGCGATGATATCTCGTTGCGTTTCAACGACTCCTCGTGGAACGAATACCCGCTCTTCGCCGACACATATATGGATTGGATTGCACAGCTGCCCGAAGATGAGAAGGTCATCAACATCTTCATGGAACTCTGTGCACTCGGCATCTACCAGCCACTCTCGAGCAACATCCTCGAGTTCATCAAGGCCCTGCCGGCCGTTGCCAAGGATCGCGGCATCACCTTCGCCACTCCTTCCGAAATCATTGCCAAGTCAAAGAGCGTAGCACCTCTCGAAGTGGCATATCCCATGTCGTGGAACGACGAGGAACGCGACACCAGCTGCTGGCTCGGAAATGTAATGCAGCGCGAGGCCTTCGACAAGCTCTACAGCGTGGCCGAGCGTGTGCTCATCTGTAAGGACCGACGCATCACCCAAGACTGGGACCGCATCCAAGCCTCCAACAACTTCCGCTTCATGACAACCAAGAACATGGGCGTTGGATTCTACCGCGGTATCTACGACAGCCCCTACGATGCCTTCACCAATTACATGAACATCCTCGGTGATTTCATCAATCGCGTCAATGCCCTCTATCCACTCGACATAGAGAACGACGAGCTCAACGCCCTGCTCACCACCATCCGCAATCAAGCCGACGAAATCACGGTGAAGGATGCTGAGATTGCACGCCTGCAGGCACGTCTCGGCATAGAAGCCAGCGCCAAACAGAAAGCTGAGAAGAAGCAAGCTTCAAAGAAGGCTGCTCCTGCGAAAAAAGCTGAACCGGCAAAGGTAGCTGAGCCCGCTAAGAAGGCAGCCCAGGCTAAGAAGGCCGAACCCGCAAAGAAGGCTGTTCAGGCAAAAGCCGAACCGGCTCCCAAGGCAGCTTCTGCCCCCAAAGCAGAGTCCGCAAAGAAAGTTGAAGCCCCCAAGGCTAAAACGCCCGCCAAGAAAGCTGCCAAGAAGTAGGGGTATTCCTGTTTCACAAGAACTTCCATCAAAGTGAAACGTGAATAAGCCTTACACACCCTAATCCAAAAAGGGATATGCCATCAATTAGGCATATCCCTTTTTTAGTCATGGCTTAAGACGAATCCGACGAGCTATGTTCCTTTCACAGCAGCAGGCGTCCAACTTCTGAAGAAACGCAGGACGCGTTCTTGATTGTAGCTTTTCCCTTCCTCAAGAAAGCTTGAATCCTGGATGTGAAGGACTTGTCCGTGCTCATCAAGGACAATGAAAACGGGGAACCCGAAACGCTGTGGTGACCCGAGTCGCCGCAGCAGGTTGGCATCACGCTGAGCTCGGGCTTCATCCGCCGAAGCGTTTCGTGGGTCGTAATTGACATGGATATAGACGAAACTATCAGCTATGACTTGATTTATCACACTATCTTTGCTGACAAAATCAGCAAAACGCAGGCACCAAGGACACCAGTTGCCTCCGAGCTGGCAAAGAACATATCGCCCGGATGTCTTAGCCTTAATTAATGCACTGTCAATCTGAGCGATAGGGTCAATCGTTTCATTATAAACTCGAGGCAAACCTGTTTGCCCTTGCGCGACTATTGACAGGAGTAAGAAAACTCCAAACAGCAATTCTCTCATAGGCTAAATTCTTTTCTTTGAGACATAGTATAAAGGTGATTACCGACGGCAAAAGTAGTCAAATAATTTAAAGTACAATCACATTATTCTGTTTTTTATTCTTTTTTCAGCTATTATTAATGCTACTTTGCTGGGTTAAAAAACTGAAAATACTTGCTTATACGCCGTTTATAGTGTACTTTTGCACCGCTTTAGTGCGGCCTGCATGCCGCCACCTTTCGTTAAGTGACAAGAAAACTTATATATATATCATTCTTGGGAGCGTTGTTAGCAATGCTGGCGGCTTCGTGCTCTACGGGTTTACGTCGGGCCGACCAGCCGCTTGTCGGCGGCAGCACTACGCCCGCTATAAGCGTTGATACGCCCTCGCAGGACAGAAGCGTCAAACGGGTGAATCAGGCTGCCACGCAGGCTTTCGACTCCCTAGCGGCCACAGCTCAAGCAGGCACTGACGCCCAGGCAGATTCTTCTTCACAGCAGTCCGACAGCATTCCCTTCGTATCACCCTTTTCCAACATGCGCCAACGTCAGGCGGTGGCCGTAGCAGACTCCTTAGCTGACAGCCTGTCGACACGCAAGAATCTGACTGACCTACGTTCAGACTCCGACAGCCTGGCCCTTATTGCAGCTCTTGACACTCTGGCGGCCGACACTTCTCGCTTCATGATAGTCCACGGCGACACCGTCTATCTCGGTCGTGGCGGCTACACAGGCACCGTGACCCAGCAGATAGATTCCACGAAGCAGAGCAAGAACGCGCTGGATGCCGTAGTGGAGTTCTCGGCAAAAGACTCCGTCACCTTCGACTACGCCCACGACCGTGTCAGCTTTTTCGGCGATGCCAAGGTCAACTACACCAACCTTGAGCTGTCGGCCAACCTCATCACCATGAGCGTCGACAGCAGTATTGTCCACGCCATCGGCACGCGCGACTCGCTTGGCAACATGGTCACTCCGCCCGTATTCAAGCAAGGTTCTGACGAATATGAGCCCGATGCCATAGCCTACAACTTCAAGACCCGCAAGGCATTTATCAACAACGTTTACACGCAGCAAGGCGACGGCTTTATGATCAGCCGCGACAGCAAGCGCGATTCTACCGGCACGATGTATGTCTCACATGCCCAATACACGACCTGCGACGCCAAACACCCACACTTCTACCTCGCGCTGACACGCGCCAAGGTCCGCCCTGGCAAGGATGTCGTCTTCGGACCTGCATATCTCGTGCTCGAGGATGTGCCGCTGCCGCTGGCCATTCCCTATGGCTTCTTCCCCTTCTCCAGTTCCTACTCCAGCGGTATCATTATGCCAACCTACGGCGACGAGACGACGCGCGGCTTCTACCTCCGCGACGGCGGCTACTATTTTGCCATCAACGACCGTGTCGACCTGAAGCTCTTAGGCGAAATATACACCAAAGGTTCATGGGGCATCTCGGGCCAGAGCACCTACAAGAAGCGCTACCGCTTCGGCGGCTCCGTCAATTTCTCCTACCAGCGTACGGTTGAAGGCGAAAAGAACATGCCGGACTACTCCGTGGCGAAGAGTTTCAAGATTCAGTGGAGCCATAGGCAAGACACGAAGGCCAACCCTGCGCAGACCTTTTCTGCGAGCGTCAACTTCGCTACTTCAAGTTACGAGCGCAACAATCTCTCGTCGATGTACAATCCGCAGAGCCTCAGCCAGAGCACCCGCACGTCATCGGTAAGCTATTCGCGCTCATTTGCCGACATTGGCCTTACGCTCTCGACAACGATGAACCTCTCACAGAACGTGCGCGACTCCAGCATCTCGATGACGTTGCCTTCGCTGAACATCTCGCTCGCACGCTTCAACCCCTTCAAACGCAAGAAGATGGCAGGCGCTGAACGCTGGTACGAGAAGATAGCCATGAGCTACACGGGAACCTTCTCCAACAGTATCGCCACGAAGGAGGACAAACTGCTGCACGCGAGTCTCATCAAGGACTGGCGCAATGGTATGCGTCATCAGATTCCTGTCAACGCCACATTCTCGCTGCTTAATTATATTAATGTCACTCCGTCGTTCAACTTCAGCGACCGCATGTACACCTACAAGGTCAACCGCTCGTGGGACACGGAGAAACTGCGCGAAGTGCCAGACACCGTCTACGGCTTCAACAACGTCTTCGATTTCAACATGAGCGTCTCGGCCTCCACAAAGCTCTATGGCACCTACACTCCGCTCATCGGCAAGAAGATAGTGGCCATACGCCACGTGCTCACACCTACCATCAGCTTCTCCTACGCTCCGGACTTCAGCGCGGCCCATTGGGGGTACTACGGCACCTACGTCAAGACGGACAAGGACGGCAACGTCTCCACCGTGACCTACAACCGCTATCAGGGGTCGCTCTACGGAGCCCCGGGCAGCGGCAAGACGGGCAACATCAATTTCGACATAGGCAACAATATCGAGATGAAACTGCGCCAAGAAGGCGATTCGACTCGCAAAGTCAGTCTCATTGATGAACTTGGCGCCGCGATGTCCTACAACATGGCGGCCAAGGTGCGTCCCTGGAGTGACCTCAGCACACGTCTGCGCCTGAAGCTTACGAAGAGCTACACCTTCTCTCTCAACGCACAGTTCGCCACATACGCCTACGAGAAGGACGAGAACGGGCGCGTCTATGTCGGCAATCGCACCGAGTATTCCTATGGGCGCTTCGGCCGATTCCAAGGCATGTCTCAGAACATATCCTATTCGATTAACAACCAGAAACTCAAGCAACTCTTCGACAAGCTCACAGGCCGTGGCGGCAGTAGTAACGTGACTGAGGATGAAGAAGACGATTTCGAAGATGAAGAGGAGCGCGACATCAACGAATCCAACATGGACCCTGAGCTCACCAAAGCGCAGAAAGCATCACGAGGCAACAGCCGCAATGGCGAGCTCGACGAAGACGGCTACCTTGCCTTCAAGATGCCATGGACTATATCGTTCAGCTATGGTATCTCGATGCGCGAGAACACTTCAGGCAAGTTCAACGACAAACGCATGCGATACCCCTATTCGCTGACTCACACCCTCAACTTCTCAGGCAACCTGCAGATATCATCCGGATGGAACATCTCTTGGTCGTCGGGCTACGACTTCAACTTCCATAAGCTGTCGATGACCACGGCATCGCTCACACGCGACCTCCACTGTTTCACTATGTCTGCGAGCATGGTCATTGCTCCATACCGAACCTACAACTTCACCTTCCAGGCTAACGCTTCCACGCTTGCCGATGCATTGCGTTGGAAGAAACAAAGCGGATACACCAATACCATTCGGTGGTATTGATTATGTCGGGGATTAGGACTTAGTGCTTGAGATAACAGATTAAGAAATAAAAGTTTAATATAACAAAGGAATATGAAAAAGACATTTTTATTCGTAGCCATCGCTACCTTGGCATTCATTGCCTGCAACGAAGATAATGAGTTTCATCAGACCTACATCCCAGAAGCCTATCAGATAGTCTATGCCGATCAGACTACTGACAGCGTGCAGTACGTCACCACCGAAGTGCACCAGATACTTACAAGTTCTAGCTGGTGCCTCGTCAACAACACCTACCAGCAGTCTATCAACCAGCAGATTGCGGCCAACAAAGGCATCTATCAGCTGGCTGCCTACCTGGAATTAAGCCTCAACACGACGGGCAAGTTGCGAACCTCAAACATCACCATCGACGGCGGAGAGTACAGCGCCTCTACGCTCATCATGCAGCTGGGCAATCTCGAAGTGGCTCGCCCGGCCGTAGTCATCAGTTCAGACTTGGGCACAGACTCTGTCTCCACGCTCAACATCGAGGGTCTTGCCACAACGGACAGCATCATGTTCCACACCAACTATCCATGGGAGCTCTCCGTGCCCGAAGGCTCGTTCATCACGCTCACGCAGACCAGCGGCCCGGCCGGCAACAACACGGTATACTTCACCGCGGCTGAAAACAGGCTCGAGGAAGCACGCACGGAAAAGATAAGACTCACGTCGGTCTGCGGCTCCTTTGATACAAAGTCCACATTGTCGCCCGAAGGGAATGCTCGCATAACAACTATCATACCCGTTAAGCAGGCTAAACAGATTCTGCCTATCACCCAGTAGACTCCTGTCGCCTCCACCAATAACCATTGCCACCAACTAAACATCAAGCCGTCATGACATCTCTACGCTCCCTTCTTGCCGCTGCTGCTCTTTTGCTGGCAACACCCCACGTCAGAGCTAACCAGCCCGACTCCGTCTATCTCTTTGCCTACAACAGCAATCCAGTTGCAGGCCTGTCGTTTGCCTATTCGGCTGATGGGCACAGCTGGCGTAGCATAGCCCGCGGGGCATCGTTCGTCAAGAGCGATTTTGCGCAATGGGGAGCGAATAAAAAGATGTACACGCCCGAGCTGTCGCGCGGCGACGATGGCCTTGCCGCCATACTCCTTCACGGTCATTGAATACTAACCTGCGCATCTCAACGATACGCCCTTTCGAATAGGACGATTCAACCGGCTGCATAACGCAATTCAACCGGCTGCATAACGCAATTCAACCGGCTGCATAATACAATACGACCGTTCGCATATCGCAATACGTCCGTTCGCATATCGCAATACGTCCGTTCGCATAATGCAATACGACCAGTCGCGTTTTTAAATACATTCTAATGCTAATAAACAAATCAACTAAGCTCCGACAACTACTTTGTACCTTGGTAGGCCTTAGCGCCATGTCTGCAACGGTGTCAGCCCAAGCCCCTGAAACTACTTCAGCCCGCGACCACATAGGCTTTCAGCTCTCGGGAAGTATGGCACGCCTGATACCTCAGAACGACTATATCAGCTCGCTCGTTCATTCGTATTCCTGCAACTATCAGGATGTGCGCTTCCTCTGGCACACTCTGCCGGCCGACGGCAACGCCTTCAACAAATACTACCACTACCCTACGCTGCAGGCCGGCATCATGCATGCTGACTTCTCGCACATTCGTCTCAATCATTTTGCGCCCGACTACGATTCGCGGCTCGGTCACGCTATAGTGGCATACGGCGGCATTCAGATAGATTTCCTTCGCCGAGGCCGATGGTCGTTGGGCTGCGACTTGCAGAACGGCGTAGCGTTCTTCACTGAGCACTACGATTACGACACTAACCGCGACAACGAAGTCATAGGCTCGGTGGCTGCCATCTACTTCGGAGGAGCGATGCAGACACGCCTGCGCGTTGCGCCTCAATGGACCGTAGGCCTTTCGGTCGACTTCCGCCATTGCAGCAACGGACATATCACACGTCCCAACCTCGGCACCAACACGTTCAGCGCCTCCCTGTCAACGAGCTACGACCTCGAGCCTGTGGCAGCAGAGAGCATCCGCGCCGAGGGCCATGCTGACCAGTCGGGCTCTCATGAGGACACTGAAGCACAGGCGTCAGCAACATCAAAGGTCAAGCCGCGTCCCCGTTTCTACCTCGACCTCAGCACCGGCGTATCGCTTAAGTCGTTGCTTGAGGCCTTCATGGCCGACCCGTCGACGAAGGTCAAGACCTATGGCGTCTTCACGGCCGTGGCCGCCCCTATGGTGCGCTACCATCGCATGCACGCCAGCGGCCTGCAGTTCGACTTCATGTACGCACAATACGTCGATGAGATCCGCGAGCTCGACAACGCTAAAGGCCACGAGGGGCAATATCGCTATTCGCCTTACATCATGGGGCTGGCCCTGCGCCACGAAATGTTCTACCGTCATTTCTCTATCTTCGCGGCAGCAGGTATCTATCTTCGCCACCGCACAGGGCACTACACCGCTACGGAGGAAAGTCCTCTGTATCAGGCCATAGGTCTGCGCTACAGCATCCCGGCCACGGGCGACCGCCTCTCTGTCAGCTACAACGTAAAAGCCCACCATCTGAGCAAGGCCGACTGCATGCAGTTTATGGTGGGCTGGAAGTTGTGAGCGGATGTGCTCTACTACTTAATCTCTACGAAATCCTCTATGTGGCTGTCGACGTAGACAGCTATCATCGACGTTATGGCTTCTTCGTCCTCAACGAACGCATCATCGAGGTCATCAAACTCGGGATAGTGCTCAAACGAAGCCATAAACTCCTCGTCGCTCATCTCGCCCGTAAGTTCGTCGCCATAGCGCTCGAAGAGCTTGCGGCCTTTGTATATCAGCCTCGAGAAGTCGTGAAGGACGCAGGTCCCGCGGCCCTCCTCCACCTCTTGGCCCCATAGGCGCATGGCTTTGGCAAAGGGATTGAGGAAGATGAACGGCCCGAGCCCGTTGTGGATAAGCTGTACGAAGCCGCCGTCGAGCACTTCCTCGCGAAACATGTGATATCCTAAGAGCGTGATCTGTTCGCCCGTGAGCTGCTGCATGGACTCTGCCGTGAGCGCTCCGCCTATGGCGTCGAGCGTCCTGCCCACTACGAGTTCGAACAAGGCATCGAAGCCCTGAGCGGCAGCAGCCTTTAATTCAGTGTCTGAGATTTGCGGCTTCATACTGAACGGGGAATCAATAAAAGTCCCCAATATTGTTGTTTGTTTAAAAATTATGTTTGAAATGACGGTCAATGTCGCGGCGGTCCTCCTTTTCCTTCAGCGTCTCGCGCTTGTCATAGCCATGCTTGCCTCGTGCCAGATGGATGTCGAGCTTGGCGCGGCCGTTCTCGTCGATGAAGAGGAGCGTCGGCACAATGGTGACGCCCGGGCTCTTCGTGGCATTCTGCAGTTTATTGATCTCGCGACGGTTGAGCAAGAGCTTGCGGTCGCGCCGCGCTGCATGGTTGTTGTACGTGCCGTAGAAGTACTGGGCAATATTCATATTCTTCACCCACACCTCACCGCCGATGACCAGGCAATAGGTATCTACGAGGCTGGCTTTGCCTAAGCGGATACTCTTGATCTCGGTGCCGGTGAGCACGATGCCGGCCGTGAACTTGTCCTGCAGGTAGTAGTCGAACTCTGCCTTGCGGTTCTTTATGTTTATCGTTTTCTGTTTCTCTTTAGCCATTGCCATGGTGTTTAGCAAGAAGCCCAGCCCTTCCGGACTGGGCTTTTCTTTTATCCTTAAGCCTTATGCAGCGACGTGCAGGAGAGTTCCGACGTCACATTATCGCCGCGCGTAGTCAACCATCTTTATGGCCGTGACGGCACATTCGGTACCTTTGTTGCCGAGGATGCCGCCGGTTCGCGCCTCGGCCTGCTCCATGGTGTTGCAAGTGAGCAAGCCGTAGATTACGGGCACCGTGCCCTCGACGTTCAACTCCGCCAGTCCTTGAGTAGTGCCTTGGCAGATATAGTCGAAATGGGGCGTGTCGCCTCGGATGACGCAGCCTATGGCTATGACGGCATCGACCTGTGCCTTGTCGAGCATCCATTTCGCACCGAAGACCAGCTCAAAACTGCCGGGGACGTGCTTCACCAGGATGTTGTCGTCGGTAGCGCCATGCTCTTTCAGCGTGGCTATGGCAGCATCGGCCATGGAGTAAGTGAAGCGGTCGTTCCAATCAGCAACGACTATGCCGAAGCGCATCTCGCGTGCCGAAGGCACCGATGCTGCATCGTAGTCGGAGAGATGATGATAGGCAGTAGCCATAAGGTTGACGTTGGATATTATTTCGTTACGCGTTCGATGTACTTGTCAATCTCCTGCTGCTGAACAGCCATCGAGTTGACATAGTCGCGCTTAACCTGCTGGTAAAGCTCGAGCGCCTTGTCGGCCTTGCCTTGAGCCTCAAGCAGCTCGCCAGCCTGGATGAGATATGTGGGCGAGAGGCTGCCGTTGTCAGCTGCTTTGGCAGCCTTGACGAGCGTAGTGATGGCCTTCTCGTTGTCGCCGAGGTTGGCATAGACGTTGCCCAGAGCGCCAAGGGCTGCCGGAGTGATGATGGCGTCATCCTGGCCCTTGAAAGCCTCGAGGTACTTCTTGGCATCTTCCCACTTCTCGGTCTGGGCATAGGCCAGTCCGGCATAGAGCTTTGCCAGATTACCAGCCTTGGTGTTCGAGAACTCGTCGGCAACCTTCAGCAGGCCGATGCAACCCTGACCGTCGCCGTTGAGGGCTTTGTCGTAGTTGTCGGCGTCGAAGTAGGTCTGGCACTTGGCCAGCGCGTCGTTGGCCTTGGCGATGCGGGGATTACGCACGAATTGCGTGTAGGCGATAATAGCTGCGGCGATGACTATGATCGCGCAGATGCCATAGATGATTTGCTTCTTGAACTTCTCGAAGAAAGCTTCGGTCTTTGTCACTGCCTCAATGTTCTCGGGGGCGGCGTTCTTGATTTGTTTCTTTGCCATTGTTCTGTTATTGTTTTTTTAGTTTTTGTTTCTTTCCTGAGGCTCCGTGCTCTACATTATTAAATGTACGCGCGGGCGCGTAGCCATGCACAAAGCGGTGCAAAATTAGTAAAAAACTTTTTCTTGCTAAACTTTTCGCCTTAATATTTCATCTTTTTTGAGGATAATATCCAAAAAAGACTTTTTACTTTGGCAAAATGAACATGCAGTAACGCTTTTTCCACTATCTTTGCAATGATAAAACATCGTCCGGGCAACACCGCACGACCACAGTCACTACCAACGCAGAACCAACAGTGCAACTCAATCAGCTGACCATAGTCAACTATAAGAACATCCGCCAGGCCGAGCTCCCGCTCTCGCCGGGGCTCAACTGTTTCATAGGCCAGAACGGCGAGGGCAAGACCAACTTGCTCGATGCCGTCTTCTTCCTGGCGCTGTGCAAGAGCTCTACTGTGGCGACCGACAGTCTCTGCATCACGCACGGCGAGGACATATGCATGCTTCACGGAACCTTCGTGCGCGAGAATGGCGACAGCGAAGTCATTCAGATGGGACTGCGGCGCGGCAGCAAGAAGACCGTTCAGCGTAACAAGAAAGCCTACAAACGGCTGGCCGAGCACATAGGGCTGATACCGCTCGTCATGGTGTCGCCACTCGACACGATGCTCATCCTGGGAGGCAGCGAGGAGAGGCGCCGCTTCATGGATATCGTAATCTCGCAGACCGACCATCGCTATATGGACGCCCTCATGAGCTACAACAAAGCGTTGCAGCAGCGCAACGCCCTGCTCAAACAGGAAGATCCGCCCGCCGATGCTACCCTGCTGACTCTCTGGGAAGAGGAAATGGCGCGCCACGGCACTGTCGTCTACGAGGCTCGCACGAGATTCATCGAGGCTTTCGTGCCCGTGTTTCAGGAGGCCTATTCCACAATCAGTCAAGACAAAGAGCGCGTGGCGCTGGCATACATCTCACACGCACAACGGGGCGACCTGCTCAACGTCATCCAGCGCGACCGCGCCAAGGACCTTGCCGTGGGCTATTCGCTCCACGGCATCCACCGCGACGACCTGGAGATGTCGCTGGGCGGGTTTGCCATACGGCGCGAAGGCTCGCAGGGGCAGAACAAGACGTTCCTCATCGCCCTGAAGCTGGCCCAGTTTGAGTTCTTGCGACGCTCCGGCTCGCACACCACCCCGCTCCTGCTCCTCGACGATATCTTCGACAAGCTCGATGCCAGCCGCGTAGAGCAAATCGTACGACTCGTCAGCAGCGACCGCTTCGGGCAGATCTTCATCACAGACACCAACCGCCATCACCTCGACCAAATCCTCGCGCGCAGCGGAGGCCACTACCGCATTTTCAACGTCGAACAAGGCAATATCACTGAAACCCTGACTCACGACAGCGATCAGGATTTCGCCGACGCACAACTATGAGACGACAGCAGGCAGAACAACTCGGGGCCGTGCTCAACCAGTTCATGCGCGAGGAAGGTCTGGAGACGCCCTACAACGAATGGCGCCTCGTAGAAGCGTGGCCGGAAGTGATGGGGCAAGCTATTGCACGCTACACGCTAAGCGCCGAAATCCGCAACCGCACACTCTTCGTACGCCTCTCCTCGTCAATTGTCCGCCAGGAGCTGATGATCGGACGAAAGTCTTTAGTGCAAAGGCTCAACAACTACGTAGGTGCGCAGGTCATCGACAATATCGTCTTCAGGTGAGCCATACGGGCTAACGAACAGACGCAAGCAGACGAATGTGAATAACAAGCAAAGGATTCTCGTTGTTCGGTCGCGACCGAACGACAAGAACCCTTAACCTTTTTGCCAAATAACCATAAGCCTTTTGCCCGAAACCCTTAAGCCATCTCCCCTCCCTTGAGGGAGGGTCGGGGGTAGGCTCTCTATCTCGAATCCCACTTACGTCTTCAGGATGTCGTCATCAGAGCGAGGAACGAAAGGCCCGTCCTTGGCCTCGAAGATTACCGTTGGCTCGAGCACTTCCACTGTATGCCAGGCGCCAGCCGGGATGCTTAGTGCCTGTGGACCGCCGTCGTGCGCGAGATGTACGCGCGAGGTCTCGTGGCCTTCGTCGTCGAAGAAGACCTCGTCCATTCGTCCACGCAGGATGACGACCGTCTCCGTCGTCTCGCGATGGCGATGAATAGGCAGCAGGGTGCCGGGAATGAGCGCGTTGAGCATACGCTGCGACTGGTCGGCCGTTGACGTCCGCAAGTCGAATGCCTGTCTGAGGCGTGGGTTCGCGCGCGCGTCATTAATTAATGTGTCGATGAATGTGTTGTCGATGATGAGTTGTGACATAACGATTCTTATTGTTCGATTTCTGATAATTCCAGCCAGCGAAGCTCGGCAGCATCGAGTTCTTCCTGCAGCTTCGGCAGACGGATGCTCTTCTCAGTGATGGCTTCTACGCTCAAGGTGGCGCCGCTGAGGTCTGCCTCAATCTGCGACTTCTCTGTCTCGAGCTGGGCGATGCGCTGCTCCAGGGCTTCCATCTCTCGCCGTTCCTTGAACGAGAGTCGTCGCGGACGTTGCGTCGCAGAGCTGCGGTCAGAGCCTTCGGCCTTAGGGCGGGCGGCATTCTGGGCGCTTCTGTCTCCTTTCCGCTGCTGCGCCTGTACGGCCTGTTCGGCGGCCTGTTCCTTCTCCCAAGCCCGGTACTGAGTGTAGTTACCCGGGAAATCCTTGACCGTACTGTCGCCTTTAAACACGAGAAGGTGGTCAACGACTTTGTCCATGAAATAGCGGTCGTGGCTGACGACGATGACGCAACCACGAAATTCGCGCAGGTAGTCCTCGAGGATGTTCAGCGTCACGATGTCGAGGTCGTTGGTCGGCTCGTCGAGAATGAGGAAGTTTGGGTTCTGCATGAGCACGGTGCACAAGTACAATCGCCTGCGCTCACCGCCCGAGAGCTTATAGATGTAATTCTGCTGCTGGAGGGGTGTGAACATGAAATGCTGCAGAAACTGCATTGCCGAGAGGTGGCGCCCGCCGCCGAGGTCTACGTACTCGGCCACGCGGCGCACGGCATCGATGACACGCATCTCGGGCGAGAAGTCGAGGCCGTCCTGCGAGAAATAGCCGAAACGCACCGTCTCGCCGATGACGAAGCGCCCGCTGTCGGGCTTCACCAAGCCAAGGAGCATCTTCACGAAGGTCGACTTGCCGGTACCGTTGGCTCCGACGATGCCCATCTTCTCGTAGCGCGAAAAGTTGTAGTAGAAATCCTTGAGGATAACCTTTGGGCGACTCGACGGGCTGGAGGGGTCGGCGGGAAAGGTCTTACTGACGTATTCTGCTTCGAAGATCTTACTGCCGATGTACGTACTGTTGAGTTGCAACGTCATCGCCTTCTCCTCTATGCGGCGCTTTGCCTGCTGTTCGAGGTCGGCAAATGCCTCTTCGCGATAGCGCGCCTTGTGGCCCCTGGCCTGCGGCATACGCCGCATCCACTCGAGCTCACGGCGGTAGAGGTTGTTAGCACGTACGATGTTGGCATTCTGAACGTCGATGCGTTGCTGGCGCTGCTCGAGGTAGTAGGCGTAGTTACCACGATAGGTATAGAGCGTCTCGTCGGCAAGCTCGAGGATGAGTGTACACACGCGGTCGAGGAAATAGCGGTCGTGGGTGACCATGAGCAGCGTCATCGACGAGCGTGCGAGATAGGTCTCGAGCCACTCAATCATCTCGAGGTCGAGGTGGTTGGTAGGCTCATCCAGTATCAGCAGGTCTGGTTCCTGACACAACACGTTGGCCAAAGCCACCCTCTTGAGCTGGCCGCCAGAGAGTTGCGACACGGGCTGGTCGTGATCCGTAATCTTCAGCTTCGTAAGATACTCCTGTATGCGCTGCGGCTCCTCGCGGCATTTCCAGAGGCAAGCCTCCAGAACAGTCATGTGAGCGGGGAACGAGGGCGTCTGCTCGAGATAAGACACACGCAAGTCGCGCCTGAAGATTACGGTGCCCGACTCCGCTTGCTCACGGCCTGCTATGATATTCAGGAGCGACGTCTTGCCTACGCCATTCTGGGCTATCAGCCCTACGCGCTGACGTTCGGCAAGCCCGAAGCTGATGTCGTGGAACAGCACCTTGTCGCCAACAGCAAACGACAGGTTCTCAACTTGAAAAAAGGGATTTACAAGTGCCATAACAGATAATTTGCGGCGAAATTACAGAAAAAAACTGAAAATCCTTTGACATTTTTGAAGAAATAATTACCTTTGCAGCGAATTTATAAGGGGTTAGCTCCTTTTCAAAGCCAATCTCTTTGTAGTTTCCACTCTTTTTGCATTAAACTTTTACCAGCATAAGGGCTGCAATAGGCCTCTTATGAGACACCCATTAATCAATTTCTATGCATACAAAAATTGAACTCGAGGCGCTACCCATAGAAGAACTTGTAACTATGGCAAAGGGTCTCAACATCACTGTAAAGAAAGACACTGAAAAACTCGACCTTATCTACGACATTATCGAGGCCGAACTCGCCGTAGTCCCAGAACCAGAGGCACAGCCCAAGAAACGCGGGCGAAAGCCGAAAGCCGAGAAGACAGCCTTAGATACCGTAGAGAAGCTCAAAGACGAACTCGCCGGGGCACGCAAGTCTAAAGGAGCGGCTAAAGCCAAGCCCAAGACCGACGTGACCGCTGACGACACCGATGAAAATGCAGGTACGAAAGAAACAGCCACAGCTGCCGCCAAAGCTAAAGCAGGCAAAAAAACAGGCAAAGCAGATGACGTAGATGCCCAGAGCACCGCCGAAGCACCTGTCGAGACAGACACCGAAGCGAAGCCCGCTCCCAAGAAACGCGGCCGCAAGTCGAAAGCCGAAAAGGAGGCTGAAGCAGCTGCAGCAGCTGAAAAGGAGGCGTTGCTCCAGTTTGCTGACACCGAAGCTGCAGGCGAAGACATCGCAGCCAATCAGACATCGGTACAAACTGACAAGGCTGAGAATGTCACTGCCGAGGCGCCGGAGGCAGCAGCTTCCCCAGAAATGCCCCCAGCCGACAAAGCGAAGCAAACCACAATGCCGACAGACGAAGAAGTGGAGGCGTTCTTCAAAGCTGATGAGCCCGACTTCATCGTCACCATGCCTATACCCGAACTGCCGCTTCAGGATCCCTTAGTGGCAACCCCAGATAAATCACAAGAACGGCATAAGAAGAACAGCCCGGACTACATGATGGACGGTGCTAACTCCGCTGACACAGCAACTGAAAAGGACGACACCGCTTCTGCTGCCGGTGCTGGTGGCCCCGACAACTCCAATTACGATTTCGACGACCTCGTCAAGGCCGAAGGTGTGCTCGAAGTCACTCCTGAAGGCTGGGGTTTCCTGCGCTCGAGCGACTACAACTACCTTGCCAGCCCCGACGATGTCTACGTCAGTCAGCAGCAAATCAAGCAATATGGCCTGAAGACAGGCGACGTCGTTGAAGGCAACATACGCCCGCCCTACGAAGGTGAGAAATATTTCCCGCTGGCCGGCGTCGACAGCGTCAACGGCGTGAGCCCTGCCCGCATCCGCGACCGTCAGGCATTTGAACACCTGACACCTCTGTTCCCTGACGAGAAATTCAACCTATGCCGCGGCTACAGCGACCCAACAAGCGTGCGCATCGTAGACCTCTTCTCGCCTATAGGTAAGGGCCAGCGTGCACTGATTGTAGCACAGCCCAAGACGGGTAAGACCATACTGATGAAAGAGATAGCCAACGCCATCGCTGCCAACCACCCGGAAGCTTACCTGATGATGCTCCTCATCGACGAGCGCCCCGAGGAAGTGACTGACATGGCACGCACGGTGAATGCCGAAGTCATTGCGTCGACATTCGATGAGCCTGCCGAGCGTCATGTTAAGATTGCCGGCATAGTCCTGGAGAAAGCAAAGCGTATGGTAGAGTGCGGCCACGACGTGGTCATCTTCCTCGACAGCATCACTCGTCTGGCACGAGCCTACAACACAGCGGCACCGGCCAGCGGCAAGATCCTCACCGGAGGCGTAGATGCAGGAGCCCTGCAGAAACCCAAACGCTTCTTCGGCGCGGCGCGCAACATCGAAGGCGGAGGTTCGCTGACAATAATCGCCACAGCCCTCATCGACACGGGCTCTAAGATGGACGAAGTAATCTTCGAGGAGTTCAAGGGTACAGGCAACATGGAGCTGCAACTCGATCGCACGCTGGCCAACAAGCGCATCTTCCCGGCCGTGAACATCGTCGCCAGCTCAACACGCCGCGACGACCTGCTGCACGACAAGACAACGCTGGACCGCATGTGGATTCTGCGCAAATACCTCTCGGACATGAACCCACTCGAAGCCATGAACGAGCTCAAGAGTCGCTTGGAGGGCACCAAATCGAACGAAGAGTTCCTCATCTCAATGAACTCTTGATTTCTTTGGCGTCTCCACAAAGCCATGCCAAGTGATAGGAGAAACAGTTCCCACACCGCCGTAAGCGAACTAATTCCCCGCCATAAACGAATAAAGCCCTGCCGGTCGGCGGGGCTTTATTGTAAAATGATTCCGTAAGTATTGCTTTAGAACTTATAGCCAAGGGTGAACGTGACGTTGTGGCGGTCGAGGTTGACATCAACGGGTTTGAGCTCACGGCTTTCGGTGATGAACTGAGCCTCGGGAACCTTAGCCGTCTGATAGCTGTCGTCGAAGGCGTAGAAGTCGCCCTTCTGGTGACGGTACTTATAGGCTACATCGGCATAGAAGTTCTTGCCACGATAGCCCATACCAAACGAGAAGATATTGGCGGCCTTGAGGTTCATGTAGTCTGTGCCGGTGGTGTAGAACATGCTGTAGGAATCGATGGTCTGGTCGAAACGACCGTCGGACTTCATCGGTGCGCTGAAGAAGTTGTAACCAGCGCGCACAGCGAGCTTGGGAACGGGCTTATACTCGATGCCGGCACGGAAATTATGGACGCCATTTGCGACATTTTCCGTCAGTCCGTTCATGGCTTTGTCGCTATCCATGCTCACGCTCTGGTCGTCCCAGCCGTTGCTCTCATCGCGCGGATAACCCATCTTAGCCTTGTTGTACATGGCGTATTCATATTCTACGTCCCATGCAAGATAGTCTTCAACCGTAGAAGCCATGCTCAGACGGAACTTCCAGGGAGCGTGAAGGTTGAACTCCAAGTAGTTGGCATCAGGGCTGTCGTACTGCTTATAATCGCCCTGCCTATCAAGGTAACCATAGTCGTAAGACCCGGCCGGCTCGTTCCAACCGTTGTTCTGCCACTTGGTGTAGAAGGTGAAGTAGCTGTCTTCCTGCTTCAGGGTGTACCACGTCGGCGTCTCAATAGCAATACCGAAACGGAAGGGATTGTCCTCAATGGGGCGGATGATTGTACCTACTTTGACGTTGAAACCGGTGCCGTTGACATCGTGCTGGGCATCGAGGGTGTAGTCCTGTACGCGAAAATCATCAAGGGGACTGTTGTTGTAGTATCCGTCGCGGAATTCAACGTATGAAGTGTTGCTGCGATACTTCATGAAGTCGATGCCGAACGTAGCGCCCCAGAAGAAGCGATCCTGCACACCGCCAGAGACATTGAGGTCGAGACCATAGAGGTTGCCGCTTGATGTGCGATAGAAGGAATTCTCATCGGCACGATGTTGTAGGACTCCTCCTTCGGCATCGAAGACATCATAGATGCCTACGCCATAGGCTTGGTTTACGAGCGAACCATTATTCTGAGAGTAGTAATCGCCGAAGTCCATCATAAGACCGGCCAGCTGAGCTGCTTGCGAGAGACCGCCGAGTCCGCCTTGCTCAGCAATCATCGAATGGCTGAAATTGAGCTTCTTCTGTAGGTTCACGGCGAAATTCAGGTTGTTGCCGTTGGGATTGTTGAAGACAGCGACAAAACCGAGCTGATCAAAGGAATAATGCCCGCGGCTGTCACCGTCGATGGCATCGGCATCCTGAATCATGGCGCCCATACCAATGCTGATGTCGTTGCGACGCATCAGGCCAATGCCGGCAGGGTTGTTAGAGATTACGGAGATATCGCCGCCGAGAGCTCCCATGGCACCGCCCATACCTACGTAACGAGCTGTTCCATGGACGTCCGATGTGTTGGTCAGGCGGTCGTTAGTGTAAGTATCTTGTGCCTTGGCTGCTGTGATTGCCAAAGCCATCGTTGCGAATAAAAAGACTTTTTTCATCGTTATATTTGTTTAAAGTGTTTGCTACATTCCTAACTATTGATTTTCAATAGTCAAACTTAATTCATTAGACATAAGCTGTCGCTCAACGGCCACGGCCTCCGCCGCCACCGCGACTGCCACCTGTGGCGCCACCGCCACCCGAGAAGCCACCGCCTGAGAATCCGCCACTACGCGAGCTGCTTGAGCTGCCGCCGAAACTGCTACTGCGTGTTGAGGTCGAAGGCGTGGAATAGGTAGGTGTGTTGCTTCGCGACGTACCAAACGAGCTTACGCGGTTGGTGCTGTTAGTGGTTGCAGCGCTACGATTGGTATAGTCTATGCCGGAACGCGTGGTGGAGCCAAACGAGCGTGTCCGTCCTGTTGCTGAAGAGTTAGCACCGACGTAGCCGCGGCGGCGGTCATAGCCTGCCGAGCGTCCTGTCTGTCCACGATAGCGTGAAGTGTGAGCGACGTCTGTCCGGCTGTTATGAGGACGTCCGTAGTAGCCGCCACGATAGTAGCCTCCATAGTAAGGATAGCCCCATCCATAGTAGCCACCATACCAGTAGGGGTCATAGCCCCAGTAGCCACGCCATCCATAACCCCAGCCGGCATATCCCCAGTAGGGACGGTGCCATCCGTAGTAGCCGCCATACCAGTAGGGGTCATAGCCCCAGTAGAAGTCGTCCCAGTAGAAGGGATCATAGTAGCTGTAGTACCAGGGTGAGGCATAACCGCCCGCATAGCCGAAGCGGTTGAGCCGACGTGTGTAGGCATAGTCCTCGCCATCCTGATACCCCTCGTTGTAGCCTTGGGCATAGACATCATTGGCCAGCGAACGGGTCGTCACGGCCATGGAGTCCTCCATGATATATAATGTATCATTGCCGGGCAGCTGATAGGTGAACGTGCCGTCGGGATTTTCAACCAAACGGTTTTGTAAGCCTGAGCGCCCACGACGGTTGTACTCGTCGACATCGCGCTTCGAACCGCCGACATTCACGGGGTCATCATCGTCAGCATAAACTATCTGCACGGGCACATAGCGGCGGGGCTCCTCTTGAGCCTGCGCCTGTGCTGCGGCTTTAGCCTGCTTCGCCCGTTTGTTGACGAAGTAGACATCATCCTGAGCCATCACTGAAACGAGTGGCACGAAGAGCAGCGCCATGGCTGCCAGTAGTTGCTTTGTGTTCATCATTGTCGTATAAAATTAATTGTTCCTTACTTAAGACGGTGCAAAGATACTGCTACTTTTGTAGGCTAAAAGGGGAAAAATCCTAATTTGCAGGAGAAAATCCCTAAACATCATAAGAGCGTTTCTGAGGTATTGCGCTGATGTTGACGTTGACACTCTTGTATCTTTTCGACTACAAAAGTAGGGGTTACAGCCCATTTGCACAAAAAAAGCACGTTAAAAATAAGGAAAAACAGAAAAAAAAGGTGTAAAGAAGAAAAATTAAACTAATTTTGCAGTCGATTGTGCCTCCATAAGAGATTTACGTACGGGTTCTCTTTGCCTATGAGGTTACACATTAATATATATATGTAGGCATTAACTTAAACATTATACAATTCTAATGAAAGCATTCGTTTTCCCCGGTCAGGGTGCCCAGTTTTCAGGAATGGGCAAAGACCTCTATGAGAGCAACAGTGAAGCCAAGAAGCTCTTCGATAAGGCCAACGACATCCTCGGATTCGAGATTACAAAGATTATGTTCGAGGGTACTGCCGAAGAGCTGAAGCAGACAAAGGTGACACAGCCCGCCGTATTCCTGCA
Organism: uncultured Bacteroidaceae bacterium; assembly: GCA_905235285.1. Taxonomy (GTDB): domain Bacteria; phylum Bacteroidota; class Bacteroidia; order Bacteroidales; family Bacteroidaceae; genus Physcousia. Next base: position 25,080 of record CAJOLI010000027.1, read on the forward strand.
CTCTGTCGTTACAGCTATCTGCCTGGGCGATAAGTTCCAGCCGGACATGGTTGGCGGACATTCGCTCGGTGAGTTCAGTGCTCTCGTAGCTGCCGGTGCCCTCTCATTTGAGGATGGTCTGAACCTCGTCAGTGCCCGCGCCCAAGCGATGCAGAAAGCCTGCGAGGCCCAGCCGTCAACGATGGCTGCCATTATCGGTCTGGATGACGAGACGGTTGAGCACGTCTGCACAGAAGTGTCGGCCGACGGAGGCGTTTGCGTGCCTGCCAACTATAACAACCCCGGTCAGCTGGTCATCAGCGGCACGGTAGAAGCCATCACTGCCGCGTGCGAGAAGCTGAAAGCTGCCGGCGCAAAGCGCGCGCTCCCTCTGCCCGTAGGCGGAGCTTTCCACAGCCCTCTGATGCAACCTGCCAAGGATGAGCTGCAGGCTGCCATCGAAGCTACGGAGTTCCACACGCCCAAAAGCCCCGTTTATCAGAACGTCGACGGCAAAGCCCACACCAACCCCGAAGAGATAAAGGCCAACCTCATAGCACAACTCACGGCCAGCGTCCGCTGGACTCAAGAGGTAAGAGCCATGCTCGAGGCCGGCGCCACCGAGTTCACCGAATGTGGCCCCGGCAAGGCCCTGCAAGGCATGATTGCCAAAATCGCCAAGGATGTCGAGGGCATTGTCGTACGCAGTGCCACTGACCTATAAACGGCAAGCTCAAGAGCAGCGTGAGCTGCAAACGTTTCCGCCGAATGAAACATCACCGTTTTAAGAATATAATTTTTCAAGCTTGCATCGGACTCCTCGCGAGTCTGATGCAAGCTTGTTCGGTTTATACAGAGCATGCAGACATGCAAAAGCCTATAATTTATCAAGTCTTCACGCGCCTCTTCGGCAACAGCACAGACGTAAACCAGCACGATGCCGACCGCGCCACAAATGGCTGCGGAACGATGGCTGACTTCACGCCCAAAGCCCTGGGCGAGATACGCAAACTTGGCGCCACACACATCTGGTACACCGGCATCATTGAGCATGCCACCCAGACCGATTACTCGGGCTACGGCATCGCCCGTGACCACGGCGCCATAGTCAAGGGCAAGGCCGGCAGTGCCTATGCCATCAAGGACTACTACGACGTAGATCCCGACCTGGCCACAGACGTACCATCGCGTATGGAGGAGTTTGAGGCTCTTGTCGATCGCACACACAAGGCTGGAATGAAAGTCATCATTGACTTCGTGCCAAACCATGTAGCCCGCCAGTACCACAGCGACGTTTGCCCCGACGGCACGGAAGACCTGGGAGCGTCGGACGACACTACGATGCACTTCTCGCCACGCAACAACTTCTACTATTTTCCAGGCGAGACCTTCACAGCCGACTTCAATCTCCAGGCTGGCGAAGCAGAGCCTTACGTGGAGCAACCTGCACGCGCCACGGGCAACGATGTCTTCTCGAGCCACGCCCGCAAGGACGACTGGTACGAAACGGTCAAGCTCAACTACGGTGTCGACTACACCGGCGGACGCTCGACGCACTTCGACCCCGTGCCTTCGACATGGGAGAAGATGCTGGGTATCCTGCAATTCTGGGCAGACAAAGGCATCGACGGTTTCCGCTGCGATATGGCTGAGATGGTGCCTTCGGAATTCTGGGGATGGGCCATTCCCCAGGTCAAAGCGTCGCATCCCGGGCTTATGTTCATAGCTGAGATTTATGGTCCAGACGCTTATCGCCGCTATATCCACGAAGGTGGGTTCGATTATCTCTACGACAAAGTAGGACTTTATGACACTCTCCGCGCCGTCGCCTGCGGTAATGCCGAGGCTTCGGCCATCACGTCATGTTGGCAGGCGGTCGACGACATACGCCCACACATGCTCTCGTTCCTCGAGAACCACGACGAACAACGCATAGCTTCGGATTTCTTTGCCGGCGAAGGCAAACGCGGCCGCGCGCCGATGCTCGTTGCCGCCACCTTCAGCACAGGCCCCGTGATGCTGTACTTTGGTCAGGAACTTGGCGAACGTGGCATGGACGATGAAGGCTTCAGCGGGCGCGACGGGCGCACCACTATCTTCGACTACTGGACCGTTGGGACTATTAAGCGCTGGCGCAACGGACGTTTCGGTGGAAAGGAACTCACATCTGAAGAGCTTGAGCTCCAAAGCTTTTACTCTAAGCTCTTAAATCTATGCTCCAGCGAGGCCGCCATCCGCGAAGGGGATTTCTTCGATCTTATGTACGTTAATCCGAAAAGCAACAGTTTCGACCCCCACAGCCACTACGCCTATCTGCGTCGGTCGGGCCAGGAGGTTCTCCTGTGCGTTGCCAATTTCAGTGACAACGACTCAGAGCTCGATATCAATATTCCGGAGGCTGTCTTCGAACTCTATGGCTTAAAGCCGAAGACCGAGGCCAATGCCACCGACCTACTCACAGGCACGACTACTACTATAGCGTTTACACCTTCACAGCCTGCGCATGTCAGGGTGCCGTCACTCTGCGGTGTGATACTAAAGATTAAATAACAAAAGATACAACACAAAGTTTCTAAACATGACATTCCCAATCTTGTATGTTGCAATCATCTTGGTCTTTATGCTCGTAGCCCTGATGCGCGAGTGCCTGCGACCAGGTCTGATTCTGTTTACTGCTGTTGTGCTGCTGCTTGTGGCCGGCATCATTAACCCCGAAGAAGCGCTCAAAGGATTCTCCAACAAGGGCATGATTACGGTGGCGCTGCTCTACCTCGTAAGCGAGGGCGTTCGTAAGAGCGGTCTCCTCGAACAGATAATGTTCAGGATTCTGCCCAAAAAGAATGCCACGATTACCTCAGCCGGGCTGCGCTTCTATCCCATCGTGACTTTCATCTCGGCCTTCTTCAACAACACCCCCGTAGTCGTCATCTTTGCTCCTATGATTAAGAACTGGGCGCGTAAGATGAAACTGCCGCCCACGAAGTTCCTCATTCCGCTGAGCTACGCCACCGTCATCGGCGGTATCTGTACGCTGATAGGTACGACGACAAACCTCGTACTGCACGGTATGCTTTTGCAGGAAGCCAAAGACGAGGCCCTTGCCGTAGAGGAAGGCGGCGCACCTGGTATCCTCATGCGTTACGGCGTCGATGGCATGTCTATGTTCGAACTGTCGAAAGTAGGTATCTTCATAGCACTTACCGGCCTCGTCTACCTTATCTTCTTCTCCAGGTTCTTCCTGCCCGACGAGCGCCGCTCCGAGGAGGAAGCTGCCGAGCAAGACCTCGCACCAGGCATGACGCGCCACGAAGTGCTCCTCGGTAACCGTTTCCCCGGCCTTGGCAAGACGCTGCATGAGTTTGACTTCTATCGCCACTACGGAGCCCACGTCCGCGCCATCAGTCGTGGCGGGTCAATCTTAGAGGGCGATTTCATGAACATGCGCCTGTCCCACGAGGACACGCTCATCATCGATGCTGACGACTCGTTCATGAAAACGTGGGGCGACAGCCGCGTCTTCTGGATGATAAACCGCGTGGGCGATTATGAGCCCCCCTTGAGCAAGAAGAAACGCTGGTTTGCCCTGGTCCTGCTTATCCTCATGATTATCGGTGCCACTGTAGGCGAGCTCGAGCCGGTGAAGCAGTATCTTGCCCAATCAGAATTCGTACAGGCGCACATGCCCGGCCTTAAGCTTGACATGTTCTTCTTCGTCTGCATCACCGTCGTCATCATGGCTTGGACACATATGTTCTCGCCCCGCAGGTACACTAAGTTCTTCTCCTGGGACGTCCTTATCACCATCGCCTGTGCCTTTGGCATCAGCACGGCCATGACCAAGTCAGGCTTCGCCGACTTCATTGCTGGCTACATCATTTCGCTCACCGACATCGTCAAGGGCACAGACTACGGCGTTTACATCATCCTGGCCGCTCTTTTCCTGATTACGAACATTTTCACCGAGCTCATCACCAACAATGCAGCCGCAGCACTCGCCTTCCCGCTGGCGCTCTCAGTAGCCGAAAAGCTGGGAGCCGACCCGATGCCGTTTGTCGTCTGCATCTGTTTTGCTGCAAGTTCGGCCTTCTCTACGCCTATCGGCTACCAGACGAACCTCATTGTGCAAGGCGTTGGCGGCTACAAGTTCACGGACTTCGTCAAGGTGGGTCTCCCGATGAACCTCATAGTATTCATCCTGAGTGTTCTGCTCATTCCTCTGATTTATAACATGGTATAAAATATCCTTTCCACGATGGAAAAGAACGAATCAGGCAAAAACCTTTCTTTACAACAAAGCGGTGGCGAACAGCGAGAGAATCTCTACCCTGTGACCACATTACCACGTGAGGCACGTGAGAAGCTGCTCAACCAGCGTGGCATGATGATTTGGTTCACCGGCCTCTCCGGGTCTGGCAAATCCACAGTGGCTCTTGGCGTAGAGCGTGAGCTTCATCATAGGGGGCTGCTCTGCCGAGTTCTCGACGGCGACAACATACGCACCGGCATCAATGCCGGCCTGGGCTTCAGCGTTGAGGACCGCCGCGAGAACATACGTCGCATAGCCGAAGTTGGAAAGCTCTTCGTTGACACGGGCATCATCACTCTGGCGGCCTTCGTCTCGCCCACTAACGAATACCGACAGTTGGCGCGCGACATCATAGGTGCCGACGACTTCTTCGAAGTATACATTTCCACGCCCCTTGAGGAATGTGAGCGCCGCGATGTTAAAGGTCTCTACGCCCGCGCCCGTCGGGGCGAAGTAAAAGATTTCACAGGCATCAGCGCGCCGTTTGAAGTGCCCTCAGCTCCTGCACTGACCATCGACACCAGCCATCAGCCACTCGACGCGAGCGTACAACAAATCGTAGAACTGATTATGGGCGTAAAGACTCACGACCAGTCGCAGTGAACAACACGACCGGTCGCAGTGAACAACACGACCGGTCGAAAATGCAAATGCGACCGGTCGAAAATGCAAATGCGACCGGTTGAAATTGCCAACACGACCGGTCGAAATTGCAAATGCAACCGGCTGAAATGAGCAACACAACTGGCAGCAGTAAGCTGGCCACAATTCTGAAGCTCGCTAAACCATCAAGGGTTCAAAGGAAGCCCTTAAAGAAGATTCATAATTCAATGAAATAACATAACAGAAAGATGAATAATTACCACCTCACACACCTGCAGGAACTCGAAGCCGAGAGCATACACATCATCCGCGAAGTGGCTGCAGAGTTCGAGAATCCTGTCATGCTTTACAGCATCGGCAAGGACAGCAGCGTCATGGTGCGCCTTGCCGAGAAAGCCTTTGCACCGGGCAAAGTGCCATTTCCCCTAATGCACATCGACTCGAAATGGAAGTTCAAGGAGATGATTCAGTTCCGCGACGAGTACGCCAAGAAATACGGCTGGAACCTCATCGTGGAGTCAAACATGGAGGCTTTCAATGCAGGCGTTGGCCCCTTCACCCACGGTTCGAAGGTGCATACCGACCTCATGAAGACCAAGGCCCTCTTGGATGCCTTGAACAAGTACAAGTTCGACGCCGCGTTCGGAGGCGCACGTCGCGATGAAGAGAAGAGCCGTGCCAAAGAGCGCATATTCTCGTTCCGCGACCAGTTCCAGCAATGGGACCCCAAGAACCAACGCCCTGAGCTCTGGGATATCTACAACGCCCGCATCCACAAAGGCGAATCAATCCGCGTCTTCCCACTCTCCAACTGGACAGAGCTGGACATCTGGCAGTATATCCGCCTCGAGAACATCCCCATCGTACCGCTCTATTACGCCAAGGAGCGGCCCTGCGTAGAGATTGACGGCAACCTCATCATGGCCGACGACGACCGCCTGCCAGAGAACTACCGACCACTCATCAAGCCTCGCATGGTACGTTTCCGGACACTCGGCTGCTGGCCGCTTACCGGTGCCGTTGAGAGTAACGCCACGACCATCGAAGAGATTGTCGAGGAGATGATGACCACAACCAAGAGTGAGCGCACCACCCGCGTCATCGACTTCGACCAAGAAGCCTCGATGGAACAGAAGAAGCGCGAAGGTTATTTCTAAAAATTCAACTACAATGGACAACAAACTCGATATCAAAGCTTATCTCGACGCTGACGAGCAGAAGGACCTTCTGCGACTGCTTACGGCAGGCTCTGTCGACGATGGCAAGAGCACCCTCATAGGGCGACTCCTTTTCGACTCAAAGAAACTCTACGACGACCAGCTGACGGCCCTCGAACGCGACTCTAAACGCGTGGGCAATGCTGGCGACAACATCGACTACGCCCTGCTGCTCGACGGCCTCAAGGCCGAGCGCGAAGAGGGCATCACAATCGACGTTGCCTACCGCTATTTCTCAACGAACCGACGGAAATTCATCATTGCCGACACTCCGGGACACGAACAATATACCCGCAACATGATTACGGGCGGATCGACGGCGAATCTGGCCATTATCCTCATTGATGCTCGTAAGGGCGTCATCACACAGACGCGCCGTCACACCTATCTCGTATCGTTGCTCGGCATCAAGCATATCGTCCTGGCCGTGAACAAGATGGACCTGGTAGAATTTGATCAGAAGGTGTTCGACGACATCGTGACTGACTACCTACAACTGACCAATCACCTCGGCATAGAGGATGTTACGTGCTTCCCACTCTCGGCCCGCGACGGCGACAATGTCGTAGAGAAGAGCCAGCGGACGCCATGGTACAAGGGTACTACCCTCCTCGATTTCCTCGAGACAGTGCCTATCTACGCCGACCGCAACTACAACGACTTCCGCTATCCCGTGCAGTATGTCCTGCGTCCCGACCTCAACTTCCGCGGCTTCTGCGGCAAGGTTGCCAGTGGCATCGTGCGCAAAGGAGACGAGCTCATGGCACTGCCTTCAATGAAACGCAGCCACGTCAAGAGCATCGTCACCTACGAAGGTGAAATCAACGAGGCCTTCCCGCCCCAGAGCGTCACCATCACACTCGAGGACGAAATAGACATCAGCCGCGGCGAGATGCTTGTTCACCCCGACAACGTGCCACACATTGGCCGACACTTCACGACAATGCTCGTGTGGATGGACGAAGAACCAATGGATATGGGCAAGCAGTTCTTCCTTAAGCACAACACCAACACCACGCGTGCATCGATTGTTGCTGTACGCAACCGTGTCGATGTCAACACACTACAAGAGAAGGAAGGAAAGCCGTTCCAGCTCAATGAAATCGGACAGGTCGACATCCTCACGGCCAAGACTCTCTTCTTCGATGCCTACAATGTGAACCGCCAGACGGGAGCCTTCATCCTCATCGACCCAATCACCAACAACACTTCAGCAGTAGGCATGATACTCGAGCCCCTCAACGAAAGCGCTCTAGAGAATGACCTCATACCCACGCTCAACCTGCCCAAGCTCGGCATAAGTGAAGAGCATTACGAAGCTATTGCTACTGCCGTAAAGGAACTCTCTCGCCAAGGCATAGAGATAAAGGTGGTGAAATGATGAGATAGGAAATTACAGTATAAAAAGAATTATTTTCCAAACTCTGCAGAACGATGCAGGCCATAACATTATGGGACTAATAAAATTCGAAAACCTGCCTACCAATCCGCTCGTAGGCGCCGACTGGAAGACATTCAAGGAGATGACAGCCGGTCAGCCCATTGACAAAGGCTACCGCGGCAAATACTATCTGACAAAGGTCCTCTGTCGCATGCTGTCGGTAGTGACGCCCATCCAGGAACGACGCTACCAGCGTCTGTTAGCACAAAAGCCGCTGGAGCACGACCCTCTGTTCATTCTCGGGCATTGGCGCAGCGGCACCACATTTGTCCACAACATCTTTGCGCAAGACGAACATTTCGGGCACACGACAACTTATCAGACCGTGTTCCCACATCTGATGATGTTCGGGCAGGGCTTCCTGAAACCAATAGTCAAAGTCATAATGCCCAGCAGACGACCCACCGACGGCATGGAACTGACACCTGACACGCCTCAGGAAGAGGAATTCGCGTTGAACAACACGATGCCCTACTCCTACTACGACTTTTGGTACTTCCCCAAACGAATGCTCGATTATTGCGACCGCTGGCTCACTTTCGAACAAATCACTCCCAAGGAAGAGGCGGCATACAAGGAGGCCTTCATGCGCTGCGTGAAGATTTCGCTCTGGAACACGGGCGGCACACAATATCTCTCCAAGAACCCACCGCACACAGGGCACATAAAAGCGCTTGTAGAGATGTTCCCAAACGCCAAGTTCATATACCTCATGCGCAATCCATACACGGTCTTCGAGTCCACACGTTCCTTCTTCACCCAGACCATCGCACCCTTGAAACTTCAGGATGTAAGCGACGACCAGATTGAGATGAACGCCATAGAAGTCTATCCCAGACTCTATAAAGCCTATCAACAGCAGAAACATTTTATCCCCGAAGGGAATCTTTATGAGGTTAAGTTCGAGGACTTTGAGCGCGACGCCTATGCCGTGACCAAAGACATCTACGCCAAACTGCGACTGCCAGGCTGGGAAGAGTCGGAGACAGCTATCCGCTCATACATAGAGAGCAAGCGTGGCTACAAGAAGAACCAGTACGAATACAAGCCCCGTACCATTGAACTTGTCAACCGCTACTGGGGACAGGCCATAGATGACTGGGGCTATGAGAGGA
>CAJOLI010000028.1 GCA_905235285.1 uncultured Bacteroidaceae bacterium
GTGCGAGAGGATCTGCTTGATCATGCCGTCGAAGGTGCCGGTAATCTCAACGGGAACGACCTCTTCAGGAACGACGAACTCGAGGGGCTGGAAGTAGGTCACGATTCCGAAGTAGTCGACGATGTAACCGCGGGCAGTGACGGGTGTCCCTTCCTCGGGATAATCGTCATCGGTCAGAGCTTGGAATACATCCATCACACCAAAATCAGAACCCATAACGGGGATATTGAGCATAGCATCGCCATCCTCGCTGACGTTGTAGGTAGCGTCTGCAAACTCTACATAGTAATAGTCGAAGTTCTCTGCATAATCCTCAACGTTGTCGTCGGTGACAGCGAGCGGCTTGGCCGTTCCTCCTGTGATCTCGAGGGATGCGAGGCTCTCGGCCGTGAAGTCGTTGGCAGCATATTCGGCGCCGAACAGTCCGTTGACGATAGTGAAGCGGATGTCGCCGCTGACGGTGTCGCCAGCCTTCAGTGCCTCATTAAGTCCGACACCCTGAAGCAGCATTGCTGCCGTCTCGTCTTCCATGACAACGTTGTCCTTCGTTACGGTAATCTCTTCCCATGTATCCCAATCGATGTCGGTCTGCTCGAAGGTGTTGACGAAGGTGACCTTAGCATCGGTGAGTCGCAGGGTGATGTTGACAGACTCTGCGTCGGGATCGAGTTGGTAGTTCTTCAGAGCCGCGATGCCTTCAAGGATTATCTCCTGAGCGGGATGGAAGAATGCGTCGAGGGCTGCAATAGCTTCCGTCGGGTCGAAGTCTGACGACTCGATGAAGTAGTACTGGTTGCCTTCATCGGCGGTCATCCAAGTGTTGATGACATATCCGTAAGGATCGCTACCATTGGTGTTGAAACCATAGTTGGTGCCTTCAGCAGTGAAGTATGCGAGGAAGTAAGGCTCGGCCTTAGGCTCGAGGATGACAGCATCTTCGGTGCCGTGAGCAGGCTCATCGGCCAGCGGGCCGCGTTCGCCTTCAGCGGTAGCCGTAGGATCGAAGTTCATGAACTTGCCGTCGGCAACGCTGTAGAGGTAGAAGTTGTCCTCGTAGCTGATGACAGCAAATTCAGCAGGCTCAGCATTGGTGTTTGCGCTGTGGTTGGTAGAAGCCACGTGATCCTCCTTCGTCAGGAGTGCACCGCGGTCGCAAGCGACGGTGTAAGCCTTGTTGTTCGAGAAGTCATCGAGCTTGAGCACTAATCCATCGACATAGTCGCGGGTGACATTAATTGTTACGTCTTCCCTGCCGACATAGGCGTCATCGTCCAAGACGTACTTGTAGAAGGGCTTTGTCTTCAGCACGTCAGGCACGACGGCATCGCTGCCTGCATCCTGCACTACGGTTGCTCGATCTACAGGCTCAGTGCTGCCGGCAGGATAGACAACGTAGGTGACGTTCACGGGGTTCGTAATCTCCTCGAGCTGCCAAACGTAAGCGGGATCCCACTGGTACTGGGCGATGGGCTTTTCAGCCTCTTCGACATACCAGTAAGAGCTGCCGACCCAATTCCAGCCGCTGGTAGCGGCAGCAGCGTTGGTGGATCGTACGGCATAGAGGCCGTCCTCGTTGAGGAACCACACCTGAGCCTCCCACTCGGCACGGCCAGCGGTAGAGGTGTTAATAGAGCCTTTCTTGAGGTCACCCTCGGTGGTTCCGGGAGGATTGCTGAAGAATGTGCCGCTGTTGTTGAGCTTGAAGCCATACTCATACTCTGCACCTGCAGCTTTCTCGAACTTGAAGGCGGGACCGTCGGAAGGCTTTGTGGAGAGCGTACCCTTGCCGGTAAGGTAGTACTTCTGGCCTTCTACTTCGGTGAAGACCTTGTAGTAAGTACCGTCCTCGATGGCTGCGAGGGCTGCCTCGTAGGGATCAGCCGGCTCTTCAATCTTGGTGTACTTCACGTTCTTGAAACTGAGCCAGTGGATGTTGTTGTCGAAGGTGTAGAACGAGATCTTCAGCACGCCATCCTCGCCCACGGTGCCGCGAGCCTTGAGTTCGCCGAGGAAGAAGGTTCCTTCCTTTGTCTGCTCGAGTTCCGAGATATCGGCAGCATCGTCGTCATTGTCGTTGACCAAGAACTGAATGCCGAAGGGAGCGTCGGTGGCTCCGTTGCCATTCGTACGCTTCACGCGTGCCAGGACCGTAGCCTCGTACTCACCGGGTTCCAGGCCTTCGATGGTTGCGGCAATATCCTTATTACTGGGAAGGATTTGATTATCGGCGATAAACACCTCGTAGAAGGGAACCTTGAAGTCGGTGCCGTCGTTGTAGCCTTCGACAGACCATGTGTTGATATAGACATCACCTTCGAAACCGTTGATGTTGAAGCCGTCCTTAAGATAGACGGGTGCAGCGGCATCGTCGCCCGCACGCCAGCCAGTGACTATGGTGCCCAGTACTTTTCCAGCCTCGGCAGCCATTTCGTCAGACATATTGCCGGCCTCCCAGCCATCCTCATAGATGACGATCTCGTTCTCGAAAGCGTCGTAGGCTTCCTCGCTTGTGATGTTGGTGCTTTCGAGGATTGCACGTGCATCAGCGATAGCTGCTTCGGCCTTGGCATAAGCTGCGATGGAAGCTTCGGCGACCTTAACAGCTTCGATGAGCGCCACTACATCGCCGGCCTCCTTAGCGGCATTGATACCTTCCTCTGCGGCAAGGCTCATCTTGCCTTCGGGAATCTCGACGTCATCGATGTCGGGCAGAGGCTCTACGTAGGTGAGGCGGAAGTTGTCGCACTTGTACCAGAAATAGCCATTCGCATTGAACGTACCGTCGCCGTTGCCGCCTACAACACCGATAGTGGCTGTACCATCAGTGACGTAGAACTGCATGGAAGCTTCTACGAACACACCCTTACCTTCAGGTGTAGCTACGACGTCACTATGTTCGCCGTTGGCGAGTAGGTAGAGGTGGGGAAGATTGTTATCTCCAGGGTCAGAGGCCAAAAGAACTTTCAGTTCATACAAGCCATTAGGCAGGCCTGTCACCTCCTGGGTGATAGGCAGACCCTGCCACCATGTATTGAAGAGATAATCGCCATCGCAACCGCTGGTGGTGTAGGTGCCGTTGCTGTTGGGCTTAACGCCGGTATCGGCGCTGTTGCCTACAGTCCAACCAGTAAGGTCGCCAGTCTCGAAGCTGGGGTTGACGATGAAGTCGGTCATGTCGTCACCAGGCTGGAGATTTGCAAGCTTGATGGCATTAATGGCATCTGTCGGGTCGAAGTCAACGGCCTCGATGAGACGGTTGCTGTTACCTTCGTCGATGTCCGTCCAACCGTCAATAAGGACGACGCCTGCACCGTTGATATTAACATTATGTGTGTCATCAAACTTGAAGAACCAGGGATATGCCTCATTGCCTGTGTTGCTAATCTGAATGACAGCAGGGGCATCCAAAGACTTGTCAGGGTTCAGGAAGCCTTTGGCATTCACGCTGTAGACATAGTACTGATCTTCGTAGTTGATGACAGCGAACTGCTGGCTCTTAGCATTCCTGTCGATGGTTGTGATGGAAGTCATTACGGTAGCGCCATCAGCGACATTCCATGTACGACGGGCATTGTTAATAACATAAGCCTTGTTGTTGCTGAGTTCATCCAAAGAAGTTACATACGTTGGTGCCACGTAGTCAGGATCTGTTTCAACTGTGACATTGAAGTCGGAAACATACATCCAAGGATTCCCTGCATTCACTGCAAAAGAAACCGTGGCGGATTTCAATCCCGTAACATTCACCAATGTCGGATTTGCCTGATCAGTCGAGATGTTGATGGCATCCTGACCATCTGGAGTAACCGAGGCTGACGTTGCGCCTGTGTAGGCTTTGAAGTTGTAGCCCGTAATCATGTAGCCATCTGGCACTTCCAACAAGTAAGTGTCGGTAGCCAAACGGACGTTGGCGTCGATTACCATGTTGTTTTTGCCCGATGGGCAATACAGGTCCAATTCAGGCTCTGCTTCCGAAGCCCAAGCATAAACGTACTTGGTCGCATCAACAGGGACTGCGATAGCCCCAGACTGATAGTTGTAAAACGTACCTGTCGAGAGACTAATAACGTAGTCCGTAGCCCACAACCCTACTGATGCCAGCAGGGTGCATAGAAGTAAAAGTAATTTCTTCATACGCTTGAGTGTTTAGTTAGTTAATAGTGTTAATTATGTTTTTTGTTTTTTTCAGTGGTTTTTCGGCGCTCGCTCAGACATAAAATGTTCGCGCGCGACCAAAATGTGCCTTATACGGCCACAAAGTTAACGATTCTTGCGAACAAGGCAAGATTTAGAGCACTTTTTGACTTAAAAAAGTGATTTTTTAATTAAAACTGCTTGCGTAGTTTACAAATTATAGTTCTTCGGCCGCGGGATTTCAATCACTTCAAGATCGCGGAAGTTACTTCCTTCGACGGTGAAACGCACGAGTGTGCGCACCTGGTGCCATCCCTGCAGGCCGGCGGCTCCCGGGTTGATATGCAGGAGGTGGAGCTGGCGGTCGTACTGCACTTTGAGGATATGGCTGTGGCCGCAGATAAAGAGCTGCGGCGGGCGCTCCACGAGCTGGCGTATGACACTGCGGTCGTAGTGTCCGGGATAGCCTCCGATATGCGTCATCAGCACCTCGGCGTCCTCACAGCGCCAGCGCAGCAACGGCGGGAACATGCGGCGCAGGTCGCCCCCGTCGCAGTTGCCCACTACGGCACGCAGCGGACGGAAAGCGGCGAGGCGGTCGGCGACGTCGGTATTACCGATATCTCCGGCGTGCCACACCTCATCGCACGTCTCGAAATACTCCAGGTACTTGTCATCCCAATAGCTATGTGTATCACTCAAAACTCCTATTCTTCTCATAACGACTGATTTATAATACTATTGGTTTTCTCAACTACGGATTTATTTAACTACGGATTGTACGGATTATACGGTTTTTCTTTGACGGATGATTCTTTCGGATTCTCGAGGAACGGAACCGTATAATCCGTAAAATCCGTAGTTTTTTATTTGCGAGCAATTGTGCTGTTGTGTTTATTTGCGAGAGATTATGCTGTAGTGTTACATTCGTCCTCTTTGTCTTCATGCTGGAAGAGTGAGAAGAGAGGTATGTAAGGAGCGACGCGGTTGACGGCAAAGTAGTGGATACGGCGGGGCAGGCGAAGGAGGTTGAATCGATGAAATGGGGAAAAATTGACTGGTCGGCCTTGAAATTCGCGTATCTGCCAATAGAGCAACACCGCAGCGTTCAGAGCCGCCAGTCCGTCGCTCACGGGCAGCGACCACCACACACCGTCGAGCTCAGGAAGGCCCAGCACCGGCATCACATGCGGCAAGAGCAGCAGAGAAGGCACGAGGAAAAGCAGCTGGCGCGTCAGCGAGAGATAGATACTCTTGCCTGCCTGGCCTATGCTTTGGAAGAAATTGCTCGTGACCATCTGGAAACCTATCACCGGGAACAAGGCTACATCAATGCGCATACCGTGGGCTGCCATGCGTATCAAGCCCAGGTCCTTGGAGAACGCCCGTGCGATGGATTCGGCAAAAATTTCACATACGATGAAGCCTACCGTCATCACCACAGTGGCATAACCTATCGTTCGCCACAGCACCTCGCGCACGCGGTCAAGATGCTGTGCGCCGTAGTTGTAGCCCGCGATGGGCTGCATACCCTGGTTGAAGCCCATCACTATCATCGCGAAGAGGAAAAGCACGCGGTTATCAATGCCATAGGCTCCCACGGCCAAGTCGCCGCCATAAGCCACCATACCACGGTTGATCAGCAGCACCACCAGACACGAGCAGGCGTTCATCAGGAATGGCGACAGACCTATCGAGAGGATGCCACCCACGATGTGGCGGCGCAGTGCCAACGTGTCGCGGCGCAGGAATACGACTTCCGTAGGCCGCGAAAAAATCCACAGCTGCCACGTCAGCGAGACGCACTGAGAGAGCACCGTGGCTACGGCCGCACCCTTGATTCCCATGCCGAAAGCGTAGATGAACAGCGGGTCAAGAGCCGTGTTCAGCGCAACCGTCAGCACCGTAGCCATCATGGCCGTGCGCGGGTGACCGGCAGAGCGCAGCACCGCGTTAAGTCCGAAATAGAGGTGCGTGAAGACGTTGCCGTAGAGAATCCACTCCATATACTCACGAGCATAAGGCAACGTCAGGCTCGAGGCTCCGAAGAAGTGGAGGATAGTGTCGAGGTAAGCCAGCACCAACACCATGAAAGCCACGCTTATAATCACGTTCAGCGTCACCGAATTGCCGAAGAAGAGCTGAGCCTCCTCGCGGTTCTTCTGGCCCAGACGCACGCTAATCATCGTTGCCGAGCCCACGCCAACCATAGCACCGAAGGCCGCTGAGAGGTTCATCAGCGGAAACGTGATAGCAAGGCCCGCAATAGCCATAGCCCCTACGCCCTGCCCTATGAAGATGCTGTCCACCATATTATAGAGCGACGAGGCCGTCATGGCAATGATGGCTGGAACGGCATATTGCATCAGCAGTGCGCCGATGGGTTTTGTGCCAAGTTCTTTGGTGCGATCGTGTTGAGACATTCGCGTGCGTTTTACGTTTGCAACTGCAAAGGTTGTGCTAGAATGAAGAGGTTATTTCATCAGCGCGAAATAGGTGTCGAGGAGTTGCTTGGCAGCGACGAAGGACGTCTTCTGCCCGGCCAGCACACTTTCCTCGGCCTGCGGGAGCAGCGCGGCGATGGTGGGGTTCTGATAGAAACTGTTGCGCAGCTGCTCGTTGATGCTCTCGTACATCCAGAACTTGGCCTGCTCAGCCCTCCGACGCTCGAAGTAGCCGTTCTGCTTTACGAAGTCAACATACTCGTACACCATATCCCATATTTCCTTAATGCCAAGTCCGAAGAAGCCAGAGTAGCAGAGCACTTTGGGTGTCCATCCGCTCTCGGGCATAGGGAAGATGTGCAATGCGTTCTGGAACTGTCGAGCTGCGAGGTGGCAGGCGTCGACGTTGTCGCCGTCGCATTTGTTGATGACGATGCCGTCGGCCATTTCCATGATGCCGCGCTTGATGCCTTGGAGCTCGTCGCCCGTGCCCGCCAGCTGTATGACGAGGAAGAAGTCGACCATGGAGTGGCAGGCCGTCTCGCTCTGCCCTACGCCTACGGTCTCGACGAAGATTGTGTCGAAGCCGGCAGCCTCGCAGAGGATGATAGTCTCGCGCGTCTTACGTGCTACGCCGCCGAGCGAGCCTGCCGAGGGGCTGGGACGTATGAAAGAGTCAGGGTGTACGCTCAGCTTCTCCATGCGCGTCTTGTCGCCGAGGATGCTGCCTTTAGTCTTTTCGGAGGAGGGGTCTATGGCGAGCACGGCAAGGCGTCCGCCATTCCGCTGCAGCACGTGGATGCCAAACTCGTCTATGCTGGTACTCTTGCCTGCTCCGGGCACACCGCTGATGCCTATGCGCACGCTCTTGCCGCTATAAGGGAGACAACGCTCAATGACCTGCTGTGCTATGGCTTGATGTTCAGGGTTGGTGCTCTCGACGAGGGTCACGGCTTGTCCCAGTATGGTGACGTTACCGTCAAGTATGCCGTGCACGTAGTCGTCGACAGTGAGCCTACGGCGGGCGAAGCGGCCTCGCTGCAGGTATGGGTTAACGATGGAGGGCTGTTGTACACCGTCGTTGACGACGAGTCCTTTGTATTCTGAGCTATTCTCTGGATGATTCATTATTTTATCTCAAATTTCTATAAACAATAATCTCTACGTTCTATTCGTTCTTCCAACGAACCATTATGCCTTTCACACGAAGCCCTTGAGTCTTTTGCCCGAAACCCTTAAGACTATCGACTGCAATCCTCCAAGAGCCACATAGGGAGTAGAGATGAATAGCAAGAAGAGCCCTATACCTCATCTTCCCTTCCTACGGAGGGGATGGAGGCTCTTAATCCTCTACAACCTTACACGTCAGGATTGTCTTTTGGCGGTGTGGGTCGTCGGTTATGATAAGCAGACGTGGTGCGGCCTTCTGGCGTGCGAGGCGCTCTCTGTCGAGTATTACGGTGAGCCGTGCCTTTCCGTCGGGCGCAATCTTACGGGATGAGAGTTTCACGGTGGCAGAGCGTCCGAAAGCCTGTACGCTGTAGACGTTGAGTGGCTGTCGGCCGGCATTGCCGACAGTGATAGTCTGCTTGTAGCTCTTCTTTTTCTTTGCCATAAGGGTGGTAAAGTCGAGCGTGTCGACTTCAACGACAAGTTTCGGTGCATCGGCCATCTGCTGTGCCGTGCGCTTTGGCATATGCGGCAGCAGTATGGCGGAGACATCAATCTCGTTGTCGTCGCCGACCTTGTCACCCATTTGCCGTGACATATATACAGTAGTCTGCGAAAGGCCGTAGCTGAGCAAGCGTTCCGTGTTGAGTTTAAGGGCTATGCGCCCTACGCGGCCCGCAGCGAGTTGCTCGGGATGGTAGGTGGCGGAGAGGTAGGTGGGCAGGTGCATAAGTTGTGGCCTCAACGTCTGCCGAGAGTTGTTCAGCACCATGATGTTAGCCTCGGGATGGTCGCCCATATTGACATCTGAGAACTCAATCTCATTGGTGGAGAGCTTCACCGTGCCCATATCTACGGGGAAGCCGCCGCCGTAGTCTGAGGCATCTGCCACGACACGCCCCTGGAAGGTCAGATAGATAGGCTCGGCAGCGCCGTCGACGTACACTTCAATCTCTTTCTGGAAGGTGCCGAGAGTGCGCGCATCGTAAGTGGCGGTGAGCTCTGCATCAGCGCCGGCGGCTATGGGTGTCTGAGGGTAGCGCACTTGCGTACAGCCGCACGAAGGCACTACGGCCGTTATGGTCACGGGGCTGTTGCCTCTGTTGACGAGGCGGTAGCTGAGTGTTCGTGGCGTCTGGTAAAGTATTTCGCCTACGTTGACGACATCGACTTCAGCCATGAGGCGGCCTTGGGCTGAGACATCAGCGGGACTTATTATGAGAGTGAGAAGCGAAAGTAGAGAAGTGCGGAATGATAATTTCATTGAGAATAGTAGATTGCAGATTGGCGAAAGGAAGGCTATTTTCGTGCCTTCACCTTCTCTTGTTTCTTGATCTTAACCTTCACGGCTGCCACACCTTCGTTGGTGGGGACTACGGGGCGTATGGTGCCGTCGGCATTGAACTCGAGACGATCGATACAGACCTGACGGTGGAAACCTGGTCCGCGGTCGCGATGGAGATATGCTGCATTGATGCGGTGGTATACGATATACCACTCATCGGTCCCTGGCAGTTGCAGGACACTGTTGTGGGCAGGTCCGTAGATGCCAGCCTCTGGACGCTGGATTAAGATTACCGGCTCTTTGGCCACCTCAATGGGCCCGAGCGGCGATGTTGAGGTGCCGTAGGCTACGTGGTAGTTAGGCGAGCCTGTGTCGTCGACGCTCCAGAGGAAGTAGTAAAGTCCGCCACGATAGAAGACGTAGGGGCCCTCGCGGTAGGCATAGTCGGAGAGAGTGCCGCCCTCAGGCGTCATGACGGTGGTTGTGCCGGGCACGAGGCTCGTCATATTGGCCGACAGCTCGGCGCCCGCCATATATCCGTTGCCCCAATAGAGATAATATTTGCCGGAGACGGGGTCGCAGAAGACATCTACATCAATCTGCTGACCACCGCGCACGCCCTGCGGACGGTCGTCAACGATGGGACGCCCGAGGTCGCGGAATGGCCCGGTAGGTTTGTCGGCCACGGCTACGCCTATGGACTTGCGGTTGTGCTCGGGATTGTGGCCGCTATAGTAAAAATAGTACTTCCACCCGGCACCCTCGCGACGCTCAATAATGCACGGAGCCCAGGCGTTACCTGAAGCCCAGGGCACCTGCTCCGTTGCAAGATCGAGGATAATACCCTCGTGACGCCAGTCGACGAGGTCTGCCGAGGAGAAGGCTGTGAAATAGTAACCGCCCCACCCCGGAGCACCATCGGTAGTAGAATAAATGTAGAAACGGCCCGTCTGCTCCGAGAAGAGCACTTCGGGGTCTGCGTGAAATTCTGGCAAGATGGGATTGCCGCTCATGCGCAGCGTTTTCTTTGCGCTTAGCGGAGCTAAGGACAGAAGAAGGAATATGAGTAGGAAACCACTTTTCGTTGCACCAACGAGTGATAAAGCTCTGCCGTTGCGGCAGAAGGAATGTAAGATATACATTACAGTCTGTAGATTAATATTTGTACCTATTGAGTGAATAATGATGCGTCATTAGTTGGAATCAGCTCTCGCGGTAGTAGTCGAGAGCCTCGAAAATATCGTCGCGCTGAGTCACTTGATTGATGCGAACGTCGCCTGGAGCTGCGAGCAACGTCATATTTATTTGGCCGGCGATATTCTTCTTGTCGTGAGTCATGAGGTCGAAGATGTGGTCGTAGTGCTTGCAGTCGAGGGCAAAGTGGCCGTAGACATCGCTAACGAAGTGCTCCACCTGATGGAACAGCGCCATGGGAAAGCCGCAACGCGTGACGCTGAGGTAGAGCTCGCAGACGAGGCCCCAAGCCACGGCATATCCGTGGAGCACGGGAGCGTGGTTCTCGAGCGCGAAGCTCTCGAAGGCGTGCCCTATGGTGTGCCCGAGGTTGAGTGCTTTGCGCAGGCCGTGCTCATACGGGTCTTCGGCTACGATGCGTTCTTTTACTTGTATGCTCCGCCCTACGAGGTCGGCGAGTGCCTCGTAGTCGACGTCAAAGATGTCGAAGGCAAGCAGTCCGGTCGTCTCCTCTGCAGAGCTGATGAGTCCATGTTTGAGCATCTCGGCGTAGCCGCTGCGCAGGTTCTCGGCATCGAGCGTCCGCAGGAAAGGCGTGTGAATGACTACTGTGCGGGCGTCGCAGAAAGCGCCTATCTCGTTCTTCAGACCTCGGAAATTGATGCCTGTCTTACCTCCGACGCTCGCATCGACCATCGCCAGCAACGTCGTAGGCACGTTCACGAAAGCCATGCCGCGCTTAAAGGTGGCCGCTGCGAAGCCACCGAGGTCTGTCACCATACCACCGCCCAGGTTGATGAGGGCGGAGTGGCGTGTGGCGCCCTGCTCGCCCAGCCGCTGCCATACGGTGGCGAGGGTGTCGAGCGTCTTTGCGCCGTCAGTAGAGCCGATGGTGATGAGCTGTGCTCCAGCAAGGCAAGCATAGTCCTTGACTATGGGCCAACAGCAAGCGGCCGTGGTGTCATCGGCTAAAACGAAAAGACGGTCAGGCGCAATACGCCCGACCGCCGTAGCGAGGTCGGCCTCCAGGCTATAGCTTATGATGATGTCTTGCATAATCAGACTTTTCTTACTTTCCACACGAGGAGTGACCAAATGATGTACCAAAGGATTATGGTGGCAATAACGCTGACGCCTAAGCTGTGGTAGCCAAGGAACAGGATGACGAGCGCCACAATCAGGAAGGTATATTTCACGCGGTTCTCTTCCCAGCCCAGAGTCTTGAACTTCAGGGCGAACAAAGGCACTTCGGCCACAAGGAAGAAACAGAACATAAGCATAAAGAGGAAAAGCCACATAGCATTGAAGCGAGCAGAGGTCAAGAAAGCGCCCTGCCCTACTATGAGCGATGCCCAGAAGAGGGCGTTGGCAGGCGTTGGCAGTCCAATGAAACCTGAACGCTGGCGCTCATCGATATTAAACTTGGCCAGGCGCAAGGCGGAGAATGCCGCCATGATAAAGGCAGTGTAAGGCAGATATGGAGCCAAGGGCAGCAGCCAAGTGGGATAAACGACGATTCCGAACAGCTGGAAGAGCATCGCTGAGGGCGCCACGCCGAAGGTTACGATGTCTGCCAGCGAGTCGAGCTCTTTGCCTATGGGTCCGCTGATGCCGATTGCACGTGCTACCAAGCCGTCGAGGAAATCGAAGACGGCGCCGCATACAATCATCAGCAGGGCCCACGAGAAATGCCCATGAAAAGCAGCGCCTGCAGCCATGCAACCGCATACAAGGTTGCCGAGGGTGAACAGGTTTGGGAGATTAAATAGCATATTTATTGGAACTTAAGGCTTGGGATTAACGACTCAGCTGCGCCACTATCGTCTGATTGCCGAAGGCTCGCTGCCCAACGTGCAGCTTCACATCCGCGTCGAGGGGCAGGAAGAGGTCAACACGGGAGCCGAATTTAATGAAGCCAAGGTGCTCATCGATGTAGCACTCGTCGCCGGGGTTGACGTAAGTGACTATTCGCCGAGCTACGGCACCAGCCACCTGACGTGCGAGGATCTCCTGACCATCAGGCGTAGTAATGACTATGGTGGAGCGCTCGTTATCGGTGCTGGCCTTGGGCAGCCAAGCCGCCTGGAAGCGCCCGTTCTGGTGGTCAACCAAGCGCACTGTGCCATCTGTTGGAACCCAATTAGCATGGACGTTAATCAGACTCATAAATATGCTCACCATAATGCGGCGGTCGTGGAAATACTCGTTCTCATCGACCTCTTCAACCACTACTACCTTGCCGTCGCAGGGCGCCACGACGATGCCTTCCGTCTCGCCATCAAAGAGACGAATAGGGCATCGGAAGAAATTCACGACCAACAGATAAACGATGGCACAGATAGCAACGAGAATCACGAACCACGGACTTGCGAAACCGAACGCATAGCCCGTGAGCAGGCAGAAGGCAGCGAGGGCTATACCGCCCCACACCAAAGTCTTGGTACCTTCTCGATGGAATCGTATGTTTTTTCTAATCTTCTTTAATGGTTTGACCATATTGTTTTATCAACGGATTTTCTGTTTTCAACGACAAAAGTAAACATTATTTGTATTGCAGCAAAAAAAAGTCCGCCTTTTTTGGTGGTTTGCCAAAAGAAACGTAATTTTATCCCCGAAAACTGAACCTTATGCAAAATTTCGTCCATTTACACGTACATACTCAATACTCACTGCTCGACGGACAAGCCAGCATCCCCAAGCTCGTCGAGAAAGCTATCGCCGACGGCATGCCGGGCATGGCCATTACTGATCATGGAAACATGATGGGGGTAAAAGAATTCTTCAATTACGTCAACAAGCGAAACAAGAAATTGAAGGAGGAAGGGCACCAACCATTCAAGCCCATCTTCGGCTGCGAGATGTATGTCGCCAACCGCACTCTCTACGACAAGGACAAGGACCGCGGCGACAACACACGCTACCACCTCATCGTGCTGGCAAAGAACCAGACGGGCTACCATAACCTGATAAAACTGGTGTCAAAAGCGTGGGTCGACGGCTTCTACTCACGTCCCCGCACCGACCACGACGAGCTGCGCCGCCACGCCGAAGGCCTCATCGTCTGCTCGGCGTGCATCGCCGGAGAGGTGCCACGCTTCATCCTCAACGGAGATATCAAGGAAGCAGAAGAACGCATCAAGTGGTACAAGAGTGTCTTCGGCGACGACTACTACCTTGAGATACAACGCCACGAGGTGCGCGACCCTAACCAACGCGCCAACCGCGATACGTTCCCGCTGCAGCAGCGGGCTAACGCCGTGATTATGGAACTGGCGAAGAAGTACGATGTGAAAGTAGTCTGCACCAACGACGTACACTTTGTCGACGAAGAAAATGCCGAAGCCCACGACCGCCTTATCTGCCTCGGCACAAACCGCGACCTTGATGACCCGAAGCGCATGCTCTACTCAAAACAAGAGTGGTTCAAGACCACGGCAGAGATGAACACCATCTTTGCCGACGTGCCCGAGGCTTTGGACAACACTATAGAAGTGCTTGACAAGGTGGAGACCTACTCGATCGACCACCCGCCCATCATGCCTAACTTTCCCATTCCCAAGTCTTTCGCCAACGAAGACGACTACAGGCAACGCTTCACTGACCAAGAGCTTTTCGACGAGTTCACGCGGGATGAGAATGGCAACGTAGTCTGCTCGCCAGAAGAAGCCCAGAAGAAAATACAGAACATCGGCGGCATCGACAAGCTCTATCGCCTCAAGCTCGAGGCCGATTATCTGGCGCATCTCGCCTTCGCCGGAGCACGCAAAATCTACGGCGACCCGCTCAGCCATGAGGTCGAAGAGCGCATACGCTTCGAGCTGCACGTCATGAAGACGATGGGTTTCCCCGGATATTTCCTTATCGTGCAGGACTATATCAATGCCGCACGCTACGAGCTCGGCGTCAGCGTAGGGCCGGGCCGCGGCTCGGCAGCCGGCAGTGTAGTTGCCTACTGCCTCGGCATCACCAAGGTGGACCCCATCAAGTATGACCTCCTGTTCGAGCGCTTCCTCAACCCCGACCGTATCTCGCTCCCCGATATCGACGTAGACTTCGACGATGACGGCCGCGGCAAGGTGCTCTCGTGGGTCACGCAGAAATACGGCGAAGCCAATGTGGCTCACATCATCACCTACGGCACCATGGCCACGAAATTAGCCATAAAAGATGTAGCCCGCGTGCAGAAACTGCCCCTTGACATCAGCAACTCTCTCTGCAAAGCTATCCCAGACCGCCTGCCTAACGACGAAAAAGGCAACGCGCGAAAGATGAACCTCACGAACGTCATAGCATGTGTCCCCGAGTTGCAGCAGGCCGCCGTCTCGACCAACCTACTGCTTCGCGACACAATCTCCTATGCTCGCATGCTCGAGGGCAACGTACGCAACACGGGCGTACACGCCTGCGGCGTCATCATCTGCCGCGACGATGTCAGCGACTGGGTACCAGTCTCGACCGCTGAGGATAAAGAGACGGGCGAGAAGATGATATGCACCCAGTACGAAGGGTCGGTCATCGAGGACACGGGACTCATCAAGATGGACTTCCTCGGGCTTAAGACACTCAGCATCATCAACGAAGCCATATCCAATATACACGACAGTCTGGGTATTGATGTCGATATCGACCATATCGACATCGACGACCCTGCAACCTACCAGCTTTACTGCAACGGACAGACAACGGGGACCTTCCAGTTTGAGTCCGCAGGCATGCAGAAATACCTGCGCGAGCTGCAGCCATCGACCTTCGAGGACCTGATAGCCATGAATGCCCTCTACCGCCCGGGGCCGATGAAATACATTCCCGACTTCATCAACCGCAAGCAGGGCCGCAACCCCGTGGAGTATGACATACCCTGCATGGAGAAATACCTCAAGGACACCTACGGCATCACCGTCTACCAGGAGCAGGTCATGTTGCTCTCGCGCCAACTGGCCAATTTCACCCGAGGCGAGAGCGACACCCTTCGCAAAGCCATGGGCAAGAAGCTCAAGGATAAGCTGGATCACATGAAGCCCAAATTCATCAAGCAGGGACAGGAAAATGGTCATGATCCCGGCAAGCTTGAAAAGATTTGGAGCGACTGGGAGGATTTCGCCTCCTACGCCTTCAACAAGAGCCACGCCACGTGTTACTCATGGGTGGCGTATCAGACGGCATGGCTCAAGGCCAACTTCCCGGCCGAGTATATGGCCGCCGACCTGAGCCGCAATCTCGACAACATCACTGAGATAACCAAGCTCATGAGCGAGTGCAAGGCTCTGGGGCTGCAGGTGCTGGGACCCGACATCAACAAGAGTCGCCACAAGTTCAGCGTCGATGCCGAAGGCAACATCCGTTTCGGACTGGCTGCCATAAAAGGCCTCGGCGAGAGTGCCGTAGACGCCATCATCAACGAGCGCGAGGCCAATGGTCCATTTGCAGACATCTTCGACTTCGTGCAGCGTATCAGCATATCGGCCGTCAAACGTAATGGCGTGGAAAGCCTTGTGCTGAGCGGCGCCCTCGACAGCTTCACGCAACTGTGTCGCGAGCAATACTTTGCCCGCAATGCCAAGGGTGACCTTTTCATCGACACCCTCGTTCGCTTCGGACAGCTTTACCAAGAGGCCAAGCAGTCGGCCGAGGCTTCGCTCTTCGGTGACTTCGGCGCCGTAGAGGTCAGCACGCCGGTTATTCCACAAGACTTCGAGCAGTGGAGCCCGCTTGAACGCCTCAACCGAGAACGTGAACTCGTAGGCATATATCTCTCTGCCCACCCGCTCGATGAATTTGCTGTTGTGCTGAAAGACATCTGCACTACTCGCGTCGCAGAGCTGGCCGACAAAGAGCGGTGGGTCAACCAAGACATTACCTTCGGAGGCATAATCACAGCCGTGAGGCAGGGCGTTGGCAAAAGCGGACAGCCCTATGGAATTGTCACCCTCGAGGACTTCTCGGGAGCGGGCGAATTGCCGCTGTGGGGAAACGAATGGAGCACCTGGGCTAATTATATGACTATTGGAACTTCAATATACGTCAACGCTAAAGTAACGCCCAGCAGATTTAACCCCAACCGTATCGAAATCAACGTCGGGGGCATACAGTATCTCGACCAAGTGAAAAACGAACTTATAAAGAGCATTACCATCACTGTTCCACTTGACAAGGTCTGCGAGGACTTCATTCAAGCCATGCACCAATACGTTGACGACAGCCCTGGCAACGCCGAGCTCTATTTCCAGATTCTCGACCCGGAAGGACACATGCCCTTAAAACTGAAGAGCCGTACCCAAAGAATCACCGTGCAACGACGGCTCATCGAATACATCGTCGCCAACGAGGGACTCACGTATAAAATTAATGCCGAGTGAAGAGCCTTCTGGCACAGCTTTTGCCGCAGTGCTATCATACATAGCCCTCCGGCTGATATACATTAATTATAGATTACGGCTTCAGCCGCACCATCAGACTCATCTATTACTCATATTTAAATAACTGACATTATGGCATTACAAATCACAGACAGTAATTTCAGCGAACTGCTTGCACAAGGCAAGCCCATGATCGTAGACTTCTGGGCCACATGGTGTGGCCCCTGCAAGAAGGTTGCACCCTATATTGAGCAGCTGGCAGAGGAATATGCCGAGCAGGCTATCATAGGCAAAGTCGACGTCGACGAGAACCAAGACCTGCCTATGCAGTTCAGCGTCCGTAACATTCCGACAATCCTTTTCATCAAGGACGGACAGGTCGTCGATAAGCAGATCGGCGCCGTTGCCAAAAGCGTGCTCGAGGACAAGCTCAAGGCTATCCTATAAGAGGCCTACGGGCAGTACGGGGCAGGTCAGAGCTCATGAGGCCTACCCTGCCCCACCATTCCTTTTCATCAAAATATTATCTTACTCAAGCTCTGCAAGCGAGACTTAAATTATCTTATCTTTTCCTATGGAAGACGATTTCTTGGCACAAGCCGAAGATGACCTCCGCACCGTGGAGTTCATACGGGCGTATCTGCCCCAAGAGGTGAAGGAACGCTTCACCGACGACGACCTCTATTACTTCATCGACCTGCTGGCCGACTACTATGTCGAGAGCGGGCTCTTAGAGCAAGAGCCCGACGAAGAGGGCTATGTCGATATCGACACCGAAGCCATCGCCAAAGCCATCGCCGAGCGGGCACGCAAGGACAAGTACGGCAACTTCCAGCCCGAGGACCTCATCTGGGTCGTACAGGGAGAGTTGGAGTACGGCGAGCAAGAGTAACAGAGCACGCCTGATAAAGGAAGCTATAAAAAACAGAGCCCCCGGAAGCCTGACCAACTGAAGCTATGAAGCTAAAGTTAATCTGGCTCTCGGGGGCTTTCGTAATAGCAATTTAACCCAAATCGGTCATTAGACCAAAGATGGCTTTTATGCTATGCTTCTTATGCTTTTATCCACGTTGTTGCCCTATCTCTTTTGGCATCTTTCCGCCATCTGCGCGGTCACAATGCCCGCATTGATCCCTTACAGATAACGAAAATCTGCTCAAAACAAATAGCGCACCGACATGAATTCAATGACCGATTTGGGTTTAATGGCGTTTTCCATCGTTTTAGCCCCCTTATTAATGTCAAGCTATTTTTGAGATAAAAGCCGAGCCGCATCAGCTGAAGCGGGAGACGTCTGCCTGAAGATCAGAAGCGGAGACGCAGTTGCAATCCGAGCTCTGCCGGCCTGGAATATTGCGCGAAGCCGCGCTGCATTGTCTCAAAATAAAACTCCTGATAACGAGTAGAGAGGATATTATACGCGTAGAGCGAGAGCTCAGCTATTCCCCTGTCGGCACTGACGCGGCCGTTCAGCGTTCCAGAGAAGTTGCGTAATGCAGAGTTGGCCTCATTCCAATAGACACGTCCGGCTCCGCGATAGTCGACATGCAGGCGAATGTGCTCAAGCCACGCCTGCGAGGCGAGCGTCCACTGTTGCGTGGCTCCTGCGGCCAGGGTGTGACGCGGGACGAAGGGGACGAAGGAGCGCAGGTCGTCGTTGCGGAATTTGGCGTGAGTGTAGCCGTAGGCCGCATCGAACGAGAGGCCGCCAGTGAGGAGCACATGCATGCTGGCTTCAACGCCGGCGCTGAGGCTCTTCCCCGAATTGACGGTGACGCGGCCCAGACCTCCATCAGTCATCTTAGACACCTGCTGGTCGCGTGTCTCCATCACGAAAGCAGAAACGTCAGCTTGCAAGTGTGCGTCGAAGATGTTGAAATGCCCGCCTATCTCATAGTTCCACGTCCGCTCGGGCTTATACCACGTTGTGGCTTGAACGTCGGTCTCTACTTGTGTGCCCATCGTCTGCAGCAGGTCGCGTACCGTAGTCTTAACGTCAGCAGGTATCATGGCAACGGATTCTACCACTGGAATTGTGGCCTCGGAAACGTTGTGCATGATGGCGGTCTGCATGCGCGACTGGAGCAGTTCGTTGAACATCTGGATATTATATCCTCCGGAACGATAGCCGCGAGAGACGGTGGCGTAGATGTTGGAGCGCGGACTGCCATCGTCACACGAGAAGGCATACTGCACCGTCAGGCGGGGCAGCACTTCCAGGTCGCTCTTATGGTGGTTGCCGTCGAGGACATCCTCGACGCTGAATGTACGCTCAGGTACCAGCATCATGCCGTCTCGGATGCTACCGTCGGGATATGTCAGGCGACCATTGAGGCTGTAGCGTTGGCCGAATGTATAGCTGGCCTCGTGGTCGAGCACGAAGCGCTCATATTCGAGACGCAGACCGGCCGTGAGGTTCAGGTGCTCCACGCCGAACAGGTTGCTAAGTGTGCTTTGGTGGAAGAGTGCCACATTCGCCGACGGCGTCTTGTAGAGGCCCGGGAAAGCGAGGTCAGAGCCGAGGATGAGGTCGTTGAAAAGGAAATTCATCGTGTACTGCTCGCGACCCGCCTCGTCGTGACTGACGATTGTGGGCAGGTGGGTATTGGCCTGCCGGTTAATGAGGCCGTTGAGCCAGCCGAGGCCGTCGGAGTGGAAGGTGACAGGGGCGTCGGCAGCTGTCCACTGACCGATGGCGTTCAGCCCGAGCAACCACGAGTAGCTGAATCCCGCAGACGGGAGGGCTGTGGCTATAGGCTTCAGAAGCAGCTCCTCGGAGATGGTGTTGTTGTTCTGTCGCTGCAAGAGCGTGTAGAGATTCGAGTCCGTGAAGTCCTGGTCGAGCTTCATGCGGTCGTGAAGGTGCTGGAAGCCGGTGATGCTGGTCAGCTGCAGTTGCGCCCATCTTTTCTCTGCCGTCAGCCCTACGTTAGTCAGGTTACGGCGATAGCCGCTGCGGTTGTCGTAGGCGATGTGCCCCACGGCAGTCGATGGCTCAGGTGTCGTCGGAGCGCCTGCTACGCCTTGATATTCATAGGGGTAGCCTCCTTGCTTAAGCCATTCGTGGCTGATGGTGAGGTCGAAGTCGAGCGACACCTTCGGTTTGAAGATGAAGCGCATGCGTGCTCCGAGGTCCTTGCCGTCGTCTATATGTTCATCGTCGCGTGCCTCGTTGCGGAAATATCCTCCGTCGATGTCACCGAAGAGATTTCCGGTGAAGGCGAAGCGGTCGTTAACACGATGGTAATGAGTGAGGTTGAGGCGGTATCGTCCGATGCCCCCACCGTCGCGGTGGCCCTCGGCCGAGGGTCCCACTACGTGTCCGGCATCGAATAAGACGTCGGTGCCCTGGTAGTGCATCGGATTCTTGGTGTAGGCACGTATGACGCCTCCCATGGAGTTGCGGCCGTAGAGCGTCGACTGCGGCCCGCGCAGGACATCGATGCGGTCGACATTGGCGAAGTTAAAGTCGTAACTGGCGGATGACAGCTGAGGCACGCCGTCGACGTACAAAGCCACGGCAGGCGTACCTATACGCGAGCCCACGCCGCGGACGTAGATACTCGTGGTCAGATGTGAGCCATAGTCTGGGATAAAGAGGTTGGGCACGAGTGCCGAGAGGTCCTTGACGCCGGCAACGCCACGCTCAAGCATGGCGTCCTGCGACAGCGACGTCGATGCCAGCGGCTGGCGGCGAAGCCTCAAGTCCTCCTTCGGCGTAGATACGATTACTACCTCCTCAATGTCTGCCGTGTGCATCGTATCCACGACCTCTGAAACAGAAAACAATGATAAGATAGCTGCTAAAATTGTAGTCATCAGATTTTCTCAAAGAAAAGCGCCGCAAAGATACTGCAAATACTATAGTTAATGAAAGAAAAATACGTGTTTCTGCCCTTAAAAAAACTTAACGCCCGAACGGCAGTGCACGATTACGAAAGAAAAAAATTACCTTTGTGCCGCCAGAAACTGACAACCAAATTTCACAAAACACCAACATGAACAAGAGCATCACTTTTCTCGCATGTACGCTCATGCTCGCGGCGGCTGTCGTAAGCAGCTGCGACGACGATGATGAGCAGAAAGGACCTATTATTGACCCCGTGCTCTCGCTGCCAGGAACTTACACAGGTTGGACCTGGGGCGCCAATCGATATGCCAACTTCATCCCGTCGGAAGGCGACGCCTTGACCATCGAGCTGACCAACGTGGCTGGCACGCGATGCAACCTCCACTATGTCAGTCCCACCTGGGGCGAGGCTCTTATCAAGGACGTGGTCATCACCACCGACGATACAGCTTATTACTTCAGCAAGCCCATCACTGCCACCCTCCGTGAGGATCACAGCGCCTGGGATTTCTCTGCGCCAGTGGACAGCGTGGCAATGCCCAACCGCAACCCCGACGGCGGCACGGTCTCCGTCAGCAACTATCCTATCGTGCTGACATCAGGTTTCATGAATTTTAATCTGGACAATTGGCAGATAGACTTTCAAGCCTTCCTTGTGCCCCGCTCAGAGCACATAATGACGATGAGTTTCCGCGACGGACACATCGAGAATCCGTCCTGACCCTCCTAATATTTCTCGCGATACTTACCCTCGTCTTTGTCTTCGAGCATTGAGAGGTACGACAGATAACGGCTCTCGGCAATCTCATGGTTGTCGAGAGCTGTGCGTACAGCACAGCCCGGCTCATGGGTGTGGGTGCAGTTGCCGAAGCGGCAGTCGCGGCCTATCTTGAAGATTTCGCGGAAGAAGTGCGACACCTCCTCGCGTTCGAAATCAAAGGTACCGAAACCTCGGATGCCGGGGGTGTCGATGATAGTGCCTCCGCCCGCGAGGTCAAACATCTCTGAGAACGTAGTAGTGTGCTGCCCTTGGTCGTGAGCCGCACTGAGCTCTGCCGTCTTAGCCCGCGCCTCGGGAACCAAGCGGTTGAGTAACGTAGATTTCCCCACTCCGCTGTTGCCGCTGAAAAGCGTCGTCTTGCCGCGGAGGTCATCGATGAGCGCATCCAGTCCCTCGCCCGTAACAGCCGACACGGCATGGCAGATATAGCCAAGCCCACGATATAGATTCATCAACGCCTCGAGGTATCGCTGGTCGGCATAGTCGTACAAATCCACCTTATTAATAATAAGTGCCACCGGCACTCTATATGCCTCGGCCGAAGCCATGAAACGGTCGATGAACGTTGTCGATGTCTCGGGGTGAGCCACCGTGACCACGAGTCCTGCTAAATCGACATTCGCGGCAATGATATGGCTCTGCTTAGAAAGGTTCGAGGCACGGCGTATGATGTAGTTGCGGCGGTCGAGAATCTCAGTTATGAGGGCCGCGCTGCCCCCGGCGCCCTCTCCGGGCGCCTCAGCGGGCCTTATCTCGACGCGGTCGCCCACGGCCACGGGATTCGTAGAGCGAATGCCACGAAGGCGAAAATTGCCCTTGACCTTACACGAAAAAAGCTGGCCGTCGTCCGTCCGGACGTCGTACCAGCTTCCTGTATTTCTTATGACAATGCCTGTCAAATAGTTTGGATTAGGGAATAGGGATTAGGGAATAGGGATTTTGTCTTGATTACAGACCACTAACCCTGAATTCTTCGCGAGCTGAGGCTTTAAACGGTCATAATCTCCTTCTCCTTGGCAGCCAGGAGCTCGTCAATCTGCTTGATGTACTTGTCATGTTTCTTCTGCAGCTCGCCCTCACCATCCTTCTGGAAGTCCTCGCTCAAGCCGTCCTTCACAGCCTTCTTCAGCGCCTCTATGCTATCGCGGCGGGCATTACGGACGCTGACCTTTGCCTGCTCGACCTCTTTGCCACACTGCTTCACAAGCTGCTTGCGACGTTCCTCAGTGAGGGGCGGAATGCCGATACGTATAATCTCGCCGTTGTTCTCGGGCATGATTCCGAGGTCGCTGTTGATGATGGCTTTCTCGATGACCTTGAACATCGACTTATCCCATGGCTTAATGGCTATGGTGCGGGCATCAGGCGTCGTCACAGCGGCACAGTTGTTGATAGGCACCATGGCTCCATAGTTGTCGACGCGGATGCCATCGATCAGTTTTACGTTAGCCTTGCCGGCTCGGATGCGTGCCAGCGAGTCCTCGAGATACATCACGGCCTCTTCCATACGCTCTTCGGCGCTGGTGAGTATTTCTTTGTATTCTGCCATAGTAGTTTGTTGTTTGGAGGTTTAATTTGGCAGCAAAGATAAATGTTTTAGCTGATTCGCAATGCTTCTGACACAAAAAAATATGTTAAAAGCAGAAAAAAAATCCGTGTGTGTATGTCATTATGAAATGAATTTCTAAATTTGCAGGCGGAAAAGTAACGAATGAATGTCTGAGACCGACAAACAGATACTTCACTGGCTTGAGCAGTTGCCGCCCATTTCACTTGACGAGATGAGCGGTATAAAACTGATGAATCGTACCGACACTAAGTTTGTCACTAACAAGGAGCACTTAGCGGAACTATTGGAATTGGTCCAGGGTCAATACTATGCTCAGCAGATTGACGGCTTGCGCGTGGCTAACTATCGTACTGTTTACTGGGACACACCACGCCATCGCTTCTACATTGACCACCACAACGGTTTACAGCCGAGGCAAAAGATACGTGTGCGGACATACTTAGACAGTGACATGACTTTCCTCGAGGTAAAGATAAAGAACAATCATGGCCGCACGAAGAAGAAGCGCATCACAGTGCCGTCACAGGACAAAGCAGATGTCGTAGCAGCTGGAGGCAGCGACTTCGCTCAAAGTCTGACGGGCGAGACATTCGACAGCATACTGCCTACCGTGCAAAACCAATTCCAGCGCATCACCCTCGTAAACTATGGCAAGACGGAACGGTTGACCATAGATTTCAATGTCGCTTTCCATAACTTTGAGACAGGTATTGATGCACAGACGGGCAATCTGGTAATTATCGAGCTCAAACGTGACGGAAATGTTTTTTCACCCATACTCAAGATGTTGAGGCAACTACGCATAAAGCCTCATGGATTCTCGAAATACTGTATAGGTTCAGCCATGACCAACGGCAATCTCAAGACCAACACTTTCAAGTTTAAGATGACCACCATCAGCAAACTTACCGGTTATCCATTTCGAGTGGCAAGTAGAATTTCTAATGTAGATAATCGGGCTGTAACGAAATGAAATATGCCGTTCAAAGAAGGAAATATAAACTTAACAGCTAAATAAATGATAGATTTCAATCAACTTAACTATGAGATTGGCCAGCAACTTGGCCTCACGCTCTTTGACCCGCAGCAGTTCACGTCGCTCTGTATCCGTTTTATCGTTAACCTCATCGTCGTCACTATTATCTCTCGGTGCTTCTATTTTCCTCGCAGCCATCGTCGCGACTACGCCTTTATCTTTATACTTATGGCGATGAGCATTTTCTTGCTCGTGAGCCTCATGGAGGGCGAGGGCATGAACATCGGCGCCGCTATGGGCCTCTTCGCTATTTTCGGCATCATGCGTTTTCGTACCGAGGCGGTGCCTATTCGCGAGATGACTTATCTCTTCATGCTCATCGCACTGAGTGTCGTCAACGCAGTAGCCCACGGTGACTACCACCCAAAGGCTGATTACTGGGACGGTGTCGGCATCGTCACTATACTCTTCGTAAATATTGCCTTTGTCTGCATGGCATGGATCTTCGAGAGTTCAAAAGTGATGAACCAAGAGGCATCTAAAATTATCCGCTACGACAATGTCGAACTCATCAAGCCCGAGAAGCGCGCCGAGCTCAAGGCTGACCTCGAGAAGCGCACCGGACTCAAGATCACGCGCATCGAAGTGGGAATGATAGACTATCTCAAAGACTCGCCCCTCATACGTATCTTCTACGACGATCCCTCTGACGTAGGCAACAGCATCGCACGCTTCGGCCGAATGCCGAAAGAGATGTGATGTCGGCAGTTAAACACCTTAAAAATTAATGTTGAAATGAGACGTTTCCTCCCCTTATTCCTGTTGGCACTGCCTCTCACTCTCCAAGCTCAGGACACCGAGAACTACGGCGCCCTCTGGACTGAAGTGGGCGTGACCAAAGTGTTGCCCTACAACTTCAGCATCGATGCTGAAACAGGATTTCGCACGCTCGACTGGATGGAAAACGCCAACCGCTTCGATGCCAGCATAGGTCTCGGCTACAAGTTAGGCAAATACCTTAAGTTCGGCCTAAGCTACACCTTCATTGAACGTCACTATCTTGAAGAGTGGAAGGAGAACTACGGCAACAACTCCGGACGCTTCAACGGCTACAACGTCGATGCCGCACATTGGACTCCGCGCCACCGCATCAGCTTGGACGTCACCGCCGACAAGCGCTTCTGGAAGACGCTCCGCATCAGCCTGCGCGAACGCTATCAGTACACGCATCAGGCCCCACGCGACATCGACCGCACACGATATCGCGACCCATCATACGATGCCGAAGGCAATATCACCGACTGGGACAGAGTGGAGAACGTCATCAAGCACAAGAACGCCTGGAACCGCCACCTCCTGCGCTCGCGCCTGAAGTTCGCCATCGATAAGAAAGGCTGGCAATGGGAACCTTTCGCCAGCATAGAGACTCACAACAATATGGGCGATAGCTGGCACCTCGACAAGATTCGCGCCATGGCTGGCACCGAGTATGCCATCACGAAGCGGCACAAAGTCAGCTGCGCCTACGTCTTCACCCATGAAAACGATGACGACGGCAACGAAAATATCTACGCGATTAGCGTAGGCTACAAGTTCAAATTCTGAAATAGAAAGTTACATAACCTTACAAAAACTTATGAATCAGAAACATCTTCCGTTCATTCTGCTCGCAGCAATAACTCTTTGCTCTGTAGCAGTGGGCTGTGGCAGCGATGACCCCGAAGTGCCGCCCGTGACGCCAGTCATTCCCGACACCGACACCATCGTCAATCCAGTAGACACCACCACTGTCGACACCGACACCATCGTCATTCCCGTAGACAGCACCGTCTACATCAAATGGTCCGGCACGACGGCCACCGTAGAACTCGACGAGTCGCTTGCCGACCAAATCACCTACCAGGTCACGGGGGGCGACGTTGTAGTTACGAACACCAACGAGACCGATGAATTCCAGTTTGACCTCAGCGGCGCAACAACCAATGGTTCTTTCACCTACAATGGCACATATAAGACCACAATACAGCTCAGAGGCCTCGACCTCACGTCGGCCACTGGCGGAGCCATAGACATACAGTGTGGAAAGCGCGTAAAACTCGTCCTGACCGAAGGCACGGTCAACAAACTCGCTGACGCCCCAGACGGTGAACAGAAAGCCGCCCTCAACTGTCAGGGACACCTCGAGGTCAGCGGCTCAGGAGAGCTTGACATAGAGGGCAACGCACGCCACGCCCTACGTTCCAAGGAGTATCTCCAGCTGAAGAGTTCAACTGGCAAGATTAATATCGCCAAGGCGGCCTCTGACGGCATTCACGTCGGCGAATACTTCCTCATGAACGGAGGCGAGGTCACCATCAGCAACGTTTCGTCCGACGGCCTGCAGGTGGAGACTGACGCCACCTCGGAGGAGGAGCTCAACGGACAGTTCATCATGAACGGCGGCACCATCAACGTCACCCTTGACGCCGTTGACGCCAAGGCCATACGCCTCGATGCTGACAAAACAAATACTGCCATCGTGCCCCATATGCAGATTCTCGGGGGCAACGTCACCGTGGCTATTACCTCAACGGCCCTTGGCTCCAGGGGGTTAGACTCCGACGGTAACATTACTATTGGCAGCTCCTCAACAGAGCCTACCATAGACGTCACCGTAGCCGCAGGCACCTACACCGACACCTCCACGTCCGAAGAGGACCGCGCCACAGGCATCAAGGCCGAGCTAACCCTTACCATCGCCGGCGGAACCACAACCGTAGCCGCCACAGGCGAGAAGAGCCGCGGTGTACGCGCAACGACACTCACAGCCACCGGCGGACAGCTCACCGTCACAAACACCGGCACCAAGAGCCAGGGCATAAAGCTCGACAACGTATTCCGTCCTGGTCAGGGCGGAACCGTCAATGGCTCTTTCAAATACTAAGCCACTGGACATTAAGCCCTAAGCGGTCATCAGGCAGTTACGCCCTGACAAACTTTATTTTTGAATATTACTGTCCGCTAAACCTCAGCGTCCACTAAACCATAGCGTTGTATGCCCAACTTCTGTTTGCCAGAAGTTGGGCTATCTTTTTCCCATATATAAGCCAACCACAGTAGATATCCACCTCGAAGGGACTGGTTGCGTCAATCGGTCCGTATAGATGTTTTGACTATTCCATGGCCATGGAATGATTATTCGGTGGTCTTCGACTAATGAATACGACTAAATGTTATCGGCGGAGTGAATAGTCTACTCGGGCTTTTATAGTCTGAATCCATTTATATTGGTGTCCGTTAATCATGTGCTTCGCGCGCGCATGAGGAGTTTTAAATTTCATTTTTCACTAAAAGTGGTATAAACAACTGATTACTATAGTAATAACCAAGTGAAAAATGCGATTTAAACGCCGAAAATAAGGTGAAAAACGGCTCTAAATAGGCGTTTTTTGGTGAAAAAACGGGCATTTCATGCCATTTTGGACGTCTTTTTATGCCTTTTGGGGGCTATTTTAAGTCTCTTGGATGTCTTTTTGAAGCCTTTTGGGTGCTATTTGAAGCCTCTTGGATGTCTTTTTGAAGTCTTTTGGGTGCTATTTGAAGCCTTATGAGTGTCTTTCTGAAGTCTTTTGGGTGCTATTTGAAGCCTTATGAGTGTCTTGCTGAAGTCTTTTGGGTGTCTTTCTGAAGTCTTTTGGGTGCTATTTGAACGGTTCGGTATAAGAAATATGCCTGGAAAATTTCAGGAGTACGAATCAGTTTGTACCTTCGCAGCTGCGAAACAACAAGTTACGGGCAATCTCCTTGCGGTGCTCATTGCATACAATCTACTGCCAATAAGACCAGAGATGAACATTGAAATCATTGACAAAAACATATTAGTTGTATAGAGCTATTCACCTGCTTACGTTGGATTATGGAGCCAATAGTTTGAGGTGTCCCACCTAGGTGGGACACCTCAAACTATTGGTTGAATTCGCCATTTCAACCAGTTGTGTTGAGCATTTCAACCGGTTGCGTTGAAAGTTTCGGCCAGTTGTATTCGTCATTTCACTGTGGGTGTGTTGTGAGCCATTTACGCTTTAAATCAACCCTGAAAAGCATCAAAAACGGCAAGAATAATCGCCAAATAAACATTCAAAACAGCATAAAATAGCATCCAAAAGGCATAAAAAGACGTCCAAAATGGCATGAA
>CAJOLI010000029.1 GCA_905235285.1 uncultured Bacteroidaceae bacterium
AAATAGATGACTCCTCTAAATTTACATTGTATCTGAAATGAAACTGACCTACATCTTCCACAGCGGCTTTGTGCTTGAAACAGAGCATTCCATCCTTGTATTTGACTACTGGCTGGACCCAAGCGGTGTGATGGAAGGTGTGTTGCAAAGCGACAAGCCTCTCTATGTGCTCTCAACCCACTTCCATGAGGATCACTTCACAAGGGAAATCTTTGAGTGGAAGAGACAGAAGCCCAATATCACCTACATTCTGAGCAAGGACATACTCAGGCATAGGAGGGCAGACAAGGAAGAAGCAGATGTTTGGCTGGCTAAGGGTGGCTCATGGTCAGACGGTAGAATCTCAGTCAAGGCATTAGGCAGTACGGATAGCGGAGTCTCATGGATAGTAGAGACTGAGGGCAAACGCATCTTCCATGCCGGGGATTTGAATAACTGGTATGCTCGTTTCTTAGCTGATGCTGTGCCAGGGCAGAGCATCTACAGCAAAGAGTTTGAAGAGGACATAGAACCAATAGCCCATGAGAAGCAATATCTTGGGGAACTGAAGGACATTCGCAAGGTGACAGATAGCTTCGACCTGGTGATGTTCCCGATAGATGGCCGCATAGGAAACGGCTACACTCTTGGTGGCCGTCAGTTCATCGACCGCTTCAAGGTTGGCATGTTTGTTCCCATGCACTTTGTGGCCAGTGGTTTTGAATCCTCATGGCGCATGAAAGAGTTTACAGATGAAAAGAATATCCTTTTCTGGGAGATAAACAAAGAAGGAGAAACGATAGAGGTATGAACATAGAAGAATTCCGTGACTATTGCCTGTCTTTGCCTGATGTAACAGAGGCAACACCCTTTGAGAAGTTCTTTGCAGGCAAAGCGCCCCAAAGGGTCGAGCGTTCAAGGGGCAAGTTCACCATACTCGTTTTCTATGTAAACAGCCACATGTTCTGCTACTTCAATGTTGATGATTTCTCCAATATAACAATCAAGTGCAATCCTGCAGAAATGGCAGAGCTGAAAGAACAATATCAAGCTATCGGAGAACCTTTCAACGGAAATAAGCGCTACTGGATAAGTGTTCAACCGAACTTAGACCTCCCTGATGAAGGACTGAAAAGGTTGGTACACAAATCATACGAAATTGTAAAGTGTAAGAGAAGATGAACAGTAAGATGGATCCGATGGGCAGAGCCATTCTTGACTATGTCAAGCGACAAGGTCGAGCGGCCGACTACAGGAAAACCAAAAAGGCAGCGATTGAGCGAGAGCAGAGCGATGCTTGCATCAGCTCTGCCGAGCGTGAGCTGGCTCGACCGAAGGTCAAGGCAGACAGGCTCAGAGTGTTCTCCCCGATGTTTGAAGAGGACGAGATACCCCTAACTACTCTTTTCCGTAAATACAAGGCTATGCCAAAGGTTGAAAAGAAAGCTCTCGACATGGCTAAAGGTAAGACGCTTGATGTTGGTGCTGGTTCAGGTTGTCATTCGCTTGTCTTACAGGAAAAGGGGATTGACGTGACCGCTATAGACATTTCTCCTTTGTCTGTTGAGACCATGAAGCAGCGTGGGCTAAAGAATGTGGTTGAACAGGATTTCTTCACCCTGGAGGGACAGTACGATACTATCCTTATGCTGATGAATGGTATTGGCATTGTAGGAACCTTGGAACGCCTGCCTGAGTTCTTCCGTCAACTCGACAAGATACTGGCTCCAGGAGGTCAGGTGCTGTGTGACTCCTCAGATATAAGCTATGTGTTCGAGACTGAGGACGGAATCATAGAGTTGCCAGATGACATGGCCTATTACGGAGAACAAAGTTTCCAGATGCAGTACAAGGACACCATCGGAGAACCATTCCCCTGGCTCTATATTGACGCTGACACCCTGAGAGAACGGGCAGCGAGGAATGGATATTCAGTAGAAGTCGTTGCTGAAGGTGAGCATTACGATTACTTAGCAAGAATAACAAAAATAAACAGATAGCATTATGAAAAGTTTTAAGTCAACAGCCTGGATTCTTCCACAACCAGTGCTGATTATCGGCACTTATGATAAGATATCATGATAGCCTCTGACTATGTAGGTATCGTTAGCGGTAGGAACACTCCTGACAAGATGACGAAAGCTGGTTGGACTATTGAGAAAGTTCCCAACGTGGATGTTCCTGTGTCAAGGAATATCCCTTGCAGCTGGAAATAAGCGTCGATACGGCGTGGGACGGAAAAATAGACTACTGCGGTGTGGCGGCGAAGGCTGAGCAACCCGCGTGAATCGGCCTGTCAAGCAGCGTGGATTGGCCAAACAACCCGCGTGAATCGGCCTGTCAAGCAGCGTGGATTGGCCAAACAACCCGCGTGGATTGGCCTGACAAGCAGGGTGAGTTTTAGCGAATAAAGAAAAAGAGGATGAGCCGTTTTTTTTGACTCATCCCCGTTGACGACGTGCAGGGGCTGTATGGCGGGAGGCTGCTGCCACGCTCGGCTATTCAAGGCTTTTCACGCTGCCTGTGTCCTGATAGAGGGTGACACGCGTGTCGAGCTTCCTGTTGAAGAGGGCATCGGAGAGCAGTTCCGTTGTGCCGAGCTGGCAGATGGGCACGTCGGCGTTGAGCAGCGTCTCGGCCCCCATCTCTATGACGAC
Organism: uncultured Bacteroidaceae bacterium; assembly: GCA_905235285.1. GTDB lineage: Bacteria > Bacteroidota > Bacteroidia > Bacteroidales > Bacteroidaceae > Physcousia. Next base: position 2,637 of record CAJOLI010000029.1, read on the forward strand.
CTGCACGCGTGCGGGTTGGTTAACCCATAGGCCCTGCCCTGTCTTGGCCCGCTTCTTGGCCACGTCGGCATCGGCCGCTGCCGCAGGCAGGTTGCCCAGCGGCCTGAGGGTTATCCAGACGGGTTCGCCGCTGAGGTCGTCGTTATCGACGAGCCCGAGGCGGCGCGAGAAGCGGCAGAGCTGGTAGCGTCTGCCCGCCTGTGCGGGGTCTGCAGCGGGTTCGAAGGTGAGGGCTTGCACCTCCGTGGATGTCAGGGTCTGCCCCTTGAAGAGCGACTCGAGGGCGAAGAGCTGTGCGTCGAGGTTGTCGAGCATGAGCTTCAGCTGGGCTCCGTCCTTTGGCGTGTTGTCTGCCTCGCCGCGGATGAGGGCGTTGCGGCTGTCGCGCAGGTCGTAGATCTCCTCGGCGGTGAGCTGGGCCATCTTGGCTGTGCTGCCTGCCGAGAGGATCTCGTGGGTCATGGCATCGCGGCCGCTGACGGCCTTGGGGGCTGCCACGCGACGCGGTAGCGGGGGCTCTGGCTGGACTTCTGCCTCGGTGTTCACCGACAGCAGCAGGCCGTCGTCGGTAAGCCGTACGAGGGGGGCCGATGTCTTCGACTTGAGCTTTATGTTGAAGGCTTTTGTCGAGTCGGGTATCCCGAGGGCCTGCAGCGCCACTTGCTTCAGCGTCCATTCGGTGGTGGTCGCCGTGGGTACGGCGGGCTGACGCAGGTAGCGGTCGGCATAGGCTGCGAACTCGCCGGGCTCGGTCACTGCCTTGTCGGCTGTGATGACTATGCGGAGGACGGTCTTTGGCAGGAAATAGTTCACGCCATCGAGGGTCACTCCCGGACGGAAGGGCGCCACCTCAGTCTGTGCTGAGAGGGCTGTAGCGCAAAGCGCGAATAGGGCAAGGAGGGTTTTCTTCACGGCAAAAATGGTTTACAGTTTACGGTTTAAAGCCTCTCCTAAATCCTCCCCTAAAGGGAAGGACTTCTGCAGCGGTACTCCCCTTCCCTTGGGGGCTTGTGGGGAGGCTTCCCCCCCTCCCTTTGGGGGAGGGGTCGGGGGAGAGGCTTTACTGGTTTTGACTCTCAATCTCGTTGAAGATGGCTTCGAGCATGCCTTCTTTCGTCTTGCAGATATCCCAGGAGAAGGTGTGGCGAATGCCTTCGGCTTCGAACCATTTCGCGAGGGGCTCTGTCTGGGCGTGGTAGACGGCAAAGCGTTTGCGTATGGTCTCTTCGTTGTCGTCGGCACGTCCCTCTATCTGTGCGCGCCGCAGGAGGCGGAACATGAGCACGTCCTCGCTGACGATGAGCTCGATCATCATGCCGAGTTCGTGGCCGCGTTGGGCAAGCATCTTCTTGAGAGCCTCGGCCTGGGCTATGGTGCGGGGGAAGCCGTCGAAGATGACGCCGCGGCCCTGTGGCAGGGAGTCGTATTTCGATGCAAGGATGTCTATCATCAGGTTGTCGGGGATTAGCTGCCCGTTGTCGATATATCCCTGTGCGACCTTGCCCAGTTCGGTGCCGTTCTTGATTTCGGCGCGCAGGACGTCGCCCGTCGAGATGTGTCCCATGCCGTAGCGGGTGGCTATCTCCGCGCTGTAGGTGCCTTTGCCGGAGCCGGGGGCTCCGAAGATTATGATATTCTTCATTTCGTGACGCGGCCTTGGCCGCAATTAAGGGTTTATAATTAGTGTGTAAATATCTTTGGTGTTACGCCCGAAACCGTCATAGTCGAGTCCGTAGCCTACGATGAAATCGTTGGGGATGTCGAGCGCCCGATAGTGTATGGGCACGTTGACCTTGATGGCATCGGGCTTCACGAGCAGCGAACATACGCGTATGCTTGACGGGTTTTGATGCTCGAGTGTCTCTATCATGTGTGCCATGGTGAGGCCCGAGTCGATGATATCTTCGATGATGATGACATCGCGGCCTGTGATGTCCTGCGCCAGACCAATGACTTCACGTATCTCGCCTGCCGACTGCGTGCCCTGATAGCTGGCGAGCTTGATAAAGCTGATTTCGCACTCCAGGTCCAACTCGCGCATGAGGTCGGCAGCGAAGATGAAAGAGCCGTTGAGCACGGGCAGGAAGAGGGGCCGACGACCGGCGTAGTCGCGGCTGATCTCTGCTGCCACGCGCCGCACCTCGCGGGCGATGACCTCGGCGGGGATAGTGACCTCGAATGTCTTGTCCTTGACTTGAATCCGTTTCATAAGTTATGTTTTTTGCTTTTGGCGTTGCAAAATTATAGATTTTATTTTGTTTTCAGCAATCATTGACGTATTTTTGCAGCAAATTTTAGACTTTTTATCGAATGAAGATACTCACTGGAGGTCAGTTTCGCGAGCTTGACCTCCTTACAATGCAATCGGAGCCTATCACCTCCATCGACCTCATGGAGCGTGCCAGTCGGGCCATGACAGATGAGTTCCTGCGTCGCTGGCCTACGGCCGAACAGCGCATATTCATCTTCGCCGGGCCGGGCGGCAATGGCGGCGACGGCCTGGCCGTAGCGCGCATGCTCGCTGAGGCGGGGCGCATCACTACGACCTATCTCTTCAACGTGCGAGGCCACCTGAGCCCCGACTGCGAGCAGAACCGCGAGCGCCTGCGCCTGATGACTGATGCCACGCTCATCGAAGTGACGTCTGAACTGCTCTTCCCAGAGTTGCAGGCCGACGACATAGTCATCGACGCCCTCTTCGGCACAGGTCTGAGCAAGCCCCTGAGCGGAGGTTTTGCCCTCGTGGCTAAGCGCATCAACCAGAGCCGCGCTACGGTGGTCAGCATCGACGTACCGTCAGGCCTGATGTGCGAGGACAACAGCTACAACGACACCCAGAACATCGTGCGGGCGGCTCTCACGCTGTCGCTCGGCCAACCCAAGCTGGCCTTCTTCATGGCTGAGAACCAGCGTTTCGTAGGCGAGGTGACGATGCTCGACATTGGGCTCAGCGCCGACGGCCTGAAAGGCATGAAGACCTACCTCTGGCTGACGGAAGAGAGCGAGATGCGCTCCGTGATGCGTCGCCGGCCTCTTTTTGCACATAAAGGCACGATGGGCCACGCTCTCCTCGTGGCCGGCGCGCGCGGCATGACGGGCGCCGCCATCCTGGCAGCCCGCGCTGCACTCAGGGCGGGCGTCGGAAAACTGACGGTGCACATGCCTCATTCATGTCTCGACATCATGCAGACAACCGTCCCTGAGGCAATAGTCGACATTGACATCGACGCCAACATCACGTCCACGGCCGTCGACACTTATGCCTTCCAGGCGGTAGGCATAGGACCAGGCATCGGGCGCAACAGCCACACAGCCGCCGCACTGCGCGCCTTCCTGAAGAACCACGAGGGACCCCTCGTGCTCGACGCCGACGCCCTGAACATCCTGGCCGACAACAGCGACTGGATAGCGAGCATACCGGCTGACAGCATACTGACGCCCCACCCCGCTGAGTGCGACCGCCTCATAGGCCACTGCCGTAGCACTTTCGAACGTATGAACCTGGCACGCGACTTCGCCGTAGACCATAGGCTCTTCGTCGTAGTGAAAGGGCATTATACGCAGATCTGCACGCCTACAGGCGACGTGCTTATCAACCCCACGGGCAACCCTGGCATGGCCACAGCAGGAAGCGGAGACGTCCTCACAGGCATCATAACCTCGCTGCTGGCGCAGGGCTACCTGCCCGCTGAAGCGGCACAGCTGGGCGTCTATCTGCACGGCCTGGCAGGCGACCTGGCAGCTGCCGAGCTCTCGGAAGAAGCCCTGATAGCCAGCGACATCATCAACTTCCTGCCTAAAGCGTTCCTGCACGTTCGAGGGCAAAACCATTAAACGCCGTCAGCCATGCCGGCTTCCGGTCTAATCATAATCCCAACATCATGGAAACCAACTTCATAGATTACGTAAAAATAATGTGCCGCTCAGGCAAAGGCGGACGAGGTTCGATGCACATGCACCGTGCCAAATACGTGCCCAACGGAGGCCCCGACGGCGGCGACGGCGGGCGCGGAGGCCACGTCTATCTGCGTGGCAACCGCAACTACTGGACGCTGCTGCACCTGCGCTACGAGCGCCACATCTTTGCCGGACACGGAGGCAACGGTGGCAAGAACGGCTCGCACGGCGCCGACGGCGAGGACCGCTACATCGACGTGCCCTGCGGCACGGTGGTCTACGATGCCGAAACGGGGCGCTTCATCTGCGACGTCACAGAGGACGGCCAGGTGGTTATGCTACTCAAAGGCGGACGCGGAGGCTTGGGCAACAAGCATTTTGCCACTGCCACGAATCAGGCACCACGCTTCGCACAACCCGGCGAACCTATGCAGCAGCTGACAGTCATCATGGAGCTGAAGATGCTGGCCGACGTGGGCCTCGTAGGGTTCCCCAATGCGGGCAAGAGCACCCTCGTGGGTGCCATCAGCTCGGCACACCCGAAGATTGCAGGATATCCCTTCACCACACTCGAGCCTTCAGTAGGGGTCGTCAGCTACCACGACAACCGGTCGTTCGTCATCGCCGACATTCCCGGTATTATTGAAGGCGCCAGTGAAGGCAAAGGCCTGGGCCTGCGTTTCCTGCGCCACATAGAGCGCAACGCGCTGCTGCTGTTCATGGTACCAGGAGACACCGATGACATACGCCACGACTACGAAGTGCTGCTGAACGAGCTAACCACCTACAATCCTGAACTGCTGGCGAAACAACGCATCCTGGCCATAACCAAGGCCGACCTGCTCGACGACGAGCTCATAGAGATGCTCGAGCGAGACCTGCCCTCCGACCTGCCACACATCTTCATCTCCGCCGTCACCGGGTTCTGCATTCCACAGCTGAAGGACCTGCTCTGGAGACACCTCGACACGGACGACCGCCAACAGGCTCACAGCTCAGCCATCGCACATCGCGACAAGGACATCACATTCCTGCACGATGAGATGGCTGACGAGGGCGAAGACGAGGACATCATAATCCTCGACGACGAAGACATCGAGGACATTGAAGACCTCGACAGCGAAGAGGCTGAAATCATAGACGACTGAGGCTGAGCGTCCCAGCCGCCTGACACAAGAGCGAATGTTACTCTACGACCTCCACCCTGCCGTCATCGCTTTCAGCACCGAGCGCCACTGCTCTGCTGCCGAGGCGCCATACGACGGTTTCAACATAACACACTACACTGGCGACGAGCCCGCTCACGTAGAGGCTTGCCGTCAAGAGCTCTGCCGCCGCCTTAAGATTGACGACCGCCATCTTGTGGTGCCGCATCAAGTGCACGGCACGCAGATTGCTGAAATCACGGCCGCAAACCTCGGCTCAGCGTTCGAGGGTATTGATGCTGTAGTGACACGACTTACAAACACTTGCATCGGTGTCTCCACGGCCGACTGCGTGCCCATCGTGCTCTACGACATCCGCAACAGAGCCATCGCCGCCATACATGCAGGGTGGCGAGGAACGGTAGCGCGCATTGCATCGAAGACATTATTATATATGAGCGAGCGCTACGGGACACGGCAGGAGGACGTCAAGGCTGCCATAGGGCCAAGCATAGGGCCAGACGCCTTTGAGGTCGGCACTGAGGTCGTTGATGCCTTTGCCGATGCTGGCTACGACATAGAATCGCTCGCTCACAGAAGCAGCCGGTGGCACGTAAATCTATGGGAGGCCAACGCCATCGACCTCAGGACTGCCGGCCTGACAGACAAGAACATCAGCGTTGCCGGACTGTGCTCCTTCGCAAATCCCTCACGCTTCTTTTCCGCCCGCCGCCTCGGCATAAATTCCGGGCGGATGTTTACAGGTTGCATCCTTACCGACCATGAGACAATAAGATACTGAACAACAGAAACATCTTTAGCCCGATGAACCTTATTATAGACATAGGTAACACGCTTTCCAAATGCTATCTCTTCGACGGTGAGACGCTCATGAGAACCTTCCACGAGGAGGGCCATGAATTGATGCTGCTGGACAGTCTCGACATACGCCCCGAGGCCACAATCGTTGCATCCGTCGTTGACATCAGCCCTGAAGCCCGGTGCAGACTCGAGCACCTCGGAGGCCGGCTGATGTATTTCACATCGCTGACGCCGACTCCGCTTACCAACCGCTACCACACACCCGCCACCCTCGGCGCAGACCGCCTGGCAGCTGCGGTAGGTGCCTGGACACAGCGGCCCGGACAGCCACTGCTCATCATAGATGCCGGCAGCTGCATAACCTTTGATTTCGTGAATCCCGAAGGAGAATACATCGGAGGTAATATAGCACCGGGAATGCACGCACGACTAAAAGCTATCGACGACTATTTCCCGCGACTGCCATTAGTAGATGCCGAAGGCGACATCCCTGAACTCGGATACGACACCCCAACAGCTATCAGGGCAGGTGTCATCCAAGGCATGCGCCATGAAATAGAGGGCTATATCAGCCACTTCAGAAAAAAATATCCCACACTTTTGGTTTTTTTAACGGGCGGAGATGTAAATCGTTTGGCCAAGACGCAAACTTCACGTACCTTTGCCGACGAATTTCTCGTAGCACGCGGTCTAAACGCCATACTTGAGCATTCACTCGCCCTGGCACAAGCTTCACTACCATGACACGCGGCTCCGCACGATGCACGAGAATATATGCAAACGTATAACCGTACACTCCATATATGAAAAAAACTTTCAAGCTAACGGCAACAGCGTTGGCATGCCTGCTGACATGGACTACGGCCACGGCGCAGACCAACGGCTCCAACTCCTCGTACTCGCGCTTCGGCATGGGCTTGCTGAGCGACCAGTCGCAAGGCCGCAACCGCTCGATGGGCGGCGTCAGTCAAGGCCTGCGCTCTGGTCAGAATGTCAACAAGCTGAATCCCGCAAGCTACTCTGCCGTTGACTCGCTGACTCTCATCTTCGACGTAGGCATGAGCCTGCAGCGCACGAAGATGACGCTGGACGAGAGCCGTCGGTCAGCCAACAACACGAATTTCGAATACGTCAACACTATGTTCCGTGTGGCAAGGAACCTGGGCATGAGCCTCGGTTTCCAACCATACACGGCCATAGGATACAGCTTCTCGCAGGAGCAGACGGTAGGCACCGACCCCTATTCCGGCCAGAACATCAGCAACAGCTTTGCTCTCGACGGCAGCGGGGGACTCCACGAGGCCTATGCAGGATTGGGATGGAAGCCTTTCAAATACATCTCGGTGGGAGCTAACGCCGGCATCCTATGGGGCAGCATCGACCATACCGTAGTGCAGACATTCACGGAAAACGGCTCAGCCAACTCATCGAGCTATAGCAGCCTCAGGACTTACTATAGCTCTTCGCTACGCACTTGGCGCGGCGACGTGGGTCTGCAAGCCATTATTCCCTTGAACAAGGCCGACCAGCTGACACTCGGAGCGACAGTAGGTATCGGGCATAAGGTTGGCGGAGAATCGACATTCCTTCGCACGGTGCTCGCCGGCGACACCATCAAGAGTACAGCCAAGAAAGCCTTTGAACTGCCCATGAGCTATAGCTTCGGTGCCGCCTGGAACCATAAAGGCCAGCTCGTAGTGGCCGCCGATGCCACATTAGAGCAATGGAAGGACTGCACAACACCGCAGTTTGACAACACGACTGGCACGTACGGACCAGCGACCGGCGACTATCGCAACCGCCTCAAGATGAATGCCGGCGTCGAGTTCACACCTGCCGTCCTTGACCACAACTATCTCAAGCGCATTTGCTACAGGGCGGGGGCTTACTACGCCTCGTCTTACCAAAAGATAAGTCTGGCCAGCGGAGGAACATTCGACGGACCGAAGCAGTTCGGACTCACCGCCGGACTCGGGCTGCCCATTGCCAACGGAATCACTCGCAGCACAGTGCTCAACATATACTCTCCCTCCTACATCAACATCGGGGTTGAATGGGCCCGCCGCAAGCCATCGTCAGATCGGCTTATTGCCGAGAATCTGCTGCGCCTCAACATTGGCATTACATTCAATGAGCTGTGGTTCCAGAAATGGAAGTTCAAGTAAGCAGCCAAACTAAGACACAGCCCTCCGATGTCTACAATGAGATTAGCGACAGACAACACGGCGAATCAGCATAGCACGGCCACGCGCCTGCGAAGCCTTTTCCTTGTTTGCATAGCCTTGCTGGCGGCTCTCGCCCTCGAAGCCTGCCAGCGCAAACATGCTCATATGGCACCCGCCATCAATGAGCAAGACTCATTGCCTTTCCTCACAGCCCATGGTATCGCTAATCTCATCTCCGATTCAGGAGTTATAAGCTACAAAATCGTGGCCGAGGACTGGTTCATCTACATTCAGCCCGAATCTAAATGGTATTTCCCGAAAGGGCTGTTTCTCGAGAAATTCGACACTACATTCCATGTCAACTGGTACGTGCAGAGCGACACTGCTTACTGCCACAACAACCGACTTTGGGAACTCCGAGGGCGAGTCGTCGTACTCAACCGCGACGGCGACCTCTTTGAAACCGAGGAACTATTCTGGGACATGGATGCTCATGAGATGTGGAACACCGTATACATGTGCATCACCAAGCCCTTGACAAACCAACAGCTGCGAGGCTACCATTTCCGGTCTGACGAGAAGATGACAAAATACAGCATCAACAATTCGGCAGGCTACACTCCTTTGAACGAAAAGAAAGACGAAACCAATGCCTCGGAATCGCAAAGCGAAGCCACATTCCAGCGGCCGTCGCAGGCTGACCTCCACAGGAAGAACTGACACCACAAACAAAGCATAACCCTACGACATTGAGCACATTAATAATATATATTGCCATCACGCTGGCCTTCTCAGCCTTCTTCTCGGGCATGGAGATAGCATTCGTCTCGAGCAACAAGCTGCGCTTTGAGATGGAACGCTCGCAGAGCAGCTTCAGCACTCGCTTTGCTGCTATATTCTTTGAGCACCCCTACAACTTCATCTCCACCCTTCTCGTGGGCAACAATATTGCCCTCGTCATATATGGCATCCTCATTGCCCGACTGCTCGACCCTCTGCTCATTCAGCCGCTCGGCATTCACAACGAATGGCTCGCACTGCTCGTGCAGACATTCGTTTCAACTATCATTGTGCTTTTCACCGGCGAGTTCCTGCCAAAAATGCTGTTCAAGATTAACCCCAATCGAACACTGACGCTACTCTCGCCAATAGCCTACCTTTTCTACATCGTATTATATCCTATAGCCCGATTCACCAGCGGACTCGGGAAGGGCATTCTGCGCATCTTCGGCTTAAAAGTAAATCCCTTCATCAGCGACAAAGCGTTCACACGCGTTGACCTGGATTACCTCATACAGACATCCATTGACCAAACCGAAAACGAAGAAGAAATCACAGACGAAGTAAAAATATTCCAGAACGCCCTCGATTTCAGCACATGCAAAGTACGCGACTGCATCGTGCCACGAACAGAAATCGTGGCAGCCGATGTCACCGAATCCATCGAGCAGTTGAGAGCCAAGTTCATAGAGAGCGGGTGCTCGAAACTGATTGTCTACGAGGATGATATCGACAACGTAGTAGGATTTATTCATTCGTCGGAGTTGTTCCGCATGAAGCCCGATGAAGCCTGGCGCGACCATATCCGTGAAATACCCATTGTGCCCGAGAGCATGAGCGCCCAGAAACTTATGCAGACACTCATGCAACAGAAAATATCGCTCGCCGTGGTCGTCGACGAATTCGGAGGCACAAGCGGCATCTGCACACTCGAAGACCTCGTAGAAGAAATATTCGGGGACATCGAGGACGAGCACGACCAGCAGTCCTATATCGCACGTCAGCTGCCTTCCGGAGAGTACGAGCTCTCGGCACGCCTCGAAGTGGAAAAAGCCAACGAACTACTCGACCTGGAGTTGCCCGAGAGCGAAGACTACATGACCGTGGGCGGTCTCATCCTTCACAATATTCAGCGATTCCCAAAGCTCAACGAAGTCGTAAGCTTCGACCATCTCGAATTCAAGATTCTAAAGAATACCAACACAAAAATTGAGCTCGTAAGATTGAAAATACTTGAAAAGTAAGCTTAAAACATACATTCTTTACCCACAAAACGCATTTTTCGAGGCAAAAACGTTGCAGTTCGATTATTTTTGTGTACCTTCGTGCGCTTTTTGAATAAAATGCAAATATAGCCCGAACAAACTAAAACAAAATAACAAAACATCAAACAATGGCAACATTACAAAAAATCAGAAGCAAAGGCGCACTGCTCATCCTTTTCGTGGGCCTCGCACTCTTTGCCTTCATCGCAGAGGAAGCTGTACGCTCGATCTCTTCGTCGCGCACCGAGAGTCATCAGCGCATCGGCAAAGTTTATGGCAACAACCTCAACATTCAAGAATTCAACGACCTCGTAGACGAGTATGTCGACGTCGTGAAGTTCACCTCTGGCTCTGACAACCTCAGCGAGGAGCAGATGCAGCAGGTACGTGACCAAGTGTGGCAGACCTACGTCCAGAATGAATTGCTCAACCACGAAGCCGAGGAGTTAGGCCTCACCGTGACTGACGCTGAGTTGCAGGATATCATCAATACAGGCCAGAATCCCCTGCTCTCGCAGACTCCGTTCCGCAACCAGCAGACCGGCACTTTCGACGTAGAGCAGCTCAACCAGTTCCTCACACAGTACAACGCCATCAAGGGACAGGCTGGCCAGCCCGCAGAAGCTGTGTCATACTACACCCAGATGTACAACTACTGGAAATTCATCGAAAAGAATTTACGACAACAGACTCTCGCCTCTAAATTCCAAGGACTGCTCGGAAAGTCGTTCATAGCCAACCCCGTCAGCGCAGAGAATGCGTTCAAGGGCTCACGCTCTGAGAAGGACGTCCTGATCGTGGCACTCCCCTACACTTCTGTTAAAGACGACGAGGTAAAGCCCGAGGAGAAGGAACTCACAGCCAAGTACAACGAGATGAAGGAGCTCTTCCGTATCCAAGAGCCCATGCGTGACATCAAATACATCGACGTAGCCATCAAGGCCAGCAAAGCCGACCGCGACGAGATTAACGCCGAGATGCAGGAAGTGGCAAGCCAGCTGGCTGCTGACGACGCTGACATCGCAAACATTGTTCGCAAGAGCGGAAGCACCATCGCTTATAACCCTCTGCCCGTACGACGCGTGGCACTGCCTTCTGACATTGCAGCACAGATTGATTCCATTGCCGTAGGGCAGCAGAAAGGTCCCTACATCAACGCTCAGGACAACACTCAGAACATTATTCGCCTCATTGCCAAGACTACACTGCCCGACAGCATACAGTTCCGCCAGATTGGCGTCAGCGGAAGCGACGAGGCTGATGCCAAGAAGACCGCCGACAGCATCATGACTGTGCTCGCCGCAGGCGTTCCCTTCGACAGCATTGCAAAGAAATTCAACCAGACGGGCGAGGAGCAGTGGATCAGCTCTGCTCAGTATGAGACCGCCACACTCGACGAGAACAACCAGAAATTCATCAACGCCCTGTCAACACAGGCCGTCGGCACGACACAGCAGGTTAAGCTCAACGGCAATGCCATAGCAATCCTGCGCGTCACTGACCGCCGTGCTCCCGTCGAGAAGTATCAGGTCGCTATCGTTAAGCGCCCGCTCGACTTCTCTAACGACACTTTCAACAAGACATTCAACGACTTCTCACAGTTCATTGCCGCTAACAAGACCATCGAGGACGTCGAAGCAAACGCTCTCAAGGCCGGTTATATGGTGCAGCAGCGCGAAGGCTTGTCGGCCAGCGAGCACAACATTGCAGGCCTCAGCTCCACTCGCGAAGCATTCCGTTGGCTGTTCAACGAGGACACCAAGGTGGGCGACGTTTCTGACATCTACACCGTAGGCAACAACGATCACCTCCTCGTAGTCATGCTCAGCGACAAGAACAACGGCGAGTATCGCACACAAGCGAGCGTCAATGACTTCATCAGTTCTGAGGTTATCCGCGACAAGAAAGCTGCCAAGCTCATTGAGATGATGTCATCAGCCAACGATCTGGCTGCCGTGTCTAAGCTCACTGGTGCTACACCTGTAGACACCGTGCGCCACATCACGTTCGGAGCACCTGTCTTCATCCAGAGCGCAGGTGCCAGCGAGAGCGCACTCGCAGGCGCTGTGGCCAAGACCGCCAAGGGTTCGTTTGCCAAGGGCGTCAAGGGCAACTCCGGAGTTTACGCTTTCAAAGTCATCAACGATACCGACAATGGTGCGAAGTACGACGATGCCGCCAAGAAGATGGCCGGGAATCAAGTGACTCAGCAAGCCATGCGGGCAGCTTCACGCTTCATGCAGGAGCTCTACGACAAAGCTGGTATCAAGGACAAGCGTTATATGTTCTATTAATTCTCACGCACGCGCGCACATATATTATTTAATGTGTGATTAAAAACGTAAAAGCCCCTGTCAGGCCACCACCTGACAGGGGTTTTTGCATAGAAATAAGGATTAGAGTATTAAATTATGTAAATCTTTTCTATAAAAGTGATGCCAATCCGAAGAAATGTGTATCTTTGCATTTGCAAACTAAAGATAGCAAAACACAAAGCCTTATGAACACTAATTTAATACTCAAGCGACCTGTCCATACAGGTCTTGAATCGCGGCGCGAGAAAGAGGCCGTGCGGCGCCTTCTCACGTTCGAACGATTTGCCCGCGACAACCAGTTATGGGAGCAGATGTTGGCATGCTACACGACCAATGCCTACGTGAAAGCATCATGGTTTGAGGGTTCGGTGGAGGAATTCACCAAAGCTCTGGAATCTCGCACCGACCATATCCCATACCACGTCCATGCATGCTTAGTATGGACTCACGGCAACCGCGCCGTAGCCATCGTCGAGACCACATTCCCCGTGAAGACGGAAATCGCAGGAGCAACATTTAACCAGACCGGCGACTCGCAGTACATCTACCGGCTCAGCCGTACCAGCGGCGAGTGGTTCATTGAGTCGTGCACGACAATTCTCGAAGAATTGCCCGGTAAGAGCCGACCAGAATATCTTACCAAACTTTACGAAGAAGCCGACCAGTGGCTGCAGAAAGGATAATGGTTGCAGCGCAATCATAGCCCAGGGTGCTTGCCCTGGGTTTTTGCTTATGCACCTACTAATCTTTCTGCTCAATAAATAACAGCCAATATCCCAAATGAAAAAATTAGCTGTCTTTCTGCTGATGACGGCTGTCATCACTGCCTGCAACACACCCTCAGCAGATCACTATATCGACTTCCTGTACGCCAATATGTCACTGCCCGACAGCATCGACTATTCACGCTCCTACTTCGCCGGACAGGTTGAAACAGCCCTGCGCGCCAGAGCTGAAATGCCATGGGGAAAGGTGGTGCCGGAACGCGAATTCCGCCACTTTGTGCTGCCGCCGCGAGTCAACAATGAGGACCTCGATGACTTCCGCACATGCTACTATGACGAACTGGCTGCACGCGTAGCTGGACACTCGATGGAAGAGGCCATACTCGAAGTGAACCATTGGTGTCACGAACACGTTACATACCGACCCACCAGTGCGCGAACGCTCGGACCGGCATCAACGGTGCGTACGGCCTACGGCCGCTGCGGAGAGGAATCGGTACTGCTGGTGGCTGCGCTCCGCACCGTAGGCATTCCTGCACGCCAGGTTTATACCCCACGATGGGCTCACACCGACGACAACCACGCTTGGGTTGAGGCTTGGGCCGACGGCACATGGCATTTCCTTGGAGCCTGTGAGCCTGAGCCTGTGCTTGACTTGGGGTGGTTCAACGAGAGTGCTTCACGCGGCATGCTCATGCACACAAAGGTCTTCGGAAACTATTCAGGACCAGAAGATATCGTAAAGCAAGAGCACAACCTGACAGAGATTAACGTCACAGCCAACTATGCTCCCACACGACGCCTCACCGTTTGCGTGCAGGATTCTGCCGGGGCTGCCGTTGAAGGGGCATCAGTGGAATTTAAACTATACAATTACGCCGAGTTCTACACCGTAGCCAGAGCTCAGACCGATGCCGACGGACACTGCTCTCTGACGGCAGGGCTTGGCGATATGCTCATATGGGCCTCTACGTCAGAAGCCATAGCCTACAGCCAAGTCAGTTTCAGGCGCGACAGCCTCGTTACGCTGACACTACAGCCTCGGGCTGATGTCGTGGCTCTACCAGAGAGCACTTTCGACATCGTGCCACCTGCTCCTTCGGCAAAAAAACCGGAGGTAACCGATGAACAACGCGCTGCGAACAACAGCCGGCTGGCAGTCGAAGACAGCATACGTGCTGCCTACGAAGCTACAATGCCCGACCAGCGTTCTCGCGGCAATCATGCCGTGATAGAAGCTTTCATCGACAGCGCGACAGCACTCGGGCTGGCAGCCTTGGCCGAAACGCTAATCAAGATACTTCCTGACAAAGACTTGCAAGACGTCACTACCGAAGTGCTCATAGATAATATTCAGGTGCCGGAGGCCATAGCCTCAATGCTCAATGAACGTAGCGACACGCATGAACCACGACTCGCATGCCTGCTTTCGCCCCGCATCGAACGTGAGCGCCTCACTCCATTCAAAGCGACTCTCAGCAAAGCCTTTGCCTCACTCACCTTAAAAGAGCTCATTACCTGGACTCGCGACAGCCTAACTATAGTAGAAGGCCGTAACCCGCAGCGCCTCCGCATAACGCCTCTTGGCGTCTTCAACAGCCGCAAGACCGATGCCCTCGGGCGCGACATCTTCTTCGTAGCCGCCTGCCGTTCGATAGGCGTACCGGCTCGCATCAACGAGGTTAATGACAAAGTCGAATATCTCAACGACGAGGAGCAGTGGATTGAGGTGAAATTTGAAGACGAGACGGAGGTTGTGGCACCACAAGGCACGCTGCGACTCTCCTTCACTCCTACGAAGTATGTGCCAGATGCCAAATACTACATCCACTTCACAATCTCGCGCCTCGTTGACGACAACCGACTGAAGCTGCTTACCTATCCCGATGAAGCCACTTTCGACAATACCTTTGCCGCGGGAATCAGCCTCGACGCAGGCACCTACGTCCTGACCACAGGAACACGTATGGCTGATGGCAGCGTGCTCACCTCCATGCAGACGTTCGACATTGCCGAGGGTGCTACCACCTCACTACCTATCAAGCTCCGCCAGAGCACCGATGCAGTGGCAGTCATAGGGGCGCTCAATGCCGAGGATCTCTACCAGCCCCTCACCGTAGGCGCCAAGTCAGCACAGCCCGCTGGCGCCGCCCGCTCGCTACTCGCCACCTGTGGGCGCGGTTACTACGTGCTCGGAATAGTGGCTCCCAACCACGAGCCTACGAACCACGCGCTGCGCGACATAGCCCTCGTCAGCGACAAACTGGAGAACTGGGGACGGGGCATAGTGCTCCTCTTCCAAGACCAAGATGCCGCCGCCCGCTTCAACGCTGACGAGTTCAACAGCCTGCCCGCGACAGTCTGCTGGGGCTGCGACATAGACGGCACGATATTGCGTGAAGCGGTCGAACAGCAACACCTGCCTTCGGCATCACTGCCTATCTTCATGATATGCGACTCATTCAATCGCGTCGTCTTTGTGCAGCAAGGCTACACCATCGGCCTGGGCGAACAGCTGATGAAGGTCATCAACCAATTGTAGAGATTATAAAGCCAAAAGCCACCAAGCTGACTTTCGCAGTCTCACCGGTGAGACAGACTTACACAACCGGTCGAATTGCGCTGTCTCACCGGTGAGACAAGCCAATGCGACCGGTTGCTTTTTTTTACCTAACAGGCGTCAAGCATTGACACATAGAACGACATGAGCTGCACTGCCAACATCATCACAATCACCTCGCTCGACGACCCGCGCATCGCACCCTTCGCCTCGCTCACCGAGGCACAGTTGCGCAACCGACTGCATGCCGACCAAGGCCTCTTCATCGCCGAAAGCCCTAAGGTCATACGCATAGCCCTCGACGCTGGCTACGAACCTACAGCCCTGCTCTGCGAACGGCGACACATCAGCGGCGACGCGGCCGACATCATTGAGCGCCTCGGCGATTGCCCTGTCTTCACCGGAGAGCGCGAGCTGCTGGCCTCACTGACGGGCTACACGCTCACGCGCGGCGTCCTCTGCTCCATGCGACGCCCACGGCCAAAGACCATAGAGGAGGTCTGCGCCGGAGCACGGCGCATAGCCGTCATCGACGGAGTGGTTGATTCCACGAATATCGGCGCCATCTTCCGTTCGGCGGCAGCGCTGGACATCGATGCCGTGCTCGTGACCTCTACGTCATGCGACCCCCTCAACCGCAGAGCTGTGCGAGTGTCTATGGGCACCGTATTCCTTGTGCCATGGACTTGGGGTAACGCTTCAATAGACGATGGACATATAGCTGAGAAACACTACATTAACGACCTCCATCGCATCAATTTCCGAACGGCAGCGATGGCTCTTTCCGACAAGTCTGTTCCGCTGTCCGACCCCAAGTTGAGCTGCGAACAGCGCCTCGCAATCATCATGGGCAACGAAGGCGACGGACTTCCAGCCGCCACCATCGCTGCTTCCGACTACGTCGTGAAAATACCTATGAGCCACGGCGTCGACTCGCTCAACGTAGCAGCTGCGTCTGCTGTCGCCTTTTGGGAACTTGGCAAGCATAAATAATTTTTGTCTCATAAGACATAAAAAATGCAGCCAAAAGCTTACCCGCCCAAAGTTTTTTAGTATATTTGCAACGTCATTTACTCTAATAAACAACTAAAAACTTACATTATGCGTAATTCAATCATCAACTTTCCCCTGCCGGCCAACGAACCGGTGAAAGGCTATCTCAAAGGCTCACCCGAACGCATCGCTCTCGAAGCAGAGCTTGAACGTCAATCGAACATCATAGTAGACATCCCTATCATTATCGGAGGCAAGGAGATCCGCACCGGCGACACCGGTGAGGTGCGCTGCCCGCATGACCACAAACACGTGCTGGCCACCTACCACAAGGTCGGCGAGAAAGAGATTCGCCTGGCCATCGAGACGGCCATGAAGGCATGGCAGGAGTGGTCACGTACCGACTGGACCGTTCGCGCCGGCATCGCCCTGAAGATGGCTGAACTGCTGGCCACGAAGTACCGTCCCATCATGAACGCGGCCTGCATGCTCGGCCAGAGCAAGAACTTCTATCAGGCTGAGATTGACTCGGCCTGCGAGACCATCGACTTCTTCCGCTACAACGTGCACTACGCCTCTAAGATTTATGCCATGCAGCCCAAGGACGGCTCTGGCAACATCAACCACACCGAATACCGGCCCCTCGAAGGCTTCGTGCTGGCCGTGACACCTTTCAACTTCACGTCAATAGCCTCAAACCTCTGCATGACACCCGTGCTGATGGGTAACGTAGCCGTATGGAAGCCCTCCACCACGTCGCTCCTCTCCAACTACTACCTGATGCAGCTGTACAAGGAAGCTGGTCTGCCCGATGGCGTCATCAATTTCCTGCCGGGCAGCGGGGCACTCATCGGAAAGGTCTGCACCGAGTCGAAGCACTTCGCCGGCATACACTTCACCGGTTCTACCGCCACCTTCAAGAGCCTCTGGAGCCAGGCCTGCTCCAACCTCGACCGCTATGTCAGCTATCCTCGTCTCGTGGGCGAGACGGGCGGCAAGGACTTCATCTTCGTGCACCCCTCAGCAGACCCGAAAGCCGTGGCAACGGCTGCCTTCTGCGGTGCCTTTGAGTTCCAAGGTCAGAAATGCTCGGCCGCCAGTCGTATGTATATCCCCAAGAGCCTGTGGCCTGGTGTCTTAGAAGACATGAAGCGCATGATGGCGGAGATTAAGATGGGCGACGTCTGTGACCCGATGAACTTCGTCAACGCCGTTATTGATGAGGCTTCGTTCGATAAGTGCAAGAGCTACATCGACTTCGCCGAGGCAGCCCCCGACGCCAAGGTCGTGGCCGGTGGCAAGTGCGACAAGAGCGTGGGGTGGTTCGTGGAGCCCACCATCATCGAGACCTCCAACCCGCACTTCAAGTCGATGGAAGAGGAAATCTTCGGCCCAATCATCACCGTATATCCCTACGACGACGAGAAGGTCGAAGAGACGGCAGCGCTCTGCGACGAGACATCGCCCTACGGCCTCACCGGCGCCGTCTTCGGTCGCGACCGTCTGGCCGTGGAGAAGATTGCCGACCGCCTGGCCTACGCCGCAGGTAACTTCTATATCAACGACAAGCCCACGGGCGCCGTCGTCGGTATGCAACCATTCGGAGGAGCACGTGCCAGCGGCACCAACGACAAGGCCGGCGGCGAGTTCAACCTCATCCGCTGGATTATCCCTCGTGTCATCAAGGAGACGCTCGTCAGCCCGACGGATTATAGGTACACATATATGAAATAAAGCCCCCAACAACCCCCTCCCCGCCTCAACCTTGCAAGGGGAGGGGGCTGTAATCTTATTATTACGTATGAAAAAGCTTTTATTTCTCATAGCCATAATACTGGCAGCCTGCAACCAACCCGCCAAACATTCCACTCCCCTTCCTGCAATGGAGGCGCTGGAGAGTGAGTCTCTTGTTGTATCTCGCCCCCCCGACAGCCTCGGTCTCGACTCCTTCTACGTGAAATATGTCGATGTCAACGGACTGCCGCTCGTCTCATCGTGGCGAGTGCCCGACTCGGCCTTCGTGGCTGCCCACCGCACGCTGTATGCCATGACCTGCATGCTCAAGCCCGAGGTACTGCAAGCCATGATTAAAGCCAACGCCCGCGTAGCCATCATGGCACGCTACGAAGGCACTACGGACATCCCTGAGCATCGCTACCTGGTCAACGACACAGCCCTCAACTGGGACCTCCGTGCCCGCGGCCTCGGCGGCACCATCGAGGAGCCGCTGACGTCCTGTGCCGAGGAGAACGTATTGGCTTATCAGATTGATAAATACCACGCCGAGGACATCCTCATCCATGAGTTTGCCCACGCCATACACTGCATCGGACTGATGATTGCCGAGCCGGACTTCGACGGACGTCTGAAGCAGCTCTACGAGAACGCCAAAGCCCGCGGTATTCTCGATGGCACCTACCGCATCACCGACCACATGGAATACTTCGCCGAAGCCGTGCAGGACTGGTTCAACGTCAACGCGGAAATGCCCCACCCAGACGGCAAGCACAACTGGTGCAACACCCGCGAGGAGCTCAAAGTCTATGACCCCGACCTCTACGCCCTCCTCGCCGAGCACTTCCCCGAGACCGACGAGCAAATCAGCAAGCACAAGAAGATAAACGAATGTCACAAGCCCTAAGCACCCGCCCCCTCATTCATCCCTTGCTCCGCCCTTCCTTCGTTCATCCCTTGGTTCGTCCCTTCATTCGCCCTTCCGTCGTTCTTCCCTTGCTCCGCCCTTCCTTCGTTCATCCCTTGGTTCCCTTGCTCCGCCCTTCCTTCGTTCATCCTTCTTTCTTCGTTCATCCCTTGGTTCGCCCTTCCTTCGTTCATTCTCCTTCCTTCGTTCTTCCCTTGCTCCGCCCTTCCTTCGTTCTTCCCTTGCTCCGCCCTTCCTTCGTTCATCCTCCTTCCTTCGTTCATTCCTTGGTTCGGTGTCGCGCGTATTCGCGCGCCTTTCAGAAATATGTCATTTAAACCTCGCGATTCCCGCCCTGTGCCGCAGATGCATCAGCGCAGCCACCACCACGACTACCACGGCCGCGGCATCTACCTTATAACCCTCTGCACCGAGGGTCGCAGGCCACTCCTTGGCCGCCTTGTTGGCGGCGGCCCCAACGAGGCCGCCATCATACCAACGCCCTTAGGCGAAGAAGTCCTGCGCTGCTGGTATCAGATTCCGGAAATCCAGCGCCAGCTGGCGGCAAAGAAGACTGCCCAGACGGGGCAGCCATGCCAACGCGACATCCGCCTCATAGAATGTCAGCTGATGCCTGACCATTTCCACGGCATCATCTTCGTTCGCCAAGAGATGGACATCGCCCTTGGCGATGTCATCCGGGGCTTCATGATAGGGGGCACCAAGGCCTTCCACAGGCTGTATTCGCCGCAAATATGCGGCGCACCTGACCAAAGTAACGCTCTCTCTTCGCCGGCCTCCCCTTCCGCCCTCTCTTTGCCTGCCTCTTCCGCCCCTTCTTCGCTGGCCTCCTCCTCTCTCTCTTTGCCGGCCTCCCCTTCTGCCCTCTCTTTGCCGGGCTCTTCCTCCCCCTCTTCGCCGGCCTCCCCCTCTGCTCTCTCTTTGCCGGCCTCCTCCCCCTCCGGCGGCGCATTTTCTTCAACGTCTTCCTTTTCGTCTATGCAGGCAGGGGATTCTTCGGTTCGGTGTCGCGCGTATTCGCGCGATCCCTCCTCCCCTCCAGCCCCCCTCTGGGAGAAAGGCTACCATGATCGCCTTCTTACCCACGAAGGCCAGCTGCAGAATATGCTCGACTATGTGCGCGACAACCCTCGGCGCCTCTTGCTTCGCCGACAACATCCCACCCTGTTCGCCGTGCAGCGCGGTGTCCGCTACGCCCATTGGACCTTCTCATCCATCGGGCAGCTACGCCTCCTCGATGCCCCGCTTACGGCCGTCCATGTCCGCCGTTACTTCACCCCAGAGCAACGTCGCGCCTATATGAACGAGTGCATCCTCGCCGCCCGCAGCGGCCACGTCCTCATCAGTCCCTTCATCAGCGAGTTCGAGAAACGCGTTCGCGATGAAGCCCTCCTCGAGAATCTCTTCTGCATACAGCTGTGCAACGAGCCTTTCTCCGACTACCACAAGCCACAGGGAGGGCTCATCGACCACTGCTCCGAGGGACATCTCTTGCTGCTGACCCTCGCCTCCGGCACCGCCCCCGAGCGCACCATCACCCGCGACGAATGTACATCCTTGAACGCCGTCGCCGAGAGCATGGCGCGTCTAAGTCTACAGGACATCGTTTAACACATCTCTGTTTCACAACAAAACAGGCCCAACACATCACAAAAGTGAAAAGATCAGCAACCCTTCTGGCAGCACTGACTACCGTCATCATGACAGCCCAACTTCTGGCTGCCAACCAACCTTCCGTTCCCTTCGGCACCCCCATCACCTGGGACCACCACAGCCTCATCATCGACGGTCACCGCGTCTGTCCTGTCATGGGCGAGATACATTACAGTCGTGTTCCGGCCAGCGAATGGCCAGCCGAGATACGCAAGATGCGCGCTGGCGGCGTCACCATCATCGCCACCTACCTCTTCTGGAACCATATCGAGGAGCAGGAAGGCATCTTCGATTGGAGCGGCCAGCGCGACCTGCGCCGTTTCCTCGAGGTGTGCAAGGCCGAGGGTATGCCCGTAGTGTTACGCATGGGACCTTGGTGCCACGGCGAAGCGCGCAACGGAGGCCTGCCGGAGTGGCTGTTCGGCAAGAACTGCAGGGTGCGCTCGCAGGACAGCACCTTCCTCGCCTTCACCACCCGCCTCTACCGTCAGATATTCACACAGGTACAAGGCCTTCAGTGGAAGGACGGCGGCCCCGTCATTGCCGCACAGTTTGACAACGAATACTACGGACCGGCCTCCTACCTTCTGGCTTTGAAGCACATCGCCCTCGAGGTTGGCTTCGACCTTCCCTTCTACACCCGCACAGGTTGGCCCGAACTCACCACCCCCATGCCTTTCGGCGAGATGATACCCCTCTTCGGCGATTACGCCGACGGCTTCTGGGACCATAGCACCAACGAAGGTGTCGGCAGTTACTACAAGGCGTTCAATTTCAAGAACCAGGTAAAGCCGGCCACCAATATGGGAGCTCCAGACTCTTCCCCCGCCCCCGCTGTCAGTGAGGGAGCGGTCACCTCTCTTGTCAGTAATCCTTCATCCAATCAAGCACCTTCCGCTTCCTCCCTCACAGGCGAGGCCGTGAATGTGACGGAGTACCCCTACTTCACCTGCGAGCTCGGCGGTGGCATGGCAACCTCCTACCACCGTCGGCCATATATCTATCCCGAAGATGCCTACGCCATGGCCCTCGTCAAGCTGGGCAGCGGCAGCAACCTCCTCGGTTACTATATGTACCATGGCGGCACCAACCCTGAAGGCACGCTGACAACCCTCAACGAATGTCAGACCTCGCCCTCGACCGCCAACAACGACCTGCCCGTCTGCACCTACGACTTTCAGGCCCCATTAGGCGAGTTCGGTCAGACCTACCCTCAGTATTTCAGTCTTCGACCTCTTCACCTCTTTATGCAGGACTTCGGCGAGCTGCTGGCGCCGATGACGTCCGTTTTCCCTACCCCTCAAGACCTGAAGCAAGGTGACGACAGCGGCCTGCGCTGGAGCTATCGCCAGAGCGAGGGCTCCGCCTTCATCTTCGTCAACAACTACGAGCGCTTCGCCGACCTCACGGCCAAGCGCGATGTCCAGCTCAGCGCCTGTGGCATCGCCCTGCCCCGCCTCACCATTCCTGCCGGCTGTTCCGCTATCTTCCCTGTTAACGTCGCCGGCCTGCGCTACGCCACCGCCCAACTCGTGGCTCAGCGCAACGGCAAGACCTACCTTATGCAGGTGCCCGGCATCCCTGCTACCCTCGCTTTCGCCGACGGCAAGACACTCAAAAACGCCAAACCTCGCGGCACCGCCAAGCCTGTCTATAAGAACTACTACCTCCTCAGCCGCGACGAAGCCGAGCACCTTTTCTTAGAGAATAACGATGAAAGCGCAGCGAGCAAGGACAGCCAAGCACAGCCCTCCCTTGTCTCGGATCTCACATCTCTCATCTCCAAAGTTCAATCCGCAGGTCCCTTACGCACCATCAAGAAAGGCCGCGCCAAGGTTGCCGAAGCTCCGGCCGAGGAGGACTGGCAGCAAGCCGCCATCTACCGCATCGCCCTGCCAAGCGATTCTTCACTCTTCATCCGTCAATCGTCATTATTGAAAATTACCTACCGTGGCGACTGTGCCCGCCTTTACGCCAACGGCAAGCTCATCGCTGACAACTTCTACTACGGTCGCACTTTCCTCTACGGCCTATGGCGCCTGCCCGAAGGCTGCCACGAGCTGGAGCTCCGCATCCTGCCCCTGCAACCCGACGCCCCTATCTACCTTCCTCGCGAGGCCAACCGAACGGCCGGAGAAGCTGTCCTGAAGGTCGAGGCTACCGGACGCTGCGGCCTCTGATTAATCTCTAACAAACTTACTTTAGCCACTATGACCATCCAGACTGAAAGCTACCTGCGCCGCCGTGCCCGCCTGAAGAAGGACATGGGCAGTGGCCTGCTGCTGTTCCTCGGCAACGCCGAGGTGGGCATGAACTACGCCGACAACACCTACCGCTTCCGCCAAGACTCCACCTTCCTCTATTTCTTCGGTATCGACGACCCGGACCTCGCCGCCGTCATCGATGTTGACGAGGATCGCGAGATTGTCTTCGGCAACGAGCTGACCATCGATGACATCGTCTGGACCGGCACGATGCCTACGCTGCACGAGCGCGCCAGCGCCTCCGGCATCAGCGACACGCGCCCTATGAGCGAGCTGAGCGCTTACATCAGCAAGGCCCGTGCCAAAGGTCAGCCCATACATTTCCTGCCGCCCTACCGCGGCGACCACCGCGTATGGCTGTGGGAACTGCTCGGCGTGGAGCCGGCAGCGCAGCCCTCAGGCGCGAGTGTTCCTTTTATTAAAGCCATCGTAGCGCAGCGCAACCATAAGGACCTCGAGGAGATACGCCTCATCGAGCAGAGCGTAGACCTCAGCACAGAGATGCACCTGGCCGCCTACCGCACCGTGCGCCCGGGCATCCACGAGAGTCAGGTCGCTGCCGCCGTGGAGGAGGTAGCCTGCCGCCACGGCAACGCCCTTGCCTTCCCCACAATCGCCACCGTGCAGGGGCAGGTGCTCCATAACCACGGCTTCATCCACGAGCTCTGCGAGGGTGATATCTTCCTGCTCGACGCCGGTGCCGAGACGCGCTCGCACTACGCAGGCGACCTCTCGTCGTCGATGCCTGTGGGCGAGCGCTTCACCGAGCGGCAGAAGACCATCTACGAGATTCACCTGCAGAGCTTCCGTGCCGCCGTTGATACGCTGAAGGTCGGCGTGCCCTTCCGCGACGCCCACCTCGCTGCCGCCACTACCATCTGCGAGGGCATGAAGGCGCTCGGACTGATGAAAGG
>CAJOLI010000030.1 GCA_905235285.1 uncultured Bacteroidaceae bacterium
CCCTAAAGGGAAGGGGGGTACAGCTGCAGAAGTCCTTCCCTTTAGGGGAGGATTTAGGAGAGGCTGCTGTTTGAGGCCGAAGGGAGCCATCTCGTTGAGGTCGACACCAAGGACGGTAGGAGTTGTCACCATGTTGAGGTTGAGGCAGCTGGCCTCGTCCTGCGAGTGGCGCAGGAAGCCGAGTATGAATGTACTGTCGGGCAGCGACTGCAGCGAAAGCTTGCGCCGAACGGCCTGATTGTTAAGGTCGTACTGAATAGGCACGCGGCTGTCGACATAGTAGTCGTAACCGCCTGATTGCTGCACTGCCCTGCTGAGATCTGGGCGGTTCAGCCCTACGGCGAACACGGTGAAGATGCCCAGCGAGAGTGTCCAATATGCTAAGTTATGCTGACGGAAAGAGGCACCTACAGACAACCACGACAATCTACGACGGCTCAAGGCGGAACGGGCGGCGGCCGAGGACTGACGCTCCACGATGAGCCTGAGAAACATGCCCCAAGTGAGAACCCACAATAATCCGCAGACTACGAAAACAGCCATACTGTGGAACCACACAAAGTTGAGAAGAGAGAGAAGAGTAAAGAGGAAATAGCCTCTCCCCCGACCTCTCCCCCAAAGGGAGGGGGGGAAGCCTCTCCTAAATCCTCCCTTAGAAGCCTCTCCTAAATCCTCCCCTAAAGGGAAGGACTTCTGCGGCTGTGCTCCCATTCCCTTGGGGGCTTGTGGGGAGGCTTCCCCCCTCCCTTTGGGGGAGGGGTCGGGGGAGAGGCTTATAACCCTCCATAGTACGAAGGCGCAGATGAGGAGAGCCGCCAACCATCCGACAAGGAGGGTCGAGGGGTGGATGTGGAGCGCAAAGCCTTCTGTCTGCGTCGCTCCGCTCCAAACGCTGCCCAGCAACCAGAGCGTAATACCGGCATACAAGAGGCCGGCAAGGATGCCTGCCGGCGAAGCAAGAAGTATCACGCCGAAGGCTTCGCGGAACAGCCTTCGCGCAATGGCCTTGTCTGAAAAGCCGAGCTGCTGGTAGAGACGGATCTCGGCTTGGCGCACAGAGAACATTTCGGCAAGCGGATTCTGCATCAAGAGTATGGCAGAGAGAATGATGAAAAAGCCTAATGCGAGGAACAGACCCGCGAAATCTACTCCTTCCTTGGCTGCTTCGATGGCTTGTGAGCGAGGATGAACGACACGAATGTCGGCATCTCCCGGCACCAGACGGGCAGCGGGAGGCGTTGCAAAGCGTATGGCTGTGGCACTGCCGAAAGCATTCGCCCAGTCGGCACTGACGGCATCGTAGGCTACGACGGCCTTGGGCGTCTGGCGATAGGCATGCCAGAAGTCCTCGTCAGCCTTGGTGACGCGGCTCATGTCGATGGGCAGGTCGCTGTCCCAATCGGTGCAGCGCTCGACGCGGGTGAGACCCGGGAAGTCGGCGAGGAGGAGGCTGTCGCGCATGAAGGCTGAGAGCGGCTCGATACGCCGAACGCGGAACGACTTACGGCGGGTATCGAGATTCTTCAGGTGTCTGGCTACGAAGTATTCCATGCTGACGGAGTCGCCCTCACTGACTTGCAAACGAGCGGCGGCATAGTCCGACAGAATAATATCGTGGCCGACGAGCGGCTGTCCGCCCCACCCTGTTACGGCAGTGACAAAGCTGTAGCAGAGGGAGTTGAGCGGCGTGCTGAGCGAAGATAGCTCGTTGACGAAATATGAGAAATAGGCAGTGGAGGCAGTATTGGTGTGAGGGCGTGAGGGCGTGAGCTTCTCCACCATGGCCTGAGGCAAGAAAACGCCGTCGCAAGTGAGTGAAGAGTCGCTGATGTGGATGCCCGAGACGTCAGGTGTCCAGCATTCTGCCAGTTGTTCCTGAGTGATGATATCCTTAG
Source organism: uncultured Bacteroidaceae bacterium (assembly GCA_905235285.1). GTDB lineage: Bacteria > Bacteroidota > Bacteroidia > Bacteroidales > Bacteroidaceae > Physcousia. The sequence goes on from CAJOLI010000030.1 coordinate 1,896, forward strand.
CAAGCACGAGGTTGATTTTCCCTTTCAAGTCGAGGACCTCGGACAAATATTCACGACTTACGAACACGTTCAGCGGCCGTGCCTGCTCGTTCTTCAGCAGCAGATTGCCTCCCTCGGCGATGCCCTTGATGCCGGCCACCTGAACCCGCATCTGGTTGGCATAACTCTTGTTGACAAACAGGCTGCCCGACGGCACGATATTGAGCGCAGGCAGGTGTAAGACGAGCGCTTGGTGCGGCGAAAGCGGAGCGCGTGAAGCGGCAGCGAGTTTCGCTGAGAGCGGTTCGTTGATGAGCACTTCGCCGGGAGGCAGCGAGTCGGCATCTGTGCCCCAGACGTTGACGGGCAGCAGCGTCTGGCCTACCGACACGAAGCCGTCCGTCAACAGGAAGCCCTCGGCATGACGCATCAGCGGATGGCGGGTAAACGTCTCGCTCATGAATCCCGTACCACTGGTAATGATGGTCTCGGTGCCCGCCAGCCTCTCATCGACGCGCTGCACCAAAGTGCCCCGTACGGAATCGCCAAGCAGGAGGCTGCCCGTCAAGACAGCATTCATCAGGACGACGGCGCAGGCGACCAAGCGATAGAAACGCCTGTAGAACTTACGACTATTTGTTATGAGCGGTAGCATCGGCAGAAACTTTGAAGCGTTATGAGATTAGTTTGCCGTCAGACAAGCAGTAGGTGGCTTGAGCCGCCTTGGCCATAACGGCCGAATGCGTTGCCATGACAATGGTGGTGTGCAGCTGTGAATTGACTTGCCGGAAGAGGGCAGCGATGAGCTTGGCATTTTCAGCATCAAGCTGGCCTGTAGGTTCGTCGGCAAGGAGGATAGACGGATGGTTGATGAGAGCCCTACAGATGGCTACGCGCGTCTGTTCGCCGCCTGAGAGCAGGCCAACGGGGCTGTCCTTGAGAGCCCTTATGCCCATGAAGTCCATCAGTCGCTGCGCTCTCTGCTCCTCCTCTGGCGTAGCGGATGCCTTTGTGGCCAGGGTAGGCAGGAGGATGTTTTGCCAGGCCGTGAACTGAGGCAGCAGCCGGTGGTCCTGATAGACAAAGCCTAAATCACTGTTGCGCAAGCGGCACAGACGGGCCGCCTGCTCCTTGCGGGTGACCGACGCGCCCTTCGTGCCAGGCTCGTCGGCCCAGAGCTGCTCGCCATGAATCGTCAGTACACCTTCGTCGGGCGGCAAGAGGGTGCCAATAATGGAAAGGAGGGTTGTCTTCCCTGCCCCGGATTCACCGGTGATGGCAATATATTCGCCTTGGCGAACGTGCAGCGACAGCCGGTCGAGAACGGTCAGCGAGCGCTGTCCGTCATCAAAGCGTTTGGTGATATTTTCGAGTATAATCATAATGTATTTTTTCCGAAACAGAACAGTGTACCACGAGTAGTCAAGACATAAAAACAATCTGCGACGATGGCTGGCGACGCCACGATAGGCTCGCCAGTCTCGAAGTGCCACAGCTCGGTTCCGTCCTTGGCACTGAATATCGAGACGTGACCGTCCTTGGTGCAAACGAGGACCTTGTCGCGCGCCACGAGGGGGGCGCACACGCCCGTGATGCCGCGGAGCAGCTTCTGCCATCGCAGCTGCCCGCTGGAGCGTTTGATGCAACTGACAGAGCGTTCACCTGAGAGGACATAGACATCGGAGCGCGTGAGCGTAGGCATCGCTACTACACCTCCGTCAGCGTCGGAATTGTCAGCGTCGGAAGCCATCAGTTTGCGATGACTGGTTATCTTACCCTTGTCGAGCGTTATCTCGTAAAGGTTTCCGTTGTAGTCGCTGACACAGGCAACACCATCGACAATGGCAGGCGAGGCCGGCACATAGCTGTCGAGCTCGAGCGAGTCTGTCATCACGCCCGTGGCGATGTCCACGACGCGTAGCCAGGCATCACATCCTCCGAACAGCATGACGCCTTCAGCCACGGCCGCCGTGCCATTAATGTAGTAGGCCGTCTCATACTGGCTCACCTTCTTGCCCGTCTTGGCATCGAGAGTATACAAACTACCGTCGTAACTGCCCACGAGAAGCTGCCCGCCCGCCAGATTCGGCGAGCCGGAAATCTGACCCATAGTCTCGAAGTCCCATAACAACGCGTGGCTGTTGAGGTCGAAAGCGTTGACGTGACCATCAATCCTGCCAACATACAAGACAGAATCAGCCACAACGAAGGAGGCCTCGACAAGTGTCTTGAAATCGTGGATCAGGACGGAGTCTCCTTCTGTGGAGAAACGGCGCAGGCAGCCCTTGCGGTCGAGAGTGTAAACGTAGCCGTCGTAGACGATTGGCGCCGCCTCCGTGCGCGTCTGAGTGGTTGCGCTCCACAGCAGCTGAGGCTCTCCGGGCAGTGCACATTCGGTATATCCGCAGAGCGAAGGAGCGCCGCGATAGACAGTCCAGTCGTCAGTGGACCAGCCAGAGCCGTTCTCGTTAATCAGCGTGCAACTGGCGCACAGCAAGAGCGCCGGTAGGACACAAGTCAGCAATTTCTTCATTTACGTTCTTTTTATTTTCTTCTGGAATGACTACCTGCATATTATAGCCTCTGTTTCTGAAGGTAAAACCATCAGCTGTATTATATACGCATAATCCGCACCGAATACATTTGGCCGGCTCGAAATACAAGCGGTCGTTAATGGTAATATGCTCCTTAGGCTCTACGGGCTGCAAAGGCCCGAAGCGATTCCATTTAGCTTTCATCTTTACTGACAATTCCCTCAGCTTGCATGTCAACTTGCTATCACAAGTGCCACAGCGCGCACGATGCTCGCTCAGCAGCAGTTCAACACCCATTCGCCGCAACGCCTGCACTTCATCGGAATCAGTGTCTATGCGGAGGCCTTCGGTGGGGAATGTGGCACAAGTTGGAATCATCTGATTATCATCCTCGTTGCGCACCATGCACACCATACACGACGGCTCATGACGGGCCCGTTCATTGTAGCACAGCGAAGGGATATCGAAGCCCGCTTGGCGCAGCTCCTCGATCAGTACGCGACGGCCGCTCACTTCCAGTTCATGTCCGTTTACTATTATCTTCATCGTCTTATAACCTTATTACCTCAATATCTTTTCTCCTTGACTATTGCATCGTAGTCACATTCTCCCTCACACAAGCCGCACTGCGTACATTTCTCGGTATCAACGACATGCCGCTTGTAGGGGGTATATTCAATAGCACCCGAGGGACACACACGCGCGCATTTGGTGCATCCGACGCAATCGTCAGTAATGCTCAGCTTCACCATCGGCTTGCACGAACCAGTGTGACAGATACCTTGCACATGCTGTTCGTATTCATGACGGAAATAGCGCAAAGTGGAAAGCACGGGATTAGGAGCCGTTTTGCCAAGACCACATAAGGCCGTTCGCCTGATGCTCAGCGCCAACCGCTCGAGCTGGTCGATGTCCTCCATCACCGCTTGGCCTGTCGTTATGCGGTCGAGGATGTCGAGCATCCGACGCACGCCGACTCGGCAGAACGTGCATTTGCCGCAAGACTCGGAGCAGGTGAATGACGTGAAGTAACGAGCCACATCGACCATACAACTGCTCTCACCCAGCACAACCAGTCCGCCTGAGCCCATGATGGCGCCCAAATCATTCAAGGAATCGAAATCCACTTCGGCATCACACAGCTCTGCCGGGATGCAGCCGCCTGAAGGACCGCCAATCTGAACGGCCTTCAGCGACTCGCCGCCCTCGACGCCACCGCCTATCTCGTCAACGATCCGACGGAGCGTAGTGCCCATTGGCACTTCAATCAGTCCGCCATGGTTCACTTTGCCTGCCAGGGCAAATACTTTAGTGCCATGACTGCCGGCTGTGCCGACCTTGGCAAAGACGTCTGCGCCATGACGGATGATATATGGAATCTGGCTCAACGTCTCGACATTATTGATAAGCGTAGGTCTGCCATTCAAGCCCTTCTGAGCCGGATAAGGGGGCCGGAGGTGCGGGAATCCGCGCTTGCCTTCCAAGGATGCTATCAGCGCCGTTTCCTCGCCACAGACGAAGGCTCCTGCGCCCTCAAAGACGCGAATGTCGAATGCAAAATCGGTATCGAAGAGGTGAGTCCCCAAGAGTCCCTTGCGACGGCACATGTCCAGCGCCTTACGAATACGAATGACGGCTTGGGGGTATTCTGCGCGAATATAGAAAATTCCCTCGCTGGCACCTACGGCGTAGCCCGCTATCACCATACCCTCGATTACTCTCATGGGATATGACTCCAGCAGGATGCGGTCCATGAAAGCTCCAGGGTCGCCTTCGTCGCCATTGCAGACGACGATGGGACGTCCTGATGTGTCGGCTACGAGATGCCATTTGCGTCCTGTGAGGAAGCCGCCGCCACCACGGCCACGGATGCCGCTACGAAGCACCTCTTCGCGAACCTGGAGGGCTGTCATCTCTGTCACGGCTTTTTTCAAGGCCTCAAAACCGCCCTGCGACAGATATTCGTCCAAATCGAGCGGGTTGACATGCCCAAAACCCTCTGTGGATATGCGAAACTGACCTTTCAAGAAAGTATTGATGCTCTGGGTGCGTTCCTTCTCAGGGATGAAGAGGATATTATCCCAGGTCTGGTCGGTGTGGAAGGTGTCAATCTGGTTGAGAATGACATTACGCAGACGGCGCAGACGGCTGGACGGACGGAAGTGATGAAGCAGGATCTCTTTCACCTCGTCGGGCTTGATATTAGGATATCGAACGATGTTGCCGTCGGGAGTCGCCACGTCAATCAGGGGAACCTGATTGCAGGTTCCGACGCAGGAAACGGGTTTGATACGCACGCTGATGCCCAGATTCTTGCATGCGGCCACAACGGCAGCATAAACCTCGGCTGTGCCACTTGCCTGACAGCAGTTTTCCATACCCAGACGAACTTCGCCCTGAGGCTCGGCATCCGGCTCGGCATCCTGTTCCTTAGCCGAAGCCTCCAGCTGTTCGAACTCATCCAAGACCTCACGCACGCGCCCTGGCTGAACGTGTCCGAAAATTTTCTCGTCAATCTGAACTACAGGTGCCAGAGCGCAACAGCCCAGACATGCAACCTTCTCGACAGAGTACCTGCCGTCAGCTGTGGTGATACTGTCGCCTTCGAGCTTTAACTCACGACGGAAAGCATCATAAACGTTGTTGGCGCCTTTGATGTGACATGCGGTTCCAATACAAACCTTAATAGTATGCCTGCCATACGGAACCAGCCTCATCTGAGAATAAAACGTGGCTACACTGATAAGTTGCGCACGGTCAATCTCAATACGCTCATACAGACGCTCCATGGCATCAGCTGGCAGGTAGTTGAATTCCTGCTGAATGGCCTGAAGAAGCGGGATTATCAAATCCCGACGCGTGCCAATCCGGTCGATGATGGCGTCTGTTGTGCGCCTGATTACCTCTTTATTATTATTCATGATTCATCTATCGTTATTCCTTTTTCACGCAATAAAGGGATTCGTCGGTCCTTACGACCATCATACCATCCGTGAAAGCAGGTGTGGCAAAAGTCTTCTCGCCTGTCTCAAACGATGTTATCAGGTCGAACGAACTGGCCGAGAAGATGTAAGCCTTGCCACTATTACTGAACAGGTAGACCTTCCCGTCGACGACTACAGGCGAAGAGTAGAAAGGAGTGGTCAGGTCGTGTTCCTTCTTGACCTCGCCCGTCGTGGCATCGTAAGCACAAACCATACCATAGCTCGTGGCACAGAAGACCAAGTCTTTAGTGGCGGCCAAGCTGGAGCACTCGGGAAGAAAGTCGCTGGCTTCCCACAAGGTCTCGCCTGTAGCCCCGTCAATAGCGATGCACTTGGCATATTCACTGGCGCCGAACACTACGCCGCCTGCTGCAGTAGGACTGGAGCCAACTTCACCGCTCATGCACTCGACACGCCACAGCTCGCCACCATTGTTGATATTGTAAGCTGAGATTGCGGGATTTCCCATCACCACAAGGGCTGACTTTCCTCCAAGCGTAGCAATGATAGGAGAACTCCAGGCAATCTTGTCGTTAGCACTCTTGCTCCAGATAGTATTACCGGTCTTGGCATTCAGAGCCAGAATCTGAGCATTAGAGTTATTCTGATACTGAATGATGAGCATATTGCCATACATAAGCAGCGAAGAAGCATAGCCGTAATGGTTGTCGGGCAAACCTATATTCTTAGCCCACAAGCGTTTACCTTCCATATCCGAACATATTACGTCGCCCGTGGCGAAGATGGCGCAGACCTGTTCGCCGTTGGTGGCTACGGTGCTGGCGGCCAAGCCTGTATCAGCATTCACCTTTGGCATTGAACTGGGCGAACCAGGAATGCCATCGGCCTTCACCGTCCATTTCAGTTCCCCTGACCAAACGTCATAGCAATATAGTTCGCGTGCTTGCGCATCCGCACCCGTAAGGAATACATTGCGGCCTGTGATGACGGGCGAGTTATAACCGTGCTTTGGAATAGACGATTGCCAAAGAATATTCTTCTTGCTCTTCAAGTTCCACGAAGTAGCTATCCCCCTGGCAGACGAAGAACCGCCAGAGTTGTTGCCTCTGAAGGCCTTGGAGGCTATCTTCAGTTCGGGCTTTGCATCCTCAACCTCAGCAGTGTCTGAGATTTCCTCGGTCGTAACGCTGTCCGTAGACAACGAATCAGTCGCTGCCTCAGGCTGAATGTCCTCTGGCAACGCCGTTTCTGCCTCAACGTCTTGGACCTCAGCTACAAGCGTTTCGCCTGAAGGTTTCAGCAAATTAAGATGCTGGAACGCTATAAGTCCGACGCCTACCATAGCCACGCCGGCTGCTGCCCAAGAGAGGTAACGACGAGCATTGCTTTTAATCAACCAATCATCTATAGGGTCGAAATCCTTTTCTGGCAGATTCTTGGTTTCCTTATAATAGAGATTTAGGCTTGCCACCAGGACGAGCGCCATGCCAAGCAGCAGGTAGATACCGGTCTTCAACTGACCATCCTTCACAAAATAAGCCTTACGCGACAGTAAATCCAGCTCACGGATCTGCTGTTGCAACGATTCGTTGTCAGCTGCCGTTTCATTCAGTTCCTTTAAGGTCTCCATCACCCCAGTCTCAAGGGGTGACACCTGACGCATCTGAAAATAACTCATGCCGAGCATTACTGCCAGCATCAAGATGAAAACGCCCGTAACTATGGCAATATTACGATATAGCTTTCTCATTTTTTGAGGTTTTGATGTTTTGGGGACAATAATTAAAACATTTACCGCACACGGTGCAGCGAGCCATGTCAATTGTGTAAGTCTTGCGACTACGTTTCAACGACAGTTTCAGCAATTTGAAGCCAATGACAAATCCGATTAATGCTCCCGAGAGACGAGAGTAAAACAAATAGTCGTGCCGGATGGCGTCAACTTTCTCTTTCAATTCTTCTACGTTGCCGCCCAGAGCATGGAAGGTCTCGACCTCCAACGGCTCTGCTTGCTGCGGATGAGCCTCCTGACGCTGCAGCAACTCGTAGAGATAGACATCCTTGTGCGCGAGGCTAAGCGCATCGCTCTGACTGCCCACAAGCAAAGCACCGCCGAATGTCAGCACAGGCAGCATCAAGCCGAACAGAATGATGCGCTTTACGCCAGCACTCCGTTCCTCTTTTGTACGGCTGGCCTGTGGAGCACGTATGGCATCTACTGGACATGAAACGCCACAGAGGGCACAATTAATACAACCCTTACCGGTTATCTCTACTTTCTTCCACGACAGTGAACTAAACACGCTAAGAAGGGCTCCATAAGGACACAGGAACCTGCAGAAAGGTCTGCCTATAAAGATTGACATCACAAGCAAAACGATGCCGAAGGTCAGCACGCCGAGGTCTCCGCCGAGACGGAAAATACCAATGAACGGGTCGAGCCGACAGATTAGGAATTGGCTGCGCGTGGCAGCATAAAGGATAGCAAAGGAAAGATAAATCCATGGTATTGTCGACAAAGCAGCAGATACGGCACGAGACAAACGGAAATTCCTCACGTTGACTAATTCCTGCAGTGCGCCCAAAGGACATACGCCAGAACAGAAAACACGCCCGAACAACAGCGCAAACAAGATAGGAAGGAGGAACACCAGCAACACGTACCACGGCAAATGATAACCCGAGTCAACGGCGGCAAAAACCACATTCTGGATAGATCCCACACTACAGACACAACCACTGCGGAAGAAGCCGAAATACAAGACCGACACAACCGAAACCGTAACCATTACAGCACGGGAACGCTTGCGGTAGGCCGCCCAAACGACTAAGGCCATCATACCAGCGAGCAGCACGATATCGAGAACGTTCCAGAACGTTTCGTTTGGGATACCATGAACGATTTCCGGATATCTATATCCTGATGTGAAATCAGGCTTAGGGAACCTGGCTACAGCTAAGGCGCGTGAAGTGCCAAGAACTCCCATGATTATGGAGAATATCCTACGCATGATCTTTCAATTTGTAAGCACTGTCTTTAGTTACACGTTGAATAGCATTAGAGGGGCAAACTCGGGCTATAGCGCATTCATTACACTGCTGACACTTATCCTGGTCTATCTGCAGGAAAAGAGAGCCATTGCCAAACGAGGTACACCCTTTCACGCATTTGCCGCAGCCAGTACACAGAGCTTCGTCAATGGTGTATTCGAAGTAAGGTTCCTCGACAAATTCACGCTTGATAGCACCCGTAGGGCACAACTGATTCTCTGCTGCCGTATTAAGTTCCTTGACATTAGGACGATAGTAGCCGCCGCATAAGTCGCAATACCCACAGACACGGTTAGCGTGAAAGCATTTTACAGCAGACACCGTCAGCACGCAATCCGTCTCACATCGGCCACACTGTGTGCACGTGTAAGGATCAATTTGCCAGAAGATATCACCCTGTTTAGCACTCGCTTTCGTTGCAAGCAAACCTCCCGTTGCCAAGGCTACACCTCCTGCTACTAAAGAGCTACACGTACGCAGGAAATTCCTGCGGTCCATAGGACTTTTCATTTTCTCTCTTTCCATCGTTTGTTTACAATTTTAACGGGCAGTCAGCATCGCATTGTCCGCACGCCGTCAGACTGCTAAGCCGTTTATCATATTGAAATACAGACACTCTGTTGCCGCCGACAACAATTAGCTTGTCCTTCATCACACGAACGTCATAGGCATCGTGACCGCCGCCCAAAGCCTTGTTATCCAGCAATATACTACGGAAGGTGCCATCCGTTCGATAGCAACTGATGCGAGGAATCCCCTTTTCTGATGTCAGCAACTCACCATTGTTTGAGGGCGTGATAACAGAAGGATTACAGCAACCGCTGAAAGCACCTGCTTCGGCTCCCGATTTTCCAAAAGAGGCCACAAACTGACCATCGGTCGAATAGCTCTCCACAGAATGTCGTCCAGGATTGGAGCAATAGATGGTGCCGTCCAGATAAGTTATGCCAAAGCAATAACTGGGAACAATGAAGCCTTTGGGACTTTGGATGAAACAGGCCAGCGTGCCGTCAAGGTTATATTTGCAAATATTCTTGTTGGCTGCGTCTGTTACAAAGACTCCTTTAGGACAAACCGCCAAAGAGCAATAGTCGGAATTCTCGCTGCAAGCCTCCCACTCGTTTGACATCTCACCCTGACGGTCGTATATCTCGATACGGGTAGGGAAAAGGGCATAAATCTTTCCATCGTAGACTGCCATGTCACGAATGTCGCTTGGAGTGGGGAAATTAGTCTGTAGTTCGCCGCTCAGTCCATAGATAGAAATATTATTAGGCGTAGCAATATAAATGCTTCCTCCGTCCACTTCCATAGCGCAGACATCGTCAGGGGCCAAAAAGCCGAACACACGGCGATAAGGTGAGACGAATTCGCCGTCCTCCTTCAGCAGTTCCAGGCCTTTCGTTCGCTTGGAATCATAGAAGAGCTTATCAGGACGCTTGAACATGCTCCACATCCCGCGTCCCGCAACAGAGAATATCACTCCTCCTACTGCCAGAGACCCTGTTGTTTTCAGAAATTCACGTTTATTCATTTTTATAGAAGATATTGATTAATTGCACACAGACATCTTTACTAAAGTCATCGTTCGAGCTTGCCCGCTCCATACTTAAAGAACTACATAGCTCCTGACTACTTGCGCAAGTTGAATTATGGCTTAATAAGCCGCTATCTGAAGGCTTTTTATTGTCTTTGAATCTCTGACAATCAGAATCCCGTCGGCATAGGCCATTGGTCCCCAGGCATCCACGCCTTCTTCCATAACCCGTTGCTTGCGAATAAGTTTCATGGATTTTGATGCCAGCTGATAAACATAGAGCTCACCATCTTCCTTCAGCGCCAACAGTCGGTCGCCGATGATGATGTAAGGCCCCAGGCCGAAGCGCTCGTCAGCAGCAGACGTCCAGATTGGGTGATGGAGGTCGCCTGGTGCAAACATCGCCAGGCGCTCACGCATACCACCACCGTCCTTGGGGAGTATGGTGATGAGAGTGCCTTTATAGTTGAGAGGAGTCTGCTGTTCACTCGACATACCTTCGTTAGCTTTATAACTTTCCTTTATGTTGGTTTGCCACGAAGAGCCCTGCCTGTCGACTTGCAGCAGGGCACCGCCAGCGCCATAACCTGCGACGAGGAATATCTGATTCTGGGATATCTGCAGTGGCGAAGGTGCCACCACCGAGGGCTGCCACTTACTGTTGCTCCACAACAACTTGCCTAAGTTTTCGCCTTGAGCTGAAACACCACAGACGCCACCGACACCAATATACACATAGGTGAGTGCACCGCTTAGGTTCATTGGCATAACGGATGAATGCGACATTTTGAAGCCTACCGTATTAGGAGTTCCCCACAGGGTTTTTCCGGTAGCAACGTCAATGCCCACCATCAGTGTATCCTTGCCAGCCGGGGCGAGCACAAGCTCGTTGTTGTGTATGAGCGGACACTGTCCTGTGTACCAGAAGGGAATCTCAGTTCCGAAACGTTTCTTCATGTCGATGCTCCATTTCATATCTCCTGTCAGCTTGTCGCAGCACATGACGTGCCCTTCAGGTCCTATCGTTATTACCGACCTCTTGCTAATAGCAGGGATGGTTCGCGAGAAACCATGGTTACGCTTCATAGGAACACGATACCATCGGTGCCACAGCTGCTTGCCGGTGAGGAGGTCGAAACAGCGCAAGGCATCAGAACTCAGTTGTTCATCATAGTCGAGCACATAAACGCGGCCATCTGACACGATAGGAGCGGCATGTCCTTCGCCTGTTGCCACCGACCATAGCTCCTTGAAATCGCCATCTTCCCATCTAAACGTCGGCGACGGGGTAATTTGGTCGTCGTGGTCAGGGCCTCGGAAGCAAGGCCATTCCCCTGTCAGGTTCAATGAAGTCTGCTTCACGGCCTCCTTCATGAAGAATTCACCTATGAGCACGTCATCGGCCTTGCGTGCGTAGCCTGCAGGTCGATGGTCGGCTCCAGGTTGCGCCAGAGTGAAATTGGCACTGGGGTCGTACAAGTGCCATCCGATGAGGAGACACAGGTATAGGGCTATGACGCCAACAGTTATCCACTTTATCTTTTTGTCGTTCATTCAATAGTTCCTTTTAGTGCGTTCAACAGGAATAAAACATTATAAAGTTCCTCAGAATACCAGAGTCGGGAGAAATACAAGCCGACAGGTTCGCGGTCGTAGAGTGTATCATCCTTGAAACGCTGGTAGAGATAGGTCCAGCCTCGCAGCCGTACTTCTTCGTTTTGATTAGGAAAATGCTTCAGTGCGGCAAGTGCCCTACATGTATAGGTCACTTTGGACCTCACCCCTTTATTGCCACCCCATCCTCCATCGTCGTTCTGCGTGCTTAGAATAAAGCCGAGTTGCGATTCCGCCAGGGACGTAGCCTCAGGGTGCTGAGCCGACATCAGATAGTCGATGGCTGTAGCAGTGGCGTAGACAGGAGCTTTTTCGTCCTCAGCATCCTGATCGCCGAACCACAGGGGCGTCCAGCCTTGTGGTTGTGAGGCTGTGATAATAGTTTTCTGCATCCACGCGATCATACGTTGGAAGCTCTTCAGAACTTCGTTCTTGAGTTTACCTTCAAGCGAGGGCAGCCAAAGCCCCATGGCAAGTATCGCATGAGCGGTGATATCCGGAGTGCTACGGTCGAAGGGCAGTTTTCCCCAGCCTTTGCAGAAGGTAGGCATTCCTCCATCGTTGTTTTGCAAGCGTATCAACCATCTAAGTCCGTTATCTACCTCCGAACAACACTGGGCGTGTGTGAGATGATGTAGTGCCACGAGCGCCGCGCTGGTGTCGTCGCCGTCGGGCACTGAACCTGTGAGGTCGCTCCATCCCCAACCTCCGGGGGCAGCAGCCGTAAATGGATGAACGGTTGTGGTGGCGTTCCGCTTAATCTTTGTGGCAAGGGCATCATAGTCCGAGACATTTGTCGGCAAGACTTTAGCAGCAAGGCTTGTGAGCCAAGCCGAAAGGTCTGTGTCTATAGGCCAGGAGCCATCTGAGCGTACGGTGTCCACGAGGAATGCGGCGCAGCGTAGCGTCACCTCGTGCTCACGGAAGCCGCTTTCAGCTAAGCACATGCTGACGAAGGCTGTCAAAGGAGCCGCTTCGAGGAAGCCACCGTCGGCAGGTTGCATGCGTAATATGACGCGCATGGCTTTGGCAACAAACAGACGTCGAAAGGGTGCAAGCAGCCCACCTCGCTTACGCATCTGGCATATGCCTATGGCTATGAGTGCCGGTATAGCGTAACTCACTACTGGCAGGTTGAGATAGCGGAAGAGGCGCTGTGGGAGTGCGGCTAGTTCGAATGGGAATGTAGGAATCTTCTTCCAATCGGTAATCAGTCCAGCCAAAGCACACATCATAAGAATAGGCACAGAGAACGTCAGGTCGCGCCCATAATAGCGCAAGACGCTGTGTGTGAGGGCCTCTTCGCTGTCACCTCCAAGATGTTCATCGAGATATTGCCGTGCCTGAGCAGGAGCCTGGCCTACGGCAAAGAGTGAGACGTAAGTGAGGAGAGTGGCTGTCATATTTGCAGGACTCTCCACGCTGTCACCCCAAGAGCCGTCGCTCTTCATGGTCCGGAGGAGCCATTGCACGCCCGCGTGAATGTGAACAGAATATTTGTCGGGATTAATACGTTGAAGTGCAAAGACGCTGACAGCCGTCGAAATAGCACTGCTGGAAAGAGCGCCTCTCCACATACCATCAGCGGACTGACTTCTCAAAAGCCTGTCAATAGCATCTTCCTGCATTTCCTTCAATAGCTGTTCACTTATCATTGTTGAGTTTATGAGTTTTTATTCAAGTTTCGCATATTGGTTCAGGTCGGCCTGTTAATTTGTTAACCTGTTTAATTTGTTAATTAGTATTTACATGAAGCTCCCAAAGCCATCAACCCGTAGAACACGTATTCTACGTCGCTATAGTCATCGAGCACCGATGGAGAGAAGCCGCCACCGCAACGCCAATGAGCTTGAATGAACGCAGAGGCATCTTTCACGGGCACACCTATCAGGCGTAGGGTGAATAGCGCCACGGCGGTACTCAGCAGGTCTGGAACGGGAGCTTGCTCGCTGGCATAGAAGCCGCCACTCACATCTTGCCGCTGGCGTAGCCAGTCCACATGGTCCTTGTCAACAGGCAGACCAACCTGATGTCTCATGGACAGCAGGCAGCAAACAGCGTTAGTGGTCAGAACTTTAGGAACGCTTATTTCTATATCTTTCGGCCGTCTTAGCCGTCTCTCTTTTTCAAGGAAGTCGAAGAACTGGGCATAGACCGTACCCCGTCCTCTCGTCTCCGGCACCTCGAGATGAATTGTCATGCACAGGAGTCTTACGGGGCTGAATACGGCTTCGAGGATACGCCCAAACTGCTCGTAGTAGGTATCCTCAAGTCCTCCGGCATTCACGTAGCCATTCGCCGTCTTCTGAGAGGCGACGAAATCCCGCAAAGCCTTTTGCGCCTCAGGCGTCAGTCGTTTCCAACCTGTGCGCAGAACCTTGTAGACCTTATATAAGAGAGGCATCTTCATCCTAATATCTTTTCTGTGACCTGATAAAGCAGTCGCTTAAGTTCCAGTTCGCTGAGATTGGTGAGCGCGTCGAGCGCCTGTTGGTGGTACTGGTCGGTCAGTCGCTTGAGTTCGGCCATCACCTCTTCCTGGCTCCACGCGGGGTGCTCGTTCATTAAGGCTAGCGCTGCCGAAGGACGGCAAGCCAACTCGTTGTCCTGAACGAAATCTTCCAAATCATCTTTCAGCTGATAAGCTATACCGAGCGCTTCGGAATAGTCCTTCAGCATAGAACGTAGATGTGCGAAATCACCTGTGCAACTGAGTCCCAGCATAAGCGACACTTCGAAGGCAGGCACAGTCTTGAAGCGGAAGATGTTCATCACGTAGTCCATCGTCAGGGGACGTTTGTCCCAAAACAGTTCCTCGCCTTGACCTCGGCACAACTTCAGGTGTGCATCAGCAATCAGCTGAATGAGCTCCGGATTACCAGTCTGCGCTAATATTCGATAGCCCAAGCCTAAAAGTGCATCGCCAACGTTTATGGCAAAGGCATCGCCAAAGCGAGCATTGACAGTTGGCTGTCCGTAACGGGTGACATCGCGGTCTTCCACGTCATCGTGGATGAGTGAGGCCTTGTGAAAGCACTCCACAGCCACTGCTGCCATTTGCACATCTGCCGTCATATCGGTCTTCCCAGTGAGAGCCTGCCAAACGGCTGAGAGGAGGAAAGGACGCCAACGTTTTCCCTCGCCGCTCATCCACTCGAGGCATATTTCTTGAGTTGGATCTGAGGCCGGGCCCATCAATTGTTCCAATTCCGAGCGTGAGAACCACCGACCGACCTGGTCACGAATGGCCTCGTGGTCAAGTTGTTTGGGGATTGCTTCATAGCTAAGCAGGTCGAGCAGTTCTTCTACATACTCGGCATCGACATGAGTATCCCGACAGCCAGAGTCGTTCAACGCCACAGCCAATCCAGGCACAGCATGGCGCACAAGCAGCGGGAATGCTTTCTCCAGCGACTCGAGGCAACTGACGCCTATTACGGCATCTACGACGCGACTCTCAATCAGTTCTATGACTTGCGTAAAACCCTCGGCCACGATGCTGAGTCCTCCCAATTGTTCGGCTTTGCCTTGCAATCGAGGGATATTACATTGTCCACAATGGTGGCAGAGAAGTCCGAACTCGTCGTACTCGCCCTGGCACTGCCCGTATCTGCTCAGACATTTAGGCAACATCAGCAGTCGGCGTTCATGAGGTATTCCTGCCACCACCGGCAGCCATATTTGGTTGTTAATCTCCACCATCAGCCACGGGCGCAGGCTGGTGCAGTCCGGACGTTCTGCCACGAACGCGTCGGCAAGCTGCCCTAATTGTCTAAGAGAGACAGGAGGACACGGGTGCTGTGCCTGCACGAAAGCTTTCAGTGCCTTGCGCAAATGTGTTCTCTGCTCCAGCGTAGGTGGAATATTTCTATCCATAAGCCCCAAATCCAAAGAAGTAGTTTCGTTTCAGCCAGCGATACGGTCGGCTCTTCTCTGGCAAAAGGTCCGGCTCCATATCATGACTGCATATATGTGTAGTGTTTGTGTATTCTTGCATTGCTGTGCCTCGCGTGGTAGTTTCCTGAACCGGATAGTTTTTCAGTATGTCCAGCAGACGTTCGGGATTATCCATAAGGATACACCCTCGTGTGGTTTGTGCCACCTGCCTACGCATTCCGGCCAGGAACTGCGACCCGGCATAGAGCTCAGTCAAATTGCTCGCATCGGAGTTAATGAAGTCTGTAGCCAGTTGGATTACGGGACAGAACTCCAGGGCTCCCGAGGGCGAGATGTGGTGGCTCATGCCTGTCGCCCCAGGGCACATCGCACGCCCCTCATCGTCCCAATAAACGTCTATCAGCACTACCGGAGCATTCATGCGTTCACGTATTAGGAAGTCACGGAGGCCGTGTATTTGTTCCTTCGTCAGAGCCTGTTCAGGACGTCCATCGGCTCCTGCCGGGCGGTAGATATAATACCAAAGATAAGCGGCACCCTCGAGTGCAGCTCGCTCGATATGCTCATGGTTGACCAACTCGTCATAATTGCTGCGGCAAATACTGGCAGCCAGACCGAAGATGAGTCCGGCTTGGCGGCAGGCCCTGACGCCATTCATGGTGCGCTTGTACACTTCATTTCCGTGTCGGCGGCGGTCGCTTTCCTCCTCCAAACCCTCTACGCTGATGAGGGGGGTTACGTTGCCGGCCTCCCGCAACTGCCGCGCCACATCGTCGGTAAGCAGAGTACCGTTGGTGAAGAGTTGGAAATAGCAGTCGTTGTGTTTCTTGAATATCTCGATGAGGCCCTTGTACATCAAAGGTTCGCCACCCAAGATGCCGAAGAACTCAGAGCCGTGGCGCCGACTCTCGCTGATGATGCCGTCGAGTTGCTCCGTCGTGAGCTGTTTGCGTCCTCCTTTCGTCACCCAGCAACCGCTGCAGGCCAGATTGCATGTCTCGGTCACTGATATCATGTTGAATGCAGGGAAGAAAGGCTCGCTTCGCTTCTGCCGTTTCTTGAACCTGTGCATATTCCACAGATTAGGCCAACAGAAATTCCAGACGAACTTCCACTGCAACCTGATTGGAGTCTGGCGAAACACTCTCCAACCAATCTTCATTAATGATGTATATTCTGTAACCACTTATTTCCTAATTCTCTTAGTTCCTTAATATTCCTTTTCTCTGTTCCAACCGTTCGCGCAAGGTCTTGGCGAAAATTTCCTTGGTATCCAGTTTGATGGCCTGTTCCTGTTGCTGCTCTCCGCCATTGATGGGACTGCGTTCGTATTTGGGAAAGACAATGGCACCGGCCGGACACGTGCGAGCACAGGCCGGACAGTTGTTCTTGCAGCTGTGTGGCCGAACGACACGGATGCGGTCGTCGACCATTTCGTAAACGCCAAACGGACAGAACTCAAGGCATTTCCCGCATTCAGCACATAAGTCCTTGTCGATAGCAGGATACCACGCGTCATCGCCCAGCCGGCAGGGCATCTTCGCCATTTGCGGCTTCCACACTTCAGTGGCTGCATGACTCACCTCGGCGGGCTCTAAGCCCAACGCCTTCAGCACCTCATCAGCCGACATGCTGCGGAGGTTCAGGCTGTCTATGCTATCCTCGCCGGCATAGGCCATTATGCCCTTCACCGCCCTTGGGTGGCAAGCCACAATGGTCGTGGCTGCTATCGCATGAACGGCATCGGCCTTGTTCTGGCACAACTCACAGAGGTCGCTCACCAACTCCACATCAATGCCCGCCTGATGTGCTGAGGCGGCCACTTTGGCTACAGCTTCACTACTGATGAAAGTCCTTGACGAACATGTACAAATCGTTATTTTCATAAATCAATTAATCTTTTACTTTAAATAGGACTCGTGGTCAGCCAATTCTTAAACTCCGCAGCCTTGTTCTTGCTTACGAAGAGGGGTTCGGGCACCTCGGTAGTCATTCGTAGGAGCAGCCTGCTATCAAACCACACCACGATGTCCTTTACGCAGTCCCTTGCCACTATGTACTGCTTATTGGCACGGAAGAACCGCGAGGGATCAAGCGTGACGAAGATAGAATCCAACGAGCGGTTGTAAGGAACCATGCCACCCGTTTTCAGGTGTATCTGAGTCTTGCGGCCAGAGCTGTAGATAAACGCCACCTCGTCCATCCCTACAGGCACGAGCCTGTCCTTCACAGGCAAAAGCAGTGAGGTCGTGAACACAGTCGGTGCTTCAGCCGGCCGCATCTTCATCATGCGCTGAAGGTAAGCCATCACATCGCTCTGAGTCCAACGGCGGAACTTGTCAAGAGCACGGTTCAGTTCTGAAGCCTTGATGGGTTTAAGCAGATAATCGAGGCTGTTCACAGCGAAGGCGTCTAGCGCATATTGGTCGTAGGCGGTGGTAAACACAATAGGGGTCGTGACCTCTATTTCCTGAAAGAGCGTGAAGGCCGAGCCGTCGCTCAGATGGATATCCATGAAGATAAGGTCTGGCAAAGGGTTTGAGCTGAGCCACCTCACGGTCTGCCCCACGCTCTCCAACACCTTCACGACCTCTATATCTCTGTCGGCTTCATGCAGCATCGCTACGAGGTTCTCGCTGGCGGCTGTCTCGTCTTCTATTATTAAAACTTTCATTCTATGACTTCTAAGGGGCTTCTATAAACTATCTTTCTGTAAATTTTCAACGTTTTCGTTATGCCAAATGAGCAGAGCCTGTCTCTCTCCCCTGTCCCCTACCCCAAAGGGAAGGGGGATTTGGAACAGAAGTCCTTCCCTTTAAGGGAGGATTTAGGAGAGGCTGAAAAATTTACGAAAGAGTTCATATCAGATCTTTTATGATGAATATTATTTGAACGGGGAATCTATAGAAGTCCCCTTAATGGTAAAATCACTTTAAACATATCGTCCGTCTGCTCCGTCCTGATGTGGTTGTTCATGAGCAGGAAGAAGCGTTTCTCCAGATTGCAAAGGCCTGTACCATGGGTCTCAGGCTTATATTGCTTGGGGTATACGGGGTTAACAACGACGAGCTCAGTATTGGCATTCATCGTGATGTCGACGCGCATACGATGGTCGCTGTCTATCACGTTGTGCACCGTAACGTTCTCTATCAGAGGCAGCAACGTCAACACCGGAATAGAGAGATTCAGACAGCGGGCTGGCACATCTATCTTGATATCCAGCTTGCCCGCATAGCGCACCTGCATCACCTCGCTGAACGAGCGGGCAAACAGCAGTTCCTCATCAAGGGCCACCAGCTGCTTGCTCTCACTCTGTAGGATATAACGGAAAATGTCGCTCAGATGGTCAATATAGCAAATCGTCAGCTTATCATCTTTTTTTCTCACCAGACTGCTGATGCCGTTCAGAGAGTTGAAGAAGAAGTGCGGATTAATCTGGTGCGTCAGCGCTGTGTAGCGGCTCTCTAAGTTCTCTAAACGCAATTGCTGCAGTTCCTCCTCGCGTTTCACGTGTATCTGGTTAAGGAAGTCCGTGTAACCCAGAAGCAGCCCCATCATACCGAGGACGAAGAATTGGAATGTCAGCACAATCGGCCTACAGTCGCTGTCCTCACAAATAAGAAACGTGATACCTTTGTAAATCCCGAAAGCCAGAATCGACAACAGCACGTTAGGCAGTATGCGACGTGCCAGTGATGCCGTCTTAAGAAAGCAGTGGTTGAAAAACAGGATTCCTACTGATATTAACCAGAACAAGAGGAGGCGTATCAGCATGTTCTCCAGATAGCACGCACGACCATCCGCCGCCACGCACTGCCAGTTCCAACTCAGGAACAGCAAGTTCGGATAACTCACGAACGCAGTGCACAGCAGACTTGCCAACAATATCTTGTTGATAGACTTGTCGTATTGCATAAACATACTATGTCTGAATATCGTGGCAAAGTTATATAAAAATGTTCACGCGGCCGCGCATGCGAGTATATAAACGCAAAAATAGTCCCTAAAGCCGATTTTAGGGGCTATTTTTTTATTTCTGTTTAGTTCAAACCTTTTCGATAAGCCAAATGAGCAGAGGCAGCCACTCCCCCATCCCCCCTAAAGGGAATGTGGTATCACAGCTGAAATTCTTCCCTTAGTGGAGAATTTAGGAGAGGCTTTGGAGGGGACGGGGAGAGGCTTGAAATTCAACCTTCCACGTCAAGCCTATATGTTGGGGAAGGCCGACCTGGCTGCAAGTAGCGCCAGGCTAACACCTCATCCCTATATTGACCGTCGATGGCATCAACCAGCACCTCGCGGATCAACTTATCTAAATGTTCAGGAGACGTCTCTACGCGAGCATTGATTATCAGTTTCACATTGTCGCTCACACCTGCCGAGCCGCGAAACTGCAGCGTGCCGGCGTCGCCCGTGATATTTCCCACTGAGTATCGCTTACCATTCTCTGCAATCACCTTGATGTGGCCTACACGCAGCTTCTCCTTCTTCACGACACGCGCTATACCCGTCATGATGTCTTTCAGCACAGAATCCCAATACACGTTCTCTCCCGAGAGAGAGACCGTGCCGTTCAGCCAGCCCAGCACAGCCTCGCCATGGGCGTATTTATCATAGTCTATGTCCAGAATTTTCGTGCCATCGCCTTGACGGTTGGCAACGACCTTGAACCATTCGCGCACACCAGTACCGTTCATCGTGCTTGCCGCCATCACCTCAGTGTGGTGGAAACAGGCCTGCGTATCCCGGATCAGTTTCTTCAGCTCATCTTCTGTCAGCAAGTCCGTCTTCGTTATCAGAATTACCTCACTCTCTTCAAGTTGCTTCCGATAGATGTAAGCAGCATCTTCGTGCAAACCGCCATCGCCACCATAGAGGATAGACTTCAGACGCAGAGGGTCGCTCAACACAGTGAGAGGCGAAACGATGACCTCTGTGTTGTAATATTTCTTCAGCGGACGCACCAGAGTGGCAGTCAAGTCAGCACAACTGCCTACCGGTTCCGCCAATATCACGTCTGCCTTCACATCTTCGCGCAACGAGCGAATGGCCTCTATCAGGCCGTTGAAGTTGCAGCAGAAACAGCTGCCTGCCACCTCAGCCACATGCGGAGTCGCTTCTCGCAGCAGCCTGCTGTCGACAAGTTCAGGGGCTTGGTCGTTCGTAATCAGTCCCACACGCTTGCCATCAGCCATCAGCCGATGCGCTACATCCCAAATAAGAGTGGTCTTACCTGCTCCCAGGAAACCACCGCAAAAGATAAGTCTTGTCTGATTCATTTTATCAATGTTTGTTTGCAGTTTTGTTTAAAGGCTCCAGCACTAACTTAAAAAACGCAGCAGCCAGACTCGCACCAATGATTGGTGCAAGAACGTATACCCAGAACCACCCCCCTACCTTGTCAGGCAGAGCCGCATCCTGCCAACCAGCGAGAAATGCCACAATACGAGGACCCAAGTCGCGTGCGGGGTTCAAGCCTGCCTGCGTCAATGGTGCTACGAAGAAAATGATGCTGCTCACCGTCAGCCCGATAAATACCGGCTGCAGGTCTTTCGATGGACGGCCTACGTTGCAGTCTTCTGTCAAGGCGAAAATGAACAACGCCAGCAAGAACGTGCCGAAACCTTCAGCACACATAGCCAAAGGTAACGAGACCACCGCCACGGCAGCATCACCAGGGTTCGGATAGAACTCGCCGAACATACGGGCCGTGTCCACTGAGGCCGCCGAACCGCGAACGATTGCGTGAGCTGCCTCATAGTGGCTGATAGACGCCCCGAACAAACCATATAACACCGCGCCCGCCAGCAACGCACCCAACAGCTGAGCCGAGACATACACTGGCAGGCTGCGCGCCCTCATACGACCCGCTACCACCATAGCCACAGATACTGCAGGGTTCAGGTGAGCGCAACAGATGTTCCGTGTCAGGAAGATTGCCAGCGTCACTGCCAACCCCCACACCAAACCTATCTCGAAGATACTCGTGTACTCGCCGAAGAGAACCGCCACAGCAACGCTGCAGCAACCCATCAGCGTCAGAATGAACGTTCCCATCAGCTCACCTATAAAATCTTTCATTGTCGATACCTTTTATTTCTATAAGAACTATTTCATCTGCGAAAATAATCATTTAACTCGTACCTTAAGCCCCAGAATGTCTTCATAGCGAAAAAATACAACATAATCCCGAAAAAGAATTCAACGTTTTCGGTAAGCCAAATGAGCAGAGCCAGCCTCTCCCCTGTTTCCTCCCCTGAAGGGAAGGGGGATTTGGAGCAGAAGTCCTTCCCTTTAGGAGAGGATTTTGGAGAGGCTTTGGAGGAGACACGAGAGAGGCTTGACAAGCTCGCAGACTACTTTGTCAAGAACTTAAGCTGTGTTCTATTAACGTGAGTTAGGTATAAGAAATATGCCTGGGAAATTACAGGAGTGCGAATTAGTTTGTACCTTCGCAGCTGCTAAACAACGAGTTACGGGCAATTTCATTGCGAGGCTTATTGCATACAATCAACTGCCAATAAGACCAGAGATGAACATTGAAATCATTGGCAAAAACAAACCAGTTGCATAGAGCTAATCCCCTGCTTACGTTGGATGATTGAGCCAATAGTTTGAGGTGTCCCACCTAGGTGGGACACCTCAAACTATTGGTTGAATTCGCCATTTCAACCGGTTGTGTTGAGC
>CAJOLI010000031.1 GCA_905235285.1 uncultured Bacteroidaceae bacterium
TGGTAAAAACAAAGGTAACAAAAAAGGTCGAGTTCCAAGCGAGGAACTCGACCTAAATTTGTATTGTGCTCAAAAAGTTTTAGCGGACAGCAATAATTTCTTAACGGGAAATAAGGCTTAACCCAGCCTGCATAGGTTTTCATCACGCCCTTTTGGCCCAACTGGTTCTTAGGATTTATTGGAGTCCCATAATTACTAATACAAACAAGGCGCACAGGCTCTCATTCGTAAAATCCCGTGCGCCTTTTCTGCATTAAGTCAAACATATTTGCAATTCAGCCGGCTTCATTCCGAAATTCACCCTGCTTCATTCCGAAATTCACCCTGCTTGATAGGGCAATTCACCCTGCTTGATAGGGCAATTCACCCTGCTTGATTCCGCAATTCGTCTAAATTTATATTTTATATTTCATATTTTATATTTTATATATAAGAAACGTACAAGTAGTTGGTCTGAGCCGGATATTCGGCAGCAAGGGTGTCAATCTGGTTGCAGACGGGCGTGATGCCTAATTCCTGCCGCCACCTGCGAACCTCGAGACCCGCTTGTTCCATAGTCATGTGAGCCTCAAGGCCGAGAGCGCGTGCAATCTGAAAGTCAGAGAAACCGTAGGTCTTGGCATCAAGCAGCAGGCTGACAAACTCGGGCTCCTCGAGGGCTTCAAGAAATTCGTAGTACAGCTCCGGGGCAGGCTCTGAGCCCGAACCTCTCACCCCCGACAGCTCAGCCCCGGTCTCTTCCTGATGATGCGATATAGTCCCTAAATAATCAGACAAGAATGAGAACCTGTGCAGGTGCTCGTTGATGCTTATGATGTGCTTGAGTTTCTCGAGGAACCACCGGTCTATGCGCGTCAGCTGATGCGCCTGTTCCACAGAATAGCCCATCATCAATGCCTTTGCTATGGCGAAGATACGGATGTCCGTGGCGCGGCGGAGCGCTTCGGGGATGTCAGGTATCTTTATCTCGTGGTTGTCCACAAAACCATGCATGCCTTGACCTATCATGCGCAGGCCTTTCTGGATTGCCTCCTCGAAGGTGCGCCCTACGGCCATCACCTCGCCTACGCTCTTCATGCTTGAGCCCAGCTCGTGGTTGACGCCGTGGAACTTCGATAAATCCCAACGCGGAATCTTGCAGACGACATAGTCGAGGGCTGGCTCGAAGAAGGCGCTGGTGGTCTTGGTGACGGAGTTCTTGAGCTCGAAGAGCCCGTAGCCGAGTCCGAGCTTGGCAGCGACGAAGGCCAGAGGATAGCCCGTGGCCTTGGAGGCTAAGGCCGACGAACGCGAGAGGCGGGCGTTGACCTCTATGACTCTGTAGTCCTCGCTGTCAGGGTCAAGGGCGTACTGAACGTTACATTCTCCAATGATGCCTATGTGGCGGATAATCTTTATGGCAAGGGCGCGCAGCTTATGGTATTCGCTGTTGGTGAGCGTCTGCGAGGGAGCCACTACGATGCTCTCGCCGGTATGAATGCCTAAGGGGTCAAAGTTTTCCATATTACAGACGGTGATGCAGTTGTCGTAGCGGTCGCGCACGACTTCATATTCAATCTCCTTCCATCCCTTCAGCGACTTCTCAACCAGCACCTGTGGCGAGAAGGCGAAGGCCTCCTCAGCCTGCACCAGCAGCTGCTCGTCGTCATCGCAGAAGCCGGAACCGAGGCCTCCGAGGGCGTAGGCTGCGCGAAGGATTACGGGGAAGCCCAGCTCATGGGCTGCCTTCTGCACCTCCTCGATGGTGCTGCAAGCCTGGCTCTTGATGGTCTTCACGCCGATTTCGTCGAGCCGCTTCACGAAGAGGTCGCGGTCCTCTGTGTCAATGATAGCCTGAATAGGTGTACCCAGGACCTTGACGCCATATTTCTCGAAGACGCCTTTCTTGTAAAGCTCTACGCCGCAGTTCAGCGCCGTCTGCCCGCCGAACGAGAGCAAGATGCCGTCTGGCCGCTCCTTCTCTATGACGCGTTCCACAAACTCGGGCGTCACGGGTTGGAAATAGACCGTGTCCGCAACGTCCTTCGATGTCTGCACTGTGGCGATGTTGGGGTTGATGAGAATGGACCGGACACCCTCTTCTTTCAAAGCTTTCAGGGCCTGAGCACCGCTGTAGTCGAACTCGCCTGCCTGGCCAATCTTGAGAGCGCCGGAGCCGAGGATGAGGACGGAGGACGCTCCCCCCGCCCTCTCGGACGCTCCCCCCGCCCTCCCTGTTAGGGAGGGAGCGGAATGTATTAGACTGGATGAAAGATATCTGCCCTCAAAGGTGACCGCTCCCTCCCTAACAGGGAGGGCGGGGGGAGAGTCATGGGAAGAGTCCGAGAGGGCGGGGGTGAGGCCCTTCACAAACTCGTCAAACATCCACTCCGTGTCTGTAGGTCCAGAGCAAGCTTCGGGGTGAAACTGTGCGGAGAACCAGGGGAAATGCTTGTGGCGGATGCCCTCGTTGGAGCCGTCGTTCATGTTGACGAACAGCGGTTCCCAGTCCTCGGGCAGCGTCGAGGCATCGACGGCAAAGCCGTGATTCTGGCTGGTGATGAAACAGCGGGTGGTGCCTACGAGCTGCACAGGCTGGTTATGACTGCGATGACCATACTTAAGTTTGTATGTCTTGGCTCCTGCGGCCCTTGCTAAGAGCTGGTTGCCGAGGCAGATGCCCATGAGCGGCCGTACGTTCGGATTGTTGAGGAAGGTGCGGATGTGCTCCACGGTCTTGCTGCATCGCTCAGGGTCGCCTGGACCATTGGCCAGGAACAAGCCATCGAAGTCGAGCTGGTTGAAGTCGTAGTCCCAAGGTACGCGGATTACCTCTACGCCTCTGTTCACCAAGCAGCGGATGATGTTTGCCTTGACGCCGCAATCGACAAGGACGACCTTGGGAAATGAAGCATTTGATGCCGCCTCAGAGATTGTCTTCTCAGGTTTATATGTGATGACGTCCTTGCAGCTCACTTGCTCTACCCAATTGATAGCGCCGTAATCTTCTTGCGAACCAGGTGCGGCAGCCGGTTCTGCATTGTTCACTCTTAACTCCTCATTAATTATGATTCTCCCCCCCATGACGCCTCTCTCCCTGATGTGCTTGGTTAGCCTGCGCGTATCGATGCCCGTGATGGCCGGTATTTTTTCACGCTTCAGCCAGTCGGCGAGCGACTCCTTGGCGTTCCAATGGCTGTGCTTCTCGCTATAATCTGCCACGACAAGGCCTTTGACGTGAATACGCTCGCTTTCCATGAATTTAGGCAAAGGCTCGCCTCCCGTCTCCGGGACGCCGTAGTTCCCTATCAATGGATAAGTCATCACCAGAATTTGTCCGGCATAGCTCTGGTCGGTGAGGCTCTCGGGGTACCCCGTCATGGCCGTGTTGAACACTACCTCGCCAACGGCGTTGGCGTCAAATCCGAAACTCTTTCCGTGGAACAGAGTCCCGTCACTCAGTATCAATATTGCGTCCTTCATACGATAGAGTCTGTTTATATTAAATTAAATGTCAATATGCCTGTTCGTGCACTCCCTTGATGGCGCGCCCACTGGGATCGTTCATATTCTTGAAAGCCGCATCCCATTCCAGCGCAATGGACGTCGAGCAGGCAACACTGGCTTCCTGGTTCACGCTCCTTGCAGCAGAGTCGCTGGGAAAATGTTCGGCGAAGATGCTGCGATAGTAATACTCTTCTTTGTTGAGCGGCGGATTAATGGGGAAGCGCTCGGCGGCGTGCGCCATCTGCTCGTCAGTGACGGCTTCTGAGGTGATTCTCTTCAACGTGTCAATCCACGAATATCCTACGCCATCGGAGAACTGCTCTTTCTGTCGCCAGGCAATCTCTGCGGGCAACATATCGGTAAAGGCCTCGCGGAGAATGTACTTTTCTATGGCAGAGCCTGAGGGGCCGCCGGGAGTGGCTTTTGCCATCTTTGCCTCGGGATTCGTCCGCATCGCTACGTCAAGGAACTCTTTGTCGAGGAAAGGCACACGCCCCTCTACGCCCCATGCCGACAAGCTCTTGTTGGCACGCAGGCAGTCGTAGAAATGTAGCTTAGAGAGCTTCCGCACGGTCTCCTCATGGAATGCCTTGGCGTCAGGTGCCTTATGAAAATAGAGGTAACCGCCGAAAATCTCGTCGGCGCCTTCGCCGGAGAGCACCATCTTGATGCCCATGGACTTGATGACACGGGCCAGAAGGTACATTGGGGTTGAGGCACGCACGGTTGTCACGTCGTAGGTCTCGATGTAATATATGACATCCCGGATGGCGTCGAGGCCCTCTTGGATGGTGTAGTTGATTTCGTGATGAACGGTGCCTATATGTTTGGCCACTAACCGTGCCTTGTCCAGGTCTGGCGCTCCTTTCAGCCCTACGGCGAAACTGTGGAGGCGAGGCCAGTAGGCGCGAGTCTGAGAGTCATCTTCGACGCGGTGTTCTGAGAAGCGCTCGGCAATGGCAGAGACGATGCTGCTGTCCAGTCCTCCGCTGAGGAGCACGCCGTAGGGGACGTCGGACATCAGCTGACGCTTGACGGCTGCGGTGAGAGCCTCGCGGATGGCGGAGGACGCGGCGGGATTGTCCTTCACGGCGTCATAGTCCATCCAATCGCGGTGGTAATACCGCCGCATAGTGAAGCCCTCGCGGCTCCAGATGTAATGGCCGGGCAGGAAAGGCTCGTATCGCTCGCACTGCCCTTCGAGGGCTTTCAGCTCGGACGCGACATAAACGGTGCCGTCGTTGTCGTAGCCTAAATACAAAGGTATCACGCCAATGGGGTCGCGGGCTATCAGGAACTCATCGCGTTCCTCGTCATAAAGAGCAAAGGCAAAGATGCCGGAAAGCTGCTCCAAGAAATGGCTTATAGCCTCATCCCCGGCAGGCCCTGAGGGCCTGCCTGTTATGAAGCTTCTGTACAGCGCCAGGATGACCTCGCAGTCACTGCCCGTCTGGAAGTCATATTGTCCTGCAAACTGGCGGCGTATGTCCTGATGGTTGTAGATTTCTCCGTTTACGGCCAGGACTTGCTTGCGGTCGGGAGAGAACAAGGGTTGCCCGCCGCTTTCAGGGTCGACAATGGAGAGACGCTCGTGAGCCAGAATAGCAGAGCCGCCACAATAGATACCGCTCCAGTCGGGGCCGCGGTGACGGATTCTCTGACTCATACGCAGTGCCTTCTCTCGGAGGTCGCGCGACTGCTTCTTAATATTGAAAATTGATACAATTCCACACATGACGTTATTTGCTATTTAATCGTTTATCATTTGCTGTTTATTTCCCTCTCTCCCGTGAGAGAGGAGGCCGGCGAGAGACATTATTCCACCGTCACGCTCTTGGCCAGGTTCCTTGGGCGGTCAACGTCCTTGCCTTTGCAGACGGCGATGTGGTAGGCAAGCAGCTGCAAAGGGATGCTGGCGATGAGCGGCTGAAAACATTCGAGGGTGTCGGGCAGGGAGATGACGTGGTCGGCAAATCTCTGAATCTGCGTGTCTCCTTCGGTGACGAGTGCCGTAATCCGTCCGCCACGGGCCCGCACCTCCTGTATGTTAGAGATGACTTTCTCGTAGAGGCGGTCGCGGGTGGCGATGACGAAGACGGGCATCTCGCTGTCGATGAGGGCGATGGGGCCGTGCTTCATCTCGGCGGCCGGATAGCCTTCGGCGTGGATGTAGGAAATCTCCTTCAGCTTCAACGCACCCTCGAGGGCTAAGGGATAGTTGTAGCCACGCCCTAAATAGAGGCAGTTCTTGGCGTAGGTGAAGATGGGAGCAAGGCGTTTTATCTGCTCGTTGGTCTTGAGGGCTTGCTGCATCTTGTCGGGAATCAGTCTGAGCTCCTTGACCATCTGCCCGTAGAGCTCTGGTGAGATGGTCTTCCGCTCGGCAGCCAGACACAGAGCCAGCATCGAGAGCACCGTCACTTGTCCGGTGAAGGCTTTTGTGGAAGCTACTCCGATTTCCGGACCGACGTGGATGTAAGTTCCCGAGTCAGTGACTCGTGGTATGCTGGAGCCGATGGCGTTGCATATGCCGAAGATGAACGCCCCCTGTTCCTTTGCCAGCTGGATGGCAGCCAGCGTGTCGGCGGTCTCGCCGCTCTGCGAGATAGCAATAACCACATCGTCCTTCGTCACTACGGGGTTGCGATAGCGGAACTCTGAGGCGTACTCTACTTCGCATGGAATGCGGCACAGACTCTCGAAGAACTGTTTGCCGATGAGCGCGGCGTGCCACGAAGTGCCGCAGCCTACAATGACGATGCGCTTTGCGCCGAGCAGCTGTTGGCGATAGTCTATCATGGTTGACAGCGCCACATGGTTGCCTTGCTGGTTGATGCGCCCTCGCATACAGTTCCTAAGGCACTCCGGCTGCTCGAAGATTTCCTTCAGCATAAAGTGTTCGTAGCCGCCTTTCTCTATCTTGCCGAGGTCGATATCCACGGTCTTGACCTTCAGTTGCTGCTCCTGCCCAAGGATGTTTATCACCTTCAGTTCCTCGCCCAAGCGAAGCACTGCAATGTTTCCGTCCTCCAGATAAACCACCTTGTCTGTATATTCAATGATAGGATTGGCATCAGAACCAAGGAAAAATTCATCCTCGCCGATACCTACCACCAGCGGGCTCTGCTTGCGTGCAGCGATAATCTGACGAGGGTCGCGCTTGTCGATGATGGCAATGGCGTAGGCTCCAATCACTTGATGAAGCGCCACCTGCAAGGCCTCAACTGGCGTCAGGTCCTTATTCACCATGATGTACTCCACAAGCTGCACGAGCACCTCTGTGTCGGTGTCGCTCTCGAATTTCACGCCTTTGGCCTGGAGCTGAGTCTTGATGTCTCTATAGTTCTCGATGATGCCGTTGTGAATAATGACAAGGTTGTGGCTCTGCGAGTAGTGGGGATGAGCGTTGCGGGCCGATGGCTCGCCATGAGTTGCCCAGCGCGTATGCGCTATGCCGACACAGCCGGACACGTCCTTGCCGCTGCAAAACTCGGTCAGGTTGTCTACCTTCCCCTTGGCTTTATAAACATTAAGGTTGCCGCTGTCGCTGACCAAAGCCACGCCGGCACTATCGTAGCCTCTGTATTCCAGACGCCTGAGGCCCTTAATCAAAATAGGATAAGCTTTCTTTGTTCCAATATATCCTACTATTCCACACATAACGATAATTACGATTTATGATTTACAATAAACTTTCCTTGTATTTGACGAAGGCTTGGTTGACGAGGCGGTTTCCGCCAGGCGTGGGATAATGTCCGGTGAAGTACCAGTCGCCCTTGTGCTCGGGGCAAGCAGCGTGCAGGCCCTCGATGGTTTGGAAAACGAATTCTACAGGCGTCTTCATTCCTGCAGGCCGGAGCATCTCAGCCATCTTGCCGTTGATGTCTGCCGTGGTGAAAGGGCGGTAGATTGCTCTGACGCAATTGCTCTGCTCTGCCGCCGGCTTGCGGAGTTCTGCCTGACAAGCCTTATGGACATCATTGATGAGCTGCCACATCCCTCTTTCCTCGATGAGGGCAATAGCGGCGCGGAAGGCACAGAACTCTTCTAAGCGTGCCATATCTATGCCGTAGTAGTCGGGGTAGCGAATCTGCGGCGAACTGCTGACCATCACAATCTTCTTGGGATGTAGGCGGTCGAGTATCTTGAAGATGCTCTCCTTCAAGGTCGTGCCCCGTACTACCGAGTCGTCGATGATTACGAGGTTGTCCTCGTAGGGGCGCAGGCTTCCGTAGGTGATGTCATAGACGTGTGAAGCGAGGTCGTTACGTGAGCCGGCTTCCGTGATGAAGGTGCGTAGCTTGATGTCCTTCCAAGCCACCTTCTCACTGCGCACGTTCAGGCCCATACTGAGTAAGCCTTCCATCATACCGTAGAAGGCCACCTCGGCCGTATTGGGGATGAACGAGAACACGGTGTGCTCCGAATCTCCGTCGATGGCCTTGAGGATAGGTTCCGTGAGCTGTTGGCCCAGCTGCTTGCGTTCGCGATAGATATCGCGGTCGGAACCACGGCTAAAGTAGATGCGCTCGAATGAACAATGAGCTTGAGGCTTGGCTTCAAGAATGGTTTCCATTGCCGACCTGCCGTCCTTGTGTATGATGAACGCCTTGCCAGCCGGCAACTCCTTGACATCATCGCAAGTGAGGTCAAAGGTGGTTTGCAGAACGGCACGTTCGCTGGCTATGGCAATCACTTCGTCATCCATGTGCCAGAAGGCAGGCCGGATGCCCCAAGGGTCGCGCATGGCAAACATCTCACCTGACCCCGTCATTCCGCACATTACATAACCGCCGTCATAGTCGGTCATGGTCGTTCGTAGTACGTTAGCCATCTGCACGTTATCCTCAATGTAATGCGTAATGTCTGTGCCTTCTAATCCTTTAGATTTGGCTTCAACGAACAGACGTTCCACTTCGCGGTCCAACCGATGCCCCATCAGTTCAAGGGTAATATATGAGTCGCTGTAGATGCGAGGCGACTGGCCTTGCTGCGTCATCTTCGTGAATATCTCGTCGATGTTCGTCATGTTGAAGTTGCCGCAGAGACAGAGGTTCTTTGCCCGCCAGTTGTTGCGACGCAGGAAGGGATGCACATACTGCAAACCACTCTTGCCCGTAGTGCTGTAGCGAAGGTGCCCCATATACAGCTGGGCGTTGAGCCAGCCAAACTCGGCCTCGCCATCTCCCTCGGGAGAGTGGTTGGCGGTGATGCTTTCGAACACCTCGGTAATAGCATCCTTGCCCATCGCTTTCTCGCGGAACATATATTCCGTACCGACAGGGGCATCCATGTCGACACACGCGATACCAGCACCCTCCTGACCGCGGTTATGCTGCTTCTCCATCATCAGATAGAGCTTGTTAAGGCCGTAGGACGATGTGCCATACTTCTGTTCGTAGTAGCTTCTCGGTTTCAGGAGCCTCACCAAAGCAACGCCACATTCATGTTTCAACTGTTCCATATCAGATACAGGCTTTAACGAACGACATGAACAGGGGATGCGGGTGCAACACCGTAGAAGCGTATTCGGGATGGAACTGCGTGCCAATGTACCACTTAAGAGACGGAACCTCAACAATCTCAACAAGGTCGGCGTCAGGATTGAGTCCAACGGACTTCATACCTGCTGCCTCATATTCACTTTTATAGGCATTGTTGAACTCGTAACGATGGCGGTGACGTTCCTTGATAAGAAGGCTGGGCCTATATGCTTCCCACGCCCGGCTTCCTTCCACGAGCGCGCAATCGTAGGCTCCCAGTCGCATGGTTCCGCCCATTTGCGTAATGTTTTTCTGTTCCTCCATCATGTCAATGACATTGTGAGGAGTTTCTGGATTCATTTCAGCACTGTTGGCATCCTCATATCCCAGCACATTGCGAGCGAACTCAATCACCATCATCTGCATGCCGAGACAGATGCCGAAGGTGGGTATATCATGAGTTCGTGTATATTGTGCTGCAACGACCTTCCCCTCGATGCCACGTTGGCCAAAACCTGGACAGATGATGACGCCCGCCATTCCGGCCAGCTTCTCGGCAACGTTTGTCGGCGTTATATCTTCGCTATTAACAAAATGAATTTTCGCTTTCACGTCATTATAAATTCCTGCCAGATTCAAGCTCTCGCGGATGCTCTTGTAGGCATCCTGAAGGTCGTACTTGCCGACAAGACCGATGTGAAGCTCCTTGCTGGCGTGATGCTGCTTTTCCAGGAAATTGTTCCAGGACTTCATGGAAGGAGTCTCTCCGACTGGTATGCCTATTTTCCTTAAAATCGCCGCATCCAGTCCTTGACGCTGCATATTCACAGGCACTTCGTAGATGCTCGGCATATCCTCGCTTTGCACCACACATTCCAAGTCAACGTTGCAGAATGAAGCCACCTTCATGCGGATGTGATCGTCGAGGTGGCGTTCCGTGCGCAGCACGAGGATGTCGGGTTGGATGCCCAGCCCCTGCAATTCCTTCACGCTGTGTTGCGTAGGTTTCGTCTTCAGCTCATCAGCAGCTTTCAGGTAAGGGACATACGTCAGATGTACGCTCACTGCATCGCGCCCCAGTTCCCACCGCAACTGCCTGATAGCCTCCATGAACGGCGCACTCTCTATGTCGCCGATGGTGCCTCCTACTTCTGTGATGACAAAGTCCAGCTCCTCGTCCTGAACATCTTCGCGAAGCATCCGCCGCATTATCTCGTCAGTTATGTGCGGTACCACCTGAATGGTCTTGCCAAGGTAGTCACCACGGCGCTCGCGGTCGATGACTGTCTTGTAGATGCGGCCCGTAGTGATGCTGTTGTGGCGGGTTGTTCGTATGCCTGTGAAGCGCTCATAGTGCCCGAGGTCAAGATCTGTCTCCATTCCGTCCTCCGTTACGTAGCATTCACCGTGTTCATACGGGTTAAGCGTACCGGGGTCGATGTTGATGTAGGGGTCGAATTTCTGGATTGTGACCTTGTAGCCACGCGCCTGCAACAATTTGCCGATGCTGGCGGAGATGATTCCTTTGCCGAGGGATGAGACCACACCGCCTGTGACGAAGATGTACTTTGTGCCCATAGTTTTGTTTATGACTGAATTGCCATGGCGTCTGGCACCATGACAATTCAGTGAAGGTTATTAAATAGAGAATGATGTTCCGAATGTGAGGTAGAGTTTCTCAGACCTGGGATTGGCTGTCAATCCCGCGAATACGGGAAGATGAAACTTCTCCTTGATGATGAATTCCTTGGTGGCACGCAGGCTCACGTTCGTTACGGCGAAACCGTTGGCATCGTAGAATGTCGTACGCCAAGGCACGACGCCGATGGCGCCCGCCCAGTCGAGACCTCCAAGGCGGAAAGGCGCCGTCAGTTCGAAGTAGCTGCTGTAGGCGCGATCGCCGCTGCCGTTCAAACCGTCGTTGCCTGCAAGATTCGTATACCAGGAGGCGGAGAGGAAACCGAAGTCGTAGCCGACGAAGCACTCCCAGACGTGTGTTGTCTTGTGAGCCTGATATTTGAAGTAACTACCTTCGGAGAACCAGTAGTCAGTCACGCCTACAGAGAATCCCTTATAACCGTACTGGAGAATCAGGTCAACCTCCTTCGGGTCACCACTGTTGCTGATGCCGACGCTGCCCCATGTGGAAAGGCTGAAGCCTTTGTAGCCGATGCCAAGAGTGGGCTGCAGGCTGAAGTCGCCGAGGTCCTGACCACGCCAAATATACTGGCTGACGAGGTCTGTAGCGATGGTCGCTTCTATTTCGTCTTGTGCGCTCGCTGAGGCCAATCCGGCCAAAGACAGGGCTATGATGAGAATATGTTTCATATAAAAGGTCTATTTAGAATTGTTTATTGATGGATTATGAGTTATAGCAAAGTTCTCCATGTTCGTAAACATCGAGTCCTTCGTCCTCGATACGGGCATCCACGCGAAGTCCGTGAATCTTCTTAATTGCATAGAATAGGCAGAAACCGCAGGTAGCTGCCCAGAGGTCTATGATGAGGATACCAAAGCATTCAGCCCCGAAGAACCCCCAGCCGTGACCGTAGAGGGCACCGTTGCTCGTTGAGAGAAGGCCAGTCAACAGCGTGCCCAGGATGCCACAGACACCATGAACGGAGCTGGCACCTACAGGGTCATCGATGTGCAACACGTGGTCGATGAACTCAATCGAAAAGACAAGCACAGAACCGCAGACAAGGCCGATGACGACCGCTCCGACGGGCGAGACAAGGTCGCAACCTGCCGTGACACCCACGAGGCCCGCCAGCACGCCATTCAACGTCAGGGAGAACGAGGGTTTCTTGTACTTCAGCCAAGTGACGAACATCGTGGCGACACCTCCGCTGGCGGCAGCAAGGTTAGTCGTCAGGAAAACATGGCTGATGGCCACACGGTTGACGGCTCCGCTGGCAGCTAACTGCGAACCGGGGTTGAAGCCGAACCATCCCATCCACAGAATGAATACGCCGAGAGCCGCAAGGGTCAGCGAGTGGCCGGGGATGGCTCGGCTGGAGCCGTCCTTGGCATATTTGCCCCGACGGGCTCCCAATGCCAACGCTCCTATCAACGCCAACACTCCACCCACGCTATGTACGATGGCAGAGCCTGCAAAGTCGTGGAAGACGTCGCCAAAGGTCCGCATCATGAAGCTGTCAGCCGCATCGTTGCAGAGCCAGCCGCCGCCCCAAGTCCAATGACCTTCGATGGGATATATAAATAATGAGATGATAGCACTGTAGATGACGTACATTGAGAATTTCGTCCGCTCTGCCATTGCGCCGCTGACAATCGTTGCAGCTGTGGCACAGAACACGGTCTCGAAGATAAGAAAGCCCTCTACAGGCAGGTCGCCTTTATAGAAAGAGAGGTCGCCCCAATTGGGCATTCCTACAAAACCGGCACCGTCTGAACCGAACATGAAGCCGAAACCCACAAACCAGAACAGCAATGAGCCGAACATGAAATCTACAAAGTTCTTGAACAAGATGTTAGCTGTGTTTTTGCTGCGGGTGAAGCCTGCCTCGCAGAGCGCGAATCCCGGCTGCATAAAGAACACGAGCATGGCTGCCAACAGCATCCATACAGTATCTAGTGAAAGTGCAATATCGTTCATAATAATGTGTCATTTGTTGTTATCCTGTTATTTCTTATCCCTAAGCACAGTGTCCCCGTGCTCTCCTGTGCGGATGCTCCACGTGTCGATCATGTCACTTACGAAAATGCGGCCGTCGCCGACCTCGCCAGTATGGGCCGTGTCGATGATTACTTTAACCGTTGGCTCTACAAACTGGTCGCGGCAGACAATGGTCAACGCTACACGCTCGATGACATCCGTCGAATACTGAACGCCACGATAGATACGTTCCTGTCGGCTCTGACCGATGCCGTGCACGTCGTGATACTCAAACCAGTCGATGTCCGAGGAGAGTAGTGCTTCCTTGACATCCTCGAACTTGGTCTTCCTGATGATTGCTTCAATCTTCTTCATACCTTAAACTAATTAATGCGTTAGCGTCCTATTCTGTGTCACATTGCAATGTTTTCGGTGCAAAGGTACAACAAAATGCAATGTATATCGATATATTCATTCCAAAAAGAAACACAAAATGCAATAATGATTGACATGTATCAATAAAGAAGGCTATTAAATAGCTTTTTGTCGGGCATTTGAATGAATAATGTCAATATGTTATACCTTTGCAGCGACAAACAGACAAAACGTCGCATCTTTCTATAAAATATCGCACAAAATGAAACATACAATCCGTTTTACGAAGATGCATGGAGCAGGCAACGACTACATATACGTTGACACTTCATTGTATTCTATAGATTGTCCAGAGCGGCTGGCCGTCTTGTGGAGCGACCGGCATAAAGGAATCGGCTCGGACGGTTTGGTGCTTATCGGAAAGTCGCCCATCCCCGAAGCGGATTTTACGATGCGTATCTTTAATGCAGACGGGTCGGAGGCAATGATGTGCGGTAATGCGAGTAGGTGTGTGGGTAAGTACGTATATGAAAAAGGACTGACTCGAGAGACGACGATAAATCTCCTCACTTGCTCTGGCATCAAGACACTGCAACTCCATATATATAATAATGTGGTGACAAGCGTCACCGTAGATATGGGAGAACCCTTGTTTGAGGATGAGTCGCAATATCGACGGGAAGAGATGGAACTTGATGGTTGCTTCGTTTCGATGGGTAATCCTCATTATGTTATCTTTACTGACAATGTGGACAATGTGGATTCTGAAGGCCAAAGATTGGAACATCATTCCGCGTTTCCCCAGCGCGCAAACATCGAATTTGCCGAAATGCGTCCTGACGGCATTCGAGTGCGCGTCTGGGAACGCGGTAGTGGAATAACACAAGCTTGTGGTACGGGGGCTTGTGCCGTGGCAGTGGCGGCCCACAGGACAGGACGTGCAGGATGCAGTAGCAGCATCATTATGGATGGCGGCGTGCTGGAGATAGAATGGCGCGAAGAGGAAAACCATGTCTATATGACGGGGCCCGCCGAGTTCACTTTTGAAGGTGAGACGGAAATTGATGATTAAGGATTAGAGATCTATAGAATAGAGATTAGGAATGAAGGTTAATGAAAACTATAAGAGGCTGTCTGAGAACTATTTGTTTGCAGACATTGCCAAGAAGGTAAAGGCTTTCAAGGCGCAGGAACCTGCTGCGGATGTCATCTCACTGGGTATCGGTGATGTGACGCAGCCGCTGGCTCCGGCAGTTATTGAGGCCCTGCACAAGGCCACCGACGAGATGGCCTTGGGCGCTACGTTCCGAGGTTATGGCCCAGAGTGCGGCTACGACTTCCTGCGTGAGGCCATCGTACAGCATGATTTCCGTGCCCGTGGTATTGACATCAAGGCGGATGAGGTGTTTGTCAGCGACGGTGCCAAGAGCGACACGGGTAACTTTCAGGAACTGCTCGCTGCCGACTGCGTAGTGGCTGTCACTGATCCCGTTTATCCCGTCTATCTTGATGCAAACATTATGGCCGGAAGGAAGATTGTCAAGTTGCCTTGTACGCCGGATAGCGACTTCGTGCCTGCGCTGCCGAGCGAGCATGTTGATGTCATCTACCTCTGTTATCCCAATAACCCAACAGGTACTACACTCACGAAAGAACAACTGAAGGTGTGGGTGGATTATGCCC
The DNA here is from genome assembly GCA_905235285.1 of uncultured Bacteroidaceae bacterium. Taxonomy (GTDB): domain Bacteria; phylum Bacteroidota; class Bacteroidia; order Bacteroidales; family Bacteroidaceae; genus Physcousia. The sequence continues at coordinate 14,647 of CAJOLI010000031.1, forward strand.
TAAGCGAGAATGCTCTTATCTTCTACGATGCAGCCTACGAAGCCTATATCCAAGGCAAGGACGTCCCGCACAGCATCTATGAGATTCCTGGTGCCACACAATGTGCCGTGGAGTTTCACTCATATTCCAAGACGGCGGGATTCACTGGCATCCGATGTGGTTACACCGTAGTGCCTAAGGAAGTGAAAAGTGAAAGGGTGAAGAGTGAGCAGTCAAGTTCGCTTGAAGCTGTGGCACTGAGCGCGATGTGGAACCGCCGTCAATCGACGAAGTTCAACGGCTCGAGCTATCTCTCACAAAGGGCTGCCGAAGCCATCTATACGCCTGAAGGTAAGTCTCAGATAGGCGCTACGATTGCCTACTACATGGAGAATGCCCGCAAGATGCGAGAGGCGTTGACGGACATGGGCTTCACGGTCTATGGTGGCAAGGATGCACCTTACCTGTGGGTGAGCACGCCTGGCAACATGACCTCCTGGGCTTTCTTCGACTGGATGCTGCATTCAGCCAATGTCGTCTGCACCCCTGGCGTAGGCTTTGGTTCCCAGGGCGAAGGCTTTGTGCGTCTCACCGCCTTTGGCACGCATGAGAATACGGAAAAGGCTCTTAGCCGAATAAATAGTAAATTGTAAAAACATTAAATAGTAAATGAACAAGGGTTTATATCAGGAAGCTTACGAACACGATGCCTGCGGCGTAGGCATGGTGGTGAACATTCATGGAGGCAAGAGCCATGAACTTGTCGATAACGCATTGAAGGTGCTTGAGAACATGGAGCATCGTGGTGCAGAGACGCGCGACAAGACGGGCGACGGTGCCGGCATCATGCTGCAGATTCCGCACGAATTCATTCTCCTTCAAGGCATTCCTGTACCTGAGAAGGGCAGGTATGGCACAGGCCTCGTTTTTTTCCCAAAAGACGAAAAGGCTCAGCAGACGATACTGAGCGTAATGATAGAAGAGACAGAACGCGAAGGACTGGAACTGATGCATGTCAGGTCTGTGCCGACATGTCCCGAAGTCTTGGGCACCGGAGCGAGAAGCGTTGAGCCTGACATCAAACAGATCTTCGTGACGGGAGTGACGGAAGAACGGGCTCCAAAGCTCGATTGCATATTGTATAAAGTAAGGAAACGCATCGAGAATCGCATCGAGAACGAGGACTTCTACATCTGCTCATTATCAAGCAAGAACATCATCTACAAGGGAATGCTGACTTCGGGGCAGCTACGAAGATACTTCCCAGACCTATCAAGCCCTTATTTTACAAGCGGACTTGCACTCGTACACTCTCGTTTCTCCACCAATACCTTCCCGAAGTGGAAACTGGCTCAGCCTTTCCGGCTGTTGGCACACAATGGCGAAATCAATACCATACGCGGCAATCGTGGCTGGATGAAGGCAAGGGAGAGTGTGCTTAGCAGTGAGGCTTTGGGTGATATCAAGGACTTGCGGCCTATCGTGCAGCTAGGAATGAGCGACTCGGCAAGCCTTGACAATGTCTTCGAGTTCCTCACCATGAGCGGCTTGTCGCTGCCTCAGGCTATGGCGATACTAGTGCCGGAGAGCTTCAACGACAAAAATCCTATAAGCGAGGATCTCAAGGCATTCTACGAATATCACTCTATCTTGATGGAGCCTTGGGACGGTCCGGCGGCTTTGCTCTTCTCTGACGGACGATATGCCGGCGGCATGCTCGACCGTAACGGTCTTCGTCCCAGTCGTTATACCATTACGAGGCAGGGCATGATGGTCGTGGCTTCGGAAGTCGGTGTGATGGACTTCGAGCCCAGTGACATCGTCAGCAAGGGCCGACTGCAACCTGGCAAGATATTACTTATCGACACGCAGGAGGGCAGAATATACTATGATGGTGAGATAAAAGAGCAACTGGCAAAGGCGCATCCTTATCGCGAATGGCTCTCAACGAACCGCATCCAGCTGGAGAAACTCAAGAGCGGAAGGCATGTGGAGAACTCGGTGGAGAACTACGAACGCAAGCTCATCAATTTCGGCTTCGGTCAAGAAGACATCGACAAGACTATTATCCCGATGGCAACAGCAGGACAGGAGCCCGTAGCTGCGATGGGTAACGACACGCCGTTGGCCGTTATAAGTGACCGCCCGCAGGTGCTCTTCAACTACTTCCGTCAGCAGTTCGCTCAGGTAACAAATCCTGCCATCGACTCCATTCGTGAGGAGCTGGTGATGTCATTGACAGAGTACATAGGAGCTGTAGGTACGAACATCCTGACGCCCGACGCCTCGAACTGCAAGATGGTGCGCCTGCCACAACCTGTGCTGACGAATACGCAACTCGACATCTTATGTAATATAAGATACAAAGGCTTCAAGACAATCAAGTTGCCAATGACATTCAGCCTCAGCCCCCAACCCCTCCCTTGTAGGGATGGGAGCGATTACTCTCAAGCCGGGGAAGCGTTGGGCAGAGCTCTCGACAAACTCTGCAAAGATGCAGAGGAAGCTGTCGATAATGGCTATAACTATATTATATTAACTGATAAAATAGATGAAGCAGAGGTCTCTGCCCCCCTCTCTACAGGGGAGGGGCAAGGTGGAGGGCCATTCTTCATTCCCTCTCTGTTGGCTGTAAGTGCCGTTCACCATTATCTTATTAGCGTCGGCAAGCGCGTTCAGACGGCTCTTATCGTGGAGAGTGGTGAGATTCGCGAAGTGATGCATGCTGCTTTGCTGCTTGGTTATGGTGCAAGTGCCATTTGTCCTTACATGACTTTTGCCGTTTTGGATGACCTCGTGAAGAAGCATAAGATTCAGGAGGAATACGCTACGGCCGAGGCCAATTACATCAAAGCGGTTGACAAGGGCTTGAAGAAGGTGATGTCAAAGATGGGTATCTCCACCATACGCTCGTACCGGGGAGCCAAGATTTTCGAGAGTATCGGCCTTGGCGAGGATTTGCTCAGGAGGTACTTCGGCACAGAGGTAAGTACGATTGGCGGCATCGGCCTGAAGGAGATAGCTCGCGATGCTATCCGTATGCACGATGAGGCTTTCAAACCTGCTGATATTAACGATTTCCTGCCTAACAACGGACAGTTCTCGTGGCGAAAGGATGGCATCACGCATGCCTGGAATCCTGACACGATTGCCAACCTACAGATTGCCACGAGGCTGGGCTCTTACAAGAAGTTCAAGGAGTGGTCGCGCGTGGTAGATGAGAAGGAAAGACCTATCTTCATCCGTGATTTCCTTAGATTCAAGAAGGCTGCTAAACCAACGCCCATCGACGAGGTGGAGCCGGTGGAAAGCATAGTAAGGCATTTCGTGACAGGTGCCATGTCATTTGGCGCATTAAGTATAGAGGCACATGAGGCTTTGGCTTTGGCAATGAACAAGCTGGGCACGCGCAGCAACACGGGCGAAGGCGGTGAGGACAATGCTCGCTATCACTCGGAAGTGGATGGCGTGAGCCTTTCCAGCAAGACAAAGCAGATTGCATCGGGACGGTTTGGTGTGACGGCAGAATATCTTGTGAACGCCGAAGAGATTCAGATTAAGGTGGCACAGGGCGCAAAGCCTGGCGAAGGTGGACAGTTGCCTGGCTTCAAGGTGAACAAGATTATAGCCAAGACACGTAATGCCATCCCGGGCATCAGTCTCATCTCGCCACCTCCTCACCACGACATTTACAGCATCGAAGATCTTGCGCAACTTATTTTCGACCTGAAGAACATTAATCCGACGGCTGCGGTCAGCGTGAAATTGGTGGCAGAAAGTGGCGTAGGTACCATTGCAGCTGGCGTGGCTAAGGCAAAGGCCGACCTCATCGTCATCAGCGGAGCCGAGGGCGGCACGGGTGCAAGCCCCGCAAGCTCGATGCGCTTTGCCGGCATCAGCCCAGAGATTGGACTTGCCGAGACGCAACAGACGCTTGTAAAGAATGGCCTTCGCAATCAGGTTCGCATACAAACAGACGGGCAGTTGAAAACGGCTAAGGACGTTGTCATCATGGCGATGCTTGGTGCCGATGAGTTCTCTTTCGGAACCTTGCCGCTCATAGTATTGGGCTGTGTGATGATGCGCAAGTGCAACACCAACACCTGTCCCGTTGGTGTGGCTACCCAAGACGAGCGCCTACGTGCGCGTTTCATGGGTAAGTCGGAGTATGTGGTCAACTTCTTCACATTCCTCGCCCAGCAGGTGCGAGAATACCTTAGCGAGATAGGAGTGCACAAGCTGAAGGACATCATCGGCCACACAGAGCTGATAGAAGCAACCGTGCCCGCCGGTTCTCCGACGGGAGAAGCTGCTGCTGACAAATGGCGTACCATCGACTTCAGCCGTCTGCTCTATAAGCCCGCTACGGACAAGCCTCTCTATTGGGACAGAAGCGAGTTCACGAAAGTCTGCGGCGTCAAGGATGAGGAGATTATGAAGGAGGTGCAGCAGAGTCTCAACGAGCAGGAACGATTACAGGGGGGCGAGCAACGTCCTGGAATGGAGACGACGCTCGACTTTGCCATCAAGAACACTGATCGTGCGGTGGGAACGATGCTTTCGGGCGTTATTGCAAAGAAATATGGTGAGGCCGGCCTGCCCGACGGAACTATTAATATCAAGTTCAAGGGTTCCGCCGGACAATCCTTTGGCGCTTTTGCGGTGAAAGGGCTGAGCATGAGGCTCGAAGGCGAGGCTAACGACTACTTCGGCAAAGGCCTGTCGGGAGGTAGCATCAGCATCCTGCCTCCAGCGAGGAGTAATGCAGAGTTTAATGCAGAGGACAATATCATAGCCGGCAACACGGGACTCTATGGCGCAACAAGTGGCGAACTGTATGTCAACGGTCGTGTCGGAGAGCGCTTTGGCGTGAGAAACAGCGGCGCGATTGCAGTCATCGAAGGTGCAGGCGACCATTGCTGCGAGTACATGACAGGCGGGCGGGTAGTAGTTCTTGGTAAGACGGGGCGCAACTTTGCTGCAGGTATGAGCGGCGGCGTGGCTTACGTCTATGACCATGATCATACGTTCGACTATTTCTGCAACATGGATATGGTGGAGATAAACCTTGTGGAGGATACCGTTTCGCGCAAGGAACTACTCGAACTCATCCGGCAGCATTACCTTCACACGGGCTCTGCTCTCGCAGGACGAATGCTCGACGACTGGCAACACTATGTTGAGGATTTCGTTCAAGTAGTACCTATCGAGTATAAGCGCGTTTTACAGGAAGAGCAGATGGCTAAGCTTTCGCAGAAGATTGCCGATGTTCAGCGCGATTTTTAAAGTTTAGGTAAGTCCTCTTAATTATGTCGTAGATAAAAACAGAACCTCACCATAAAAGGATAAGAACATGATTAATAGAACACTCCTTTAATGTTTAATCATCAATTTTAAAAAGATAAGATGGGAAATCCGAAAGCATTTCTGACTGTGCCTCGGAAGGAGGCAGGATACAGACCTGTGCACGACCGCATACATGATTTCGGCGAAGTGGAACAGACGCTCAACACGCGCGACCGGCAGGAGCAGGCCAGCCGCTGTATGGACTGCGGTGTACCATTCTGTCATTGGGCCTGTCCGCTTGGCAACAAAGATCCGGAATGGAACGACGCTCTCTATCGCGGCGAGTGGGAGATGGCATACCGCCTGCTGAAGAAAACCAATCCCTTCCCAGAGTTTACGGGACGCATCTGCCCGGCGCTTTGCGAGAAGGCTTGCGTGCTCTATCATACCACGGGCGAGGCTGTCACCAACCGCGAGAACGAAGCGGCCATTGCCGAGCGAGCTTTCATGGAAGGATATGTACAACCCTGCCCTCCAAAACTTCGCATCACCAAGCATGGTGCGGTCAGCAGTTCTCCCGCCGACATACCCGTGCGCATCGCTGTCGTAGGAAGCGGCCCGGCAGGACTGGCAGCCGCCAACGCCCTCAACTACAGGGGGTACGAGGTGACGGTCTTCGAGAAGAACGAAGCTGCGGGAGGACTCCTTCGGTATGGCATCCCGAACTTCAAGCTGAACAAGAAAATCATCGACAGGAGAATTGAAGTGATGGAGAAGGAAGGCATTGAGTTCCGCTATGCCTGCGACGTCTCTTCCGCAGCGATTCTATCGCAGCTCACGCCACAATATGACGCCATCGTCCTTGCCACCGGCACCCCGACGGCCCGCGACCTCAACATCCCAGGCCGAGACCTGAAGGGAGTGCATCTCGCCCTCGAACTGCTCTCGCAGCAGAACCGTTTCCTTGCAGGAATGGAATTCAGCAGAGACGACCGCATTACTGCTAAGGGCAAGGATGTCCTCGTCATCGGGGGAGGCGACACAGGAAGCGATTGCATCGGCACCGCTCATCGGCAAGGATGCAAGAGCGTGACGCAGATAGAGATAATGCCCAAGCCACCTGTCGGCCATAATCCCTCTACGCCCTGGCCCACCTGGCCTGTCATCCTCAAGACGACAAGCAGCCACGAAGAGGGCTGCACCCGTCGCTGGAACATCAACACCCTCGAGTTCCTCGGAGAGAATGGAAAGGTGACCGGTGTCCGCGTTCAGGAGATAGATTGGAAGCCTGATCCAAGCGGTGGCCGCCCCATCATGGTGGAAAAAGGAGAACCGGAAATCATCAAGGCCGACCTCGTCCTCCTGGCAATGGGTTTCCTGAAGCCACAGCATCCGGAATATCCGGAGAACGTCTTCGTATGCGGTGATGCCGCTAATGGCGCTTCACTTGTAGTGAGGGCCATTGCTTCAGGCCTTCAGACGGCTGCAAGAGTTGACAGCTTCCTCCAATCCTCTCTCGGAAAGGGAGTCAAAGAGTAAATAGAATTACTAAATCGCAAATACATGGTAAATGGCAAAATGCTAAATTTAAATTTCATCACCCTTTAACAGAATACGACTATGGCAAATGAATTAAGATTTCAGGTTGTCGGCGAGGCATTCAAGAAGAAACCTCTCGACGTAAAAGCACCGAGTGAGAGACCTTGCGAGTACTTTGGTAAATATGTCTTCAATCGCGAGAAGATGTATAAGTATCTGCCAAAAGACATCTATGAGAAAATGATAGATGTCATAGATAACGGAGCACGCCTCGACCGCAGTGTGGCAGACGCGGTGGCAGCTGCTATCATGCAGTGGGCCAAGGAGAACGGCGTGACGCATTACACCCATTGGTTCCAGCCTCTGACAGGAGGCACGGCTGAGAAGCATGACTCGTTTATCGAACACGACTTCAAAGGCGGTATGATTGAGGAGTTCAGCGGCAAACTGCTCGTGCAGCAGGAGCCTGACGCCAGCTCGTTCCCCAGCGGAGGCATACGCAGTACCTTCGAGGCGCGAGGCTACTCGGCCTGGGATCCCACAAGCCCCGTCTTCATCATCGATGACACGCTGGTCATACCTACCGTGTTCATTAGCTACAGCGGAGAATCCCTCGACTACAAGGCTCCACTGCTGCGAGCCCTACATGCCGTCAACGTGGCTGCTACAGAGGTGTGCCACTACTTTGACCCCGCCGTGAAAAAGGTGACATCGAACCTCGGATGGGAGCAGGAGTATTTCCTTGTCGACGAAGGTCTTTATGCCGCACGCCCCGACCTGCTGCTCACCGGGCGCACGCTCATGGGGCATGACTCAGCCAAGAATCAGCAGATGGACGACCACTACTTCGGGAGCATACCAGAGCGCGTCGCAGCCTTCATGCGCGACCTTGAGATTCAGGCTCTGATGCTCGGCATCCCCGTCAAGACGCGTCACAACGAAGTGGCCCCTAACCAGTTCGAGGTCGCTCCCATCTTCGAGGACACCAACTTGGCCGTCGACCACAACATGCTCCTCATGTCGCTCATGAAGCGCGTGGCACGCAAGCACGGCTTCCGTGCACTCCTGCACGAGAAACCTTTCGCCGGCATCAACGGCTCTGGCAAACACAACAACTGGAGCCTCTCGACAGATACTGGCGTACTGCTCCATGCACCCGGCAAGACGACCGAGCAGAACCTGCGCTTTGCAACGTTCATCGTAGAGACGCTGATGGGGGTTTACAAGCACAACGGACTGCTGAAAGCCAGCATCATGAGTGCAACCAACGCACATCGCCTCGGAGCCAACGAAGCTCCGCCTGCAATCATCTCAAGTTTCTTGGGCAAGCAGGTCAGCGAACTCCTTGACCATATCGAGAAGGCTGACAAAGATGACCTCTTGGCTATGGCAGGCAAACAAGGCCTGAAGATGGATATCCCCGAAATACCGGAGCTGCTCATCGATAACACCGACCGCAACCGCACGTCGCCTTTCGCCTTCACCGGCAACCGTTTCGAGTTCCGCGCCGTAGGCTCCGAGGCCAACTGTGCCAGTGCCATGATTGCGCTTAACAGTGCTGTCGCCGAAGCTCTTGTCTCTTTCAAGAAACGTGTGGACGAACGCGTGCCCGAACTAGCCAAGAAACTCGAAGGCACAGGCCATTCGGCCACCTTCCATGCTATCATCGAAGTGCTGAGGGAGGACATCAAAACCTGCAAGCCCATCCGCTTCGACGGCAACGGCTACAGCGACGAATGGAAGGCCGAAGCCGTGCGCCGCGGACTTGACACCGAGACCTCATGCCCCGTCATCTTCGAGCGCTACCTCGATGCTGAAAGCATAAGTATGTTCGAAAGCCTCGGCGTGATGACCGCGAAGGAGCTTGAGGCTCGCAACGAAGTGAAGTGGGAAACTTACACCAAGAAGATTCAGATTGAGGCACGCGTCCTCGGAGACCTCTCAATGAACCACATCATCCCCGTGGCCACCGACTATCAGGCACAGCTCCTGAAGAATGTGGAACGCATGCGTTCTGCATTTCCCGAAGGTAAAGCCAACGAGCTCTCTGCCCGTAATCTGAAACTCATTGAGGAAATTGCCCAGCGCACCGCCACCATCGAGGCCAAGGTCGAGGAACTTGTTGAAGCACGCAAGGTGGCCAACAAGATAGAGGACGAGCATGCAAAAGCAATCGCCTACCACGACACCATCGCTCCGATGTTCGACATCATCCGCTACCAGATTGATAAGCTCGAGCTCATCGTAGACGACAGCCTCTGGCCTCTGCCCAAGTACCGCGAACTGCTGTTTATCCGATAAGCCTGAACTCATATAAAGCCATTCCTTTACAACAGCAGGATTTACGTGAGTACGGTAAAAGAAATATGCCTGGAAAATTTCTGGAGTGCGAATTAGTTTGCACCTTCGCATCTGCGAGACAACGAGTTACGGGCAATCTCTTCGCGAGGCTCATTGCATACAATCTACCGCCAATGAAACCAGAATATTGAAATCTTTGGCAAAAACATATTAGTTGCATAGAGCTAATCCCCTGCTTACGTTTGATTATGGAGCCAATAGTCTGAGGTGTCCCACCTAGGTGGGACACCTCAGACTATTGGTTGTATTCGCCATTTCAAC
>CAJOLI010000032.1 GCA_905235285.1 uncultured Bacteroidaceae bacterium
CACACTGACATTCAGTGCATTATAACATCAATGCAAAATAATCACACAAAATCACACCCCTGTTTGACTAAAATACTTCAAGAATATGAATTACGTTCTTTGTTGTGTCCCGTAATGTTTAGTAAGTTTCTGCACCAAGCTTCTTGAATCTTTTGTGCCAAATAAAGCCTCACTGATTTTCCCTTTAAGATTCGTAATGCGAGAACCTGAGACATTGAGCAGATTGGCAATATCTTCGACGCGGTCACAAATAAGCAGAAGCAGGCAAACTTCCATCGCGCGGTTAGTGAGCTTTGCGTTGTTTACATCTGCCATAAGGGCCGGGAAATAAATATAACCAGCCTTGATGAGTTTGTGCCTGTCACCTTGAGAGAGGGCGTTGCGTTTCATGGCCTGGTCTGCAATATGTCTTACGAGAAGGCTGTCCTCGAAAGATTCTTCAACATCCCTACTTTCATTATTGCCAACAAGGTTCTCCAGGGATTCTATCTTATGTTTCTTCTTCTTAATGTCTTCTTTTAGCTTGTTAATACTTTCCTCGTGTGCTGTACTTATTTCCTTCACCTTGTTTTGGGCCGCAATGAGCAAGGCCATATCCTTATCCCGGATGTTGCTGAGCCTATAAATGTCCTGACGAAGAAGTTCCATTGATGCTTGATGAGCAGTCTCCAAATGATGTATTGTCAGACTTTGTGATGCATACTCAGCCTTGGTTTTTTTTAGGTCGTACGTCAATCGGGCAAATTCTATCTCCTGCAGCCTTTTGCGTTGATGGTTTTGTATAATGACAACTATAGCTATTATTACCGCAATAAGGAGAACTGCTCCAAGTATTGTAAGGAGAATAAAGAGTCTGCTGGCGCGCTCCGTCTGAGACATTGCTTCACGTTGTGCACGCGTGTAATTGTAATGGGCGTCAGCCTGAGCTGTCAATTCTCGGTCTGTCGTTGCTATCGAAGAGTCATTGGCAGAGCAATATAATTGTGCATACTTGGCGATGGAGTCGGGTGTTTGGAGCTTGCTGTAGACACTAAAGAGACCTCGGTATATCGGGTCTAGCGAGGTGTGTTTCATGCCTGGACGAGCTGCTTTGCGGTAGTAATATTCCGCAGAATCCAGCTGTTCCAGCTGTTCAAAATATGAACCTTTGTAACAATAATACTGACGTCTACGAGGGGGCAACTCATGGTTGTTGTCGAAATCGTGTGATTCAGATTCGTATTGGTCCATCAACAAGCGAGCTTCTCCAAGCCTCCCTTGTTCGAGGTATAAACAAATAAGAGGTGTGGACGCAAGCAACCCTTCCTGAATGTATCCGTGGTCTATGTATAACTCTTTTGCCTTACGTAGGAAAAGCTCAGCACTATCGGCTCTGTTTAAGAGAATGTAACTGCTGCCAATTCGTCGCAGGTTATCAATGGCGTAAAGAGTATCACCATTCATTAGCGAATATCTTATGGCTGAGTTTAGAGACCTGATTTGTTGAGTATAAAGTTGTCTGTAGTTGTATATCTCTGCCATCTGTCCATAGACTCGGAAGAGCGTGGCATAGTCGCAGTCGGCAGCGGTGGTGTCGGCGGCAGCGATGGCATCTTCCCAAGTAAGGAGGGCGGCGGGGGCTTCGTGCATATCACGGTAGGCGCAGCCGAGAGCATAACGTGAGCGAAGGCGGTCGTTAGAGGAGCCATGATGGTCGTAGTAATCTGCCACCTTGCGAAGGACGGAGTCGGTACGGAAGGTGATGTAGAGCTTGTTCTGCGCTTCGGCACGGAGGAGCTCGTAGCGCATACGGACGGACTTACGCTGCCGCTGGAGGTCAGCGGAGTCGATGGCACAGAGCAGTGCGTAGGCCGAATCTGGGTGCCCGGTCATCAGGGAGTCCGCCCGTTCAAGCAGGGCGCGGTACTGCTGTCCACCCGAGCAGGCTGAAAGGATGATGAGGAGGAAGCCCCCTATAATGCCCTGGCAGTGTATTAATTGTGAACGATTCACAGTTTATGGTTTAAAGTTTATGGTTTACAGTTTACGGTTTATGGTTTACGGTTTACAGTTTATGGTTTACAGTTTACGGTTTACGGTTTACAGTTTATTGTTTACGGTTTATGGTTTACAGTTTGCGGTTTATGGTTTACTTGTGTACAAGTGTGCCGATGGGTTCGCCGTCGATGACGCGGCGCAGGTTGCCGCGCACGTCCATGTTGAAGACGTAGATGGGCAGGTCGTTCTCCTTGCACATGGTGGTGGCGGTGAGGTCCATGACCTTAAGACCGCGGTTGTAGATTTCATCGAAGGTTATGTCGTCGAACTTGGTGGCGGTGGGGTCCTTCTCGGGGTCGGCAGTGTAGACGCCGTCGACACGTGTGCCCTTCATCATCACGTCGGCTTCTATCTCGATGCCGCGCAGCGAGGAACCTGTGTCGGTGGTGAAATAGGGGTTTCCTGTGCCTGCGCTCATGATAACGACTTCGCCTTGCTCCAGGGCCTCGATGGCTTTCCACTTAGTGTAGAACTCACCGATAGGTTCCATGCGGATGGCTGTGAGGACGCGGCTCTTGATGCCTACGGCGGCGAGGGCTGAGCTGAGTCCTAGCGAATTGATGACGGTGGCGAGCATGCCCATCTGGTCGCCCTTGACGCGGTCGAAGCCGCGGCCGGCGCCGCTGAGGCCACGGAAGATGTTGCCGCCGCCGATGACGATGCCTATCTCGACACCGAGGTCGTGGATTTCTTTGATCTGTTCGGCGTACTCGGCCAGACGGTGCTCGTCGATGCCGTAGTGCTGTTCGCCCATCAGGCTTTCACCCGAGAGCTTGAGGAGGATGCGTTTGAATCTTGCCATATTGGTTTATTGTTTAGGGTTTATGGTTTATGGTTTACGGTTTACGGTTTACAGTTTACAGTTTACAGTTTACGGTTTACAGTTTATGGTTTATGGTTTACAGTTTATGGTTTATGGTTTACAGTTTACTGTTTAGGGTTTACGGTTTACAGTTTAGGGTTTACGGTTTACAGTTTATATTTCATATTTTATATTTTATATTTTATATTTTACGGTTTAGTATCTCGGTCATCAGACGTGCTGCGTTCTTTGGGGCTCCTGGCTGTCCGAGGCGCTTGGCCATTAGCTCGTAGCCCTCGAGCTGGGCCTGGCGCGCTGCTCCTCCGGGCAGTATGCTCTCGAGGTGCCGCCTGCAGTTGCCGACGCTCATCTGTTCGGCAACGAGTTCAGGCACGATTTCGCGGCCGGCAATGAGGTTTACCAGCGAGATGTACGGAATATTGATGAACAGGCGGCGGCCGAGTGATGCGAGCCGGCGTGCATGCATGTAATAGCAGACTACTTGCGGCACGCGGAAGAGTGCCGTCTCGAGCGTGGCTGTGCCCGAGGTGACGAGGGCTGCTGTCGCTGAGGAGAGGAGGTCGTAGGTTTGGCCGTAAACGATCTCTGCTTTATGGTGACCTATATATTTATTGTAGTACTCAGGCTCGATGCCGGGAGCTCCGGCAATGACGAGTCGGTAGTGCTGCTGGAAGGGCTCGGCGGCCTTGAGCATACGCCCGAGGTTGTAGCGTATCTCATGCTTGCGGCTGCCGGCGAGTAGGGCGATGAGCGGCTCTGAGGTTTTTCTTTCCCATCCTGCCACCTCGTCGACAGTGGGGTTACCGACGTAGTGGACAGGCAGCCCGTGCTTGCCCTGGAAGAAATCGATCTCGAAAGGAAGTATCGAGAAGATCTCGTCGACATCGCGACGCAGTGCCTTGATGCGCCATTCCTTCCAGGCCCATAACTTGGGCGCTATGTAGTAGAAGACGGGGCAAAGAGCGATGGAATGGACGAATTTCGCTATCTTGAGGTTGAAACCAGGGTAGTCGACGAGGATGACGACGTCGGGTCGCCAGGCGGCGATGTCTGTCTTGCACTGTCGCATGCCCTTGAGGATGGTGCGGGAATGCAGGGCCACTGCCAGAAAACCCATGTAGGCCAGTTCGCAGTAGTGGCGCACCAGCGTCATGCCTTCCGCTGCCATCAGGTCGCCCCCGAAGCCACGGAACTGCGCTTCGGGGTCTTCAAGTTTCAAGGCGGCTATGAGATGCGAGGCGTGGAGGTCGCCGCTGGCCTCGCCTGCTATGAGGTAGTAGTTCAAGTGGATATTAATATAAAATATAAGATATAAAATATAAGATATAAAAGAGATGTAACTGTTAATCTGTTAATTCGTTGATTTGTTGCAGCACGCTGTGGGCTGTCATATCTATTGTAACAGGTACGATGGAGGCGTAGCCGGCGCGGAGAGCGGCGAAGTCGGTGTCGGTGGCTTCAGGCTCCAGGTCGTTGAACTGACCGGTAAGCCAGTAGGCCTTCAATCCGTGGGGATTGGTGGCCGATGCCCACTCGGCGGTCCATCGCCCACGTGCCTGACGGCAGACTTGCCACCCACGGAATGTCTCTGCGACGGGGAAGTTGATATTCAAGCAGACGTCCTGCGGCAAGCCTCGCTCGATGACGTGTTGGCAGAGTCGTGTGATAGCAGCAAGAGTGTCGGCGCTGACGGGATGCTCCTCATAGCGCTGGCCGCGTTGCAGGTAGAGCGAGAGTCCAATGGACGGAATGTCCTTCATGCAACCTTCGAAGACGGCGCCCATCGTGCCGCTGTAGTGGACACTTATACTGGCGTTGTCGCCGTGGTTGATTCCGCTGAGCAGGAGGTCTGGCGTTCGTGGCAGTATGTTGTCCCAAGCGAGTTTGACGCAGTCGACGGGCGTGCCTGAACATTCGAAGAGGTGTACCTGAGCCGGATAATCCGGATGGCAGGGTATTTCACGATAGGTAACTGGCATGGTGGCCGTGATGGCGCAGGCGGCACCTGAGCGCGCCCCACTGGGCGCTACGACGTAGATGTCGCCTATGGCGGCCACGGCACGTGTCAGGGCTTGGATGCCGGCGGCTTGGATGCCGTCGTCGTTTGTGATGAGGATGAGAGGGGTATTCAAGTGATAAGTTAAAAATTAAAAGTTAAAGATTAAAAGGGCCTCTCCTAAATCCTCCCCTATAGGGAAGGACTTCTGCAGCTGTACCCCCCTTCCCTTCAGGGGAGGGGCCTGGGGTGAGGCCGTTTACTTGTCTACTATCAACTCCATAGCTGTTGTGTGGGCGCCGTATTCTGGGGCGTAGAGGCAGCGGATGGTGGTAAGGCCGGTGGTGTAATGGCCTTCGCGGTCGACGAATGCTGTTTCCTCGAGTACGTAGGTTCCTTTTGGCAGGCGTTGGAAGAAGTAGTCGGTGTGAGCATCGCGGACGGCTCTGTAGTAACCAAGTCCGCCTTGATAGCGGTAGCCGGACACTTGGTCTGAGGGCTCGGCCGCTGCGGGGCGGTCGGCTCGCAGGCAGACATATTCATAGTCGCGGTCGGCTGTGATGACATAGCGTGTTGTCAGCTTGTCGCCCAGACGCGGGGATGTACAGCTAAATTCACGGCGGACGGCAAGTCCATTGGCTTGGGCTGACGCGTCAGCAATGGGTGTGAGGTACTGGGCATAGACAGCTCCCCAGGCCTCGGACTGTGAGGCCCGTCGCACTGCGATGCTCTTGGGCGCTGCGCCGTCGGTGTAAGTCTGCTTGATGTAGCCGAGGGCCGCCGGCGAAGAAGAACCTGATATAGAGACTTTGCGCTTGCCGTAGTCGAGGGTGAGCTGATCTTTGGATGTGCTCTGCAGGTCGGAGGCGGCAGCGCTGCAATGCAGAAGTGCATAGATGGCGTCTACGGTGCAGATGCACGATTCCCACATCTGTGTGCGTTTCTGCTGCAGCAGCCAGCGGCGTAGCCCGCTATTCAGGGTTTTGTCCTCAGGAGCCAGCTCTCGCGCGGCTTCCATGGCTGCAGTGTGGATGATGACTTTATGCCCTGTCGGCGTGAAGCTGCCTCCGGCATAGTCGAAGAATGTGCCGTGGCTTGGCGTCGTCGTCAGATGCTCGCGCATGGAGTCGAAGTAGAGCTTGCTGTCGGCATCACGTCCGGCATCTTTAAGGACGATGGCCGCTACGGCACGCTCGTTGTTGGTCATGCCTGCTACCGACCCTTTCAGATGGTCGAGCAGATAACGTACGTCGGCTTCCTGGTCTTTCGTCAGCTTGACGCCGGCGTGCTGAGTGACGTAGACATAGTCGAGGTGCATGAGCGTACCTGTGTTGATAGTGGCGCCCTTAGCCTCGGCCTTTTTCATCTCCTCGACGGTCTTGGCATTTTCCTTGGCGATGTATGTCGCGGCGCGTTGAAGAATAGCTTCTGCTTTTGCTCGAGCCTCGCTGTTTAGTGTTGAGAAGTCGGCGGTGAGGGAGCGCAGACGTGCCAGCTCGATGCATACGAGGCGCGTCATCAGCTCGCTGCTGTGCATGCCTGGGAACCACGGGAAGCCTCCGTCGGCCTCTTGGCGTTGCTGCAGCTTGTCGAGCGAAGCGTTGAGGCGGCTGTCGATGAGGCTCTCGTTGAAGAGGTCGATGAGCTGAGCGCGTCGCTCCGTGTCGTTGTCCGCTTCGCGCAGCCATGGCGTCTCGTCGAGGATGATTTGCTTGAGTTCTTCGTTGCGGGCGAGGGGGCTCTTGCTGGCAACCTCTCCGCCGTCTGTCGAGGCTTGCTGTTTCCAGAGGGCTATTATGTCGTGGAGGCGTGGCGTTGTGGCAGCTATATGTGCAGAGAGGGCGTTGGCATAGAGGACGGAGGTCAGCGAGAGAACGTCGTCATGCTGCGGTTCGCGCAGGGCAGGTAACGCCTGCACGACATTCCAGATGGGGTGAGTCGTATACTCCACCGTCAGGCGGCGTTGAGTGGCAGAAGCGGCGTCGTGGTTGAAGAGTGTCGAGAGGTCTGTGCTGAACGAGCCTTCGCCGTCGGCCTGAATCTCTATGCTCTCGGTGATATATTCCTTGGATGAAAGGATAGGCAGATAATGCTGTTCGCCGTCTGAGAAGGAACCCTCGGCCGCCTGTTTGCGCTTCCGGCCTTTGCCTGAGGGCGTAGACGTCGTCTCGGCCGTGAAGCGTACGGCCACGATGGGGTACTCCTCGGTGGGCGTGTAGTCGAAGGCTAGAATGCTCTCGCCGTTGGCTGCTGTCGCGAAGGGCACCTCCTGCTTGAGGATGAGGCGTTCGCTCTCGGGGTCAAAGACTTCCACGCGTGCGCATCCGTCGAGCGGTTGTTCCGTCAGGTTCTGCACTGATGCCCGAATGCTGCCTTGGTCGCCGGCACGGAGGAAGCGCGGCAGGTAGAGACGTGCCATCAGCTCCTTGCGGGCAATCGTTTGCGCCTGGATGTTGGCAGTCATCATGTCCTTGCTATGCGCTACGCCCAGCAGCTGCCATGTGGTGAGGCTCTCGGGAAGCGTGAAGGAGAGCGTGACCTCGCCCGTGGTCGGGTTGGTGTGGAGGCGGGGCATGAAGGCCGCTGTCTCGTTGAAGTTGGTGCGCAGGGCGGCAGTGGCTGGCGATGCGGTGGGCATAGCGCCTTCTTCCATGGCACCCTTGTCCTCGTCGCTTTCGGCTTCGGCGTAGTCGGCAGTCATCTTGGCGCTGGCAGTCATCATCATGGGAGCTTCTGCGGGAGCACCTATTATTGCTACTGCATCGTTCATCACGGCACTCTCTTCGACAGCCATGACTCCGCCTCCGCCTGCACGACTGGCTTTCATCATACGTCGCGAGTTGTTGAATCGGGAATAGGGGAAAGCCAGGCCTCCAAGCCACCTCTCGTCGAAGGCGTCGAAGACGAATGCACTGGGCTTATAGTCCTTCATCGGGAAATAGAGGTGCTGGAAGGCATCCTGTCCGAAGATGTCCGCTGAGCGCCAAGGCAGGGGGCGCAGGTGATGATAGCGCTCAATGGCAAGGCTCCAGAAGTGGGGCACCAGCTGGTCGAGCGAGGCATCGTAGAGCGTTGCCATCAGGTTGGCAGTGGCCGGTTTGCCGTCGGGGGTCGTCAGTTTGAGGGTCCACGTCTCATGGTCGCCGGGATGCAGGCGGTCGCGGAACGTCGTCCATTGCCAACGCAGCTGCTTGTCGGGCATCGTTAGTTTGAGTGCCTTGTTCTTTTGGTAGCAGGTGCCGTGCTTGACAAATGCGAAATAGACGTTGACGCCGTCGCCGTACTCAGGCATGTAGGGGATCTCGAAGATGCGGAGTTCATTGGAGAGGCTGATGAGTTCGTCCTTGATTATGCCTTCTCTGCCAACGAGTGTATAGTAGAGCGAGACGTCTTCGAAGCTGCTGCCCGCTTGTATGCGAGCCGGGTGTTCGGCATCGAAGGTGTCGGTGGGGCAGTAGAGCCAGCTGTCGGTGTGTCGTGGCAGGCGAGTGTCCGTCATCGAGAATACGAAGAAGCGTGCCGATGCCGATGCTGTGTCGTTGTTGGCTATGGCCGTGGCGCGCAGTTCGTAGTCGCCTGACGGCAGTGTGCGGATGGCATCTTCGAGTTCTGCTGCCGGCAGGTCTGCCACCAAGGCTTCTCTGTCGCCGCGGCTTTCGTTGTCAGTGGTCAGGCTTCCGTTGCCTGTTGCCGTAGTCTCGTCGGGAGCAGGGTATATGGCGCAGCGAATCTCGCCCTCAACGGTCTTTCCTGTAGAGGTGATGAGCGTGAACGTGGGTGGCTGCAGGCGGTCGCGGTCTTGTTGCTCACGCATGGCAATGTTCAGCCTTAAGGGTGTCGTGCACAGTGGCACGGAGAGGTAGCCTTCACGCGTCTCACCTGCCGTGCTTAGCACTTCGACATTAAGGCGGAGCACCAGTCCGTGGCGCAGAGCCTCAGCAGGTATGTCTTTTAAAGGTACGCGCGTGAGGAACGAGCCTTGATCGTCAGTCTCGACAGTATCTATTGGCAGCTGAGGTGAGTCGTCGTGGCGGAACCACCAGAAATAGGGATATGTGAATTGGTAGTTGCCTGTTACGCGGGCATTGCGGATTGGCACTCCATTGTAGCCCAAGGCCTTGCCCGTAAGGGCTATGCTGTCCTGCGGCCACTGCAAGGCAGGTGCCTCGTCCATTTTTACCTCGAATGTAGGCCGCTTATACTCTTCGACGCGGAAACCTATGCCCGCATCTTCGCTTTGGATTCCATAATATCCGGGCAGTCCGCCCTCTGGAAGCGTGAAGTCGGCGGTGAACACGCCCATGGCATCGGTCGTGACGCTCTGTCTGCCTACCTCTTTCCAGTTGGCATCGCGCAAGCGCAGCTCATACGTCTTGCCCTCGCAGGCTTGGGCTTCCCAGTGTTTCTGGTTGAAGGCTATGCCGCTGACGTGGACGGTCTGTCCGGGGCGGTATATGGCGCGGTCGGTGTAGAGCTGCAGGTGTGTCTCTGTTCTTTGTTCATCGTTACGCATCAAGCCGTTTGCCCATAGGTTTTCCTCGGGCAGAAAATGGTCGGCGTCGGTAGCGGCTGTCAGAACAATCCGGTGGTGGTTCTCCTGTGAGATGTTGCGGAAGAGGGCGCGCCCTTCGGCGTCGGAGGTCGCGGAGGCAAAGGCCGACAGGCTTCCCGAGCGTATGTCTCTATCATTAAGCTTTACGTCAGCGCCTTTGATGGGATGTCCGCTCTCGGCATCTACGACAACCACTCCCAACTCCCTGGCAGAGTGGAATCGCGTCATCGTCTTCAGCTGCGTCACGTAAAGCAGCTGATATTGGTTTTCGACCCTCTTGTTCAGGGCTTCGTGTTCAGAGGTCGTGGCAGCGTAGAGGATGGCATAGAGACCTGCAGCGGGGGCTATCCACTCGAGGTTGTCCTCCTTCGTCTCGTAGGGCTCAGCGTGGGCGAGGGTGGGGTGGATAGTCTCTATCAATGTGGCATTGCGGCGGAAGAACTCGCTCACCGAGAGTTTGCTCTTGCTGACGTCCTCATCCTTGAAGTCATCTCTGAGGCGATATACCTTCATTTCGACATCTGTTGCGTTTTGCGTCGTGAGCTGCCACGTGTATGTTTTGTGGGGGTAGCACACACGGTTGCCTTTCCAAACTACCGAGGGGCTCTGCAGTTCGTTGAGCCTGTTGCGTAGGCGGGCGATGCGTTCATATCCTGGGTAGCGTCTGATGGCTTCCTTCGCCCATGCCACGCGTTGTGCGGTTGAGATATTCTCGTCGGTGTTGTTGATGAGTGCGAAGTAGACGTCGGCCACGGGTGGCAGGTCGGCATAGCGCTCCTTCAGCTGGAGCAGGGCATCTTTGGCTGAGGAATCGTTCCAAATGTCGACTTTGCTCAGGCTTATTCTGTCGTACTCCAGCAGCAACTGGGCCTCGCGGTTGTTTTGGCGTCGATAGGTGTCGATGATATCGTCTAAGGTTGTTGTCAGGTTCGCTCCTGTACGGGTCCACATGTCTCGCCGCTGGTCGCGCGCTCGCTGCCATAGGATGTGGAGCAAGTCGTGGTTGAAGTAGGCCGAGGCCTTGTTCTGCTTGACGAACGGCAACCAGTCCTTACTACGTGCAGCGGCCAGGGCAGGTATGTCGGAGAGCGATAAGTGCCAGTTCTTTATGGCTGCGCTGTCATATTGCTCCACAGTCCATTCCTTCATCTCTTCGCTCTCGAGACGCAAACCGCTGGCCTGCGCACGGTGGCGGTTAGCCTGGTAGATTTCAGCAAGGATAGAGGCATAGATGGCGCGAGCCTCGGGCCTGCTCTCGCCGGCGCGCAAGGTCTCCAGTTCCCGGATGTCGGTGAAGAAACTGTCGGGGGCCCACTGCTGATGTAACCCGGCAGCCATCATCCGCGCACTCAAGGCCTGCCCTTGCTGACCTTCAGCAAGGGCTCTCTTGAGAATTTTCTCTGTTGCGGCATAAGCCGACTGTGGCTTGCCGTCGTCTTGAAGCTGACGCACCTCAGCCCACATCTTATCGTAGCTCTGGGAGAAAGCTACCAAACCACAAAACATCATAATTATGGAGAAAAAAAACTTTTTCATGATTGCCATCTGATAAATTATGCTATCACATCTATCCCCGTAAGCTGATATCCCCCCCTGCTCGCAGGAGCAAGGGGGATTTCTTTTTTGTCACGCTTCAGGAATCTCCTCGAGCAAGGTCTTTAGGAAAGTCCAGAAACGTCCTACGCTGGGGATGTTGCAACGCTCGTCGGGTGTGTGAGGCGATCGCAGCGTGGGTCCGAAGCTGATGAGGTCCATGTTCGGATAGATTTGCCCTATCATGCTACACTCGAGGCCGGCATGCACCACTTCCACTTTGGCTGGTTTCTGCTCGAGGCGCTCGTAGAGGGCTGCCATCAGTGCGGCAATGGGTGAGTCGAAGTTGGGCTGCCATGAGCAGTATTCGCCGCCGTACTCTATCTTCATACCAGCCATGCCGAAGGTGCTCTCGAACATTTCTTGTTCGAGTTCAAGGTAGCTGTCGCACGACGAGCGTGCCAGAATGAGCACGCTTGCCTTGCCACCGCCAATCTCTATGATAGCCAGGTTCGAGCTGGTCTCTACCACATGCGGAATACTGGGGATATTGCGCAGCACACCGTCGTGGCAGGCCAGGATGGCGCTGACGAGGTTGTCCTGCACCTCTTCGGGCACCTGCTTCTGAGGCAGGTCCACGCGCTCGACGCTGATTTCTATGCTTTCCTCTACGCCGCGGAATTCGGCAGCAAACGTCTTCTGGCAGTAGTCGGCCAGATCGCGCAAGTCGGCTTCGTTCTCGGCAGGAATGGTCAGCACGGCTTCGGACGAGCGGGGAATGGCATTTCGCATGTTGCCGCCTTTCCAGGTGGCCAGGCGGGCATCATCGTCCTGAATAGCCTGACGGATCAGACGGCACAGCAGCTTGTTGGCATTGGCGCGCCCCTCGTTAATCTCCAAACCGCTATGTCCGCCTCGCAGGCCGCTGATGGCAACCTTCAAGGCAATGTCGCTCGGGTCTGTCTCCACTTCTTTATATTCGAGTGTGGCGGTCACGTTGATGCCTCCGGCCGAACCGATGCAGAACTCGCCCTCGGTCTCGTTGTCGATGTTTAGCAGGATGTCGCCCTTCAGCGTGTCGGCCGCGAGGTGGTTGACGCCCCACATGCAGGTCTCTTCGTCAGCGGTGATGAGGGCCTCGAGGGGACCGTGCTTCAGCGTGTTGTCCTCGAAGATGGCCATGATGGCTGCTATGCCCATGCCGTCGTCTGAGCCCAGCGTCGTGCCTTTGGCTTTCAGCCACTCGCCGTCTACCCACGTCTCGATGGGGTCTGTCTCGAAGTTGTGAGTGCTCTCGTCAACCTTCTGCGGCACCATGTCCATGTGTGCCTGCAGCGTGCAGCACTTGCGGTTCTCGTAGCCTGGCGTAGCGGGCTTGTGCATGACGATGTTGTCGCCGCCGTCCTTGTAGGCTTCGATGCCGCGTTCGGCAGCCCACTGGAGCAGGAATTGCTGGATTTTCTCGAGGTGTCCGCTCGGGCGCGGCACTTGTGTCAGTTTGTAGAAGTTGTCGAAGATTGCTTTCGGCTCAAGGTCATGAATAGTCATAGTCGTTATGATGTTTAAAAGTTTAAGGATTTGAAAGTTTAAGGGTCTCTGGGTTTCGTCAGCGCCAGGGCTGCTACGGCGTAGAGGCCAAGTACGGCAACGAGCAGCGTTTGCACGGAGTGAACCACGAGGGCAAAGAGGGCGCCTTCAGCACCTGCAACGCCATAGAGCATGAGCACCGTCTTGACAGCGAAGTGCCAGGGACCGGCGCCGTTGGGCGTGGGCACCAGCACGGCAAAGGTACCTACGACGAAGGCAACGAGGGCTACGTCGAGCCCTAAGCCCTCAGTGCTCTTGAAGCAGAAGAAGGTGAGGTAGAAATGCAGGAAGTAGCAGATCCAGATAGCAACGCTATTGAATAGAAAATAGCCCATTCCATCGATTTGACGAATGCTCAGCAGGCCGTCGCGCAGGTCGGAGAGCACCGAGCGTGAACGGGCGAACAGTTCGTAGCGCCGCAGTAGGTAGATGCCCGTGAGCACTATCAGCAGCCCACAGATGGCCGTCACTATCCATCCAGCAGGTGTGAACTGGCCCATGAATGAGCTCAGCGAGACGCCCGTGCGAGCGAAGAAGTCCATGAACACTGGCAGCTGCAAGAGGAAAACAATGGCTGAAAGGACTGCAATGATGGCCATGTCGATGACACGCTCAGTGACCACGGTGCCAACACCTCGGCTGAAGCTCACGCCGTCGTAACGCTTGAGAACCCCGCATCGTAGCACTTCTCCCGAGCGGGGCACGACGAGCGAGCTGGCATAGCTCAGGAAGATGGCGTTGATGCTCGTGTGCAGGCGTGGGTGCTCACCCAGAGGGTGCAGCGCCTGACGCCATCGTATGCCTCGGAAAACCTGGGCCAGGATGCCGAAGGGGAATGAGAGCCACATCCAAGTCCAGTCGACCTCTCCGCTGATTGCCGCCTGCAGCGTGCCCCAGTCGAAGCCCCGGTACATCCACCAGAGTATCGCTCCGCCCAGGACGAGCGGCAGCAGGATTTGTATTATGGAACGGAGGCGCGACATCTCATTTACGTTGCATGGTTAAGACATAGAAAAGAGCAGGCGATGGATGCGTTTTTCGGCTTTTATCTGCAAAAACTCTAATCTTTAATCTCTAATCTCTAATCTTTTCTTACCTTTGCAGCGCAAAAGTAATCAAATATTCTTGCCCATGCACACTGTTAGACCAAAAAAGTTTCTCGGACAACACTTCTTAACGGATTTAAATGTCGCGCGAAGGATAGCAGACACCATTGACACAGCTGCAGACCTGCCTGTCTTGGAGGTGGGGCCGGGCATGGGCGTCATGACACAATTCCTGATGCAGAAGTCGCGTGAGCTGAAGGTCGTAGAACTTGACTTTGAAAGCGTTGAATACCTTCGCCGCACATGGCCGCAGATGGAGGACAATATCATTGAGGACGATTTTCTGAAGATGCACCTCGACCGCACCTTCGGCGGTCGGCAGTTTGTGCTGACGGGCAACTACCCGTATAACATCTCTTCACAAATTTTTTTCAAGATGCTCGACAACAAGGACCTTATACCTTGCTGCACGGGTATGATACAGAAAGAGGTGGCCGACCGCATCTGTGCTTCTCCGGGCTCGAAGGCCTACGGCATACTCTCCGTGCTCATCCAAGCTTGGTACACGCCCGAGTACCTCTTCACCGTTGAGCCACACGTTTTCAACCCACCACCCAAGGTGCGCTCGGCTGTCATCCGCCTCACCCGTAATGCCACGCTGTCGCTCGGCTGCGATGAGGCTCTCTTCCGCCGTGTCGTAAAGACGACTTTCAACCAGCGTCGCAAGATGCTGCGGGTGAACCTGCGGCCGCTGCTCGCAGAGCTCGGCCTGCTGTCCGACGGACATTTGCCCACGGCTCTCACCGAAGCCTTCGATCTAACTCTGCGCCCCGAGCAACTCTCTCTTGCACAATTCGTGGAACTTACTGAAAGAATTTATGCGCTCCTGAATGTATAATGCAACAACTCTGACTGTGATAGCGGGGACTGAATTCCGAATTTGAATTGAATTTGGATTCTTGAAGTGTCAAGCGACCAAAGGTCGAGCGAGAGATTAGGGTTTCTGGCAAAAGTCTTAAGTTTTTTTTGCATGAAGTCGATAGGCCTGCCCACGGTCGCATTCCACCTGGAGGTCTGTTGTTTCAGCAAGGGCCTGCTTTAGCCGACGAATCAGCGTGTAGAGCGTGGCTGAGGCATCGGGCTTCTTGGGCCAGAGACGCTCGCAGATTTCGTACTGCGATAAGCGGTGGTCCGGAGCCTTGAAAAAGAGCTGCATGAGGTCGTGCTGCATAGGCGTCAGATTCAGCTCGCGGCCGCCGACAACGAAGCGGTGACTGAGCTCGTCGTAGCTCAGCTGCTCGAGCCCAGCCGAGCTTTCTGCCGCTAACACCGGCAGTGGCTGTTGACGGCGCATGACAATCAGCCGCATCCCATAAATCACGTTTTAAGGCCTTGAAACGTGTATCGCTTCACGTTTCAAGGCCTTAGCCGCAGTGTGAGGCCGGTGTTGGCTCGTAGGGCTGTCGCCTGACGAGGCTTGTCGTCGGCAACGACAAGAGAGAGGTAGGCCGTGTCGCGCAGCTCCTGCAGGGCGATATGACTGCGATAGACTCTGATTGTGTCGGCATCGATACGGTCGGACTCACACTCGCGCAAGGTCATGGCCAAGGCGAGGTCTACGCTCTGCTGAGCCCGCCGTTGTGCGCGCATCATACTGTCGATGCCGGCAGCCAGCGAGGATGTCAGCAACAGCAGGAAAACGATGTAGGCTAATTGGGGTTTCATATACAGGAATATTTTGTCAGAATAAACTTATGGCGTAGATAATCAGAGCGTAGCGAACAGCCTTCCCGAGTGCTATTGTCAGCAGAGAGAGCCAGGGGTTTGCGCGCGTGAACCCCAACGTAACAGCAATGACGCTGCCTATGATGGGCAGGAAACAGAGCGCGCCGATCCACGCGCCGTAGCGTTGCATCCACCGTGCCGTGCGGTGCACCTTCTCGGCAGGGACATGGAGGTAGCGCTCAATCCATTCCATGCGTCCGAGTGATCCGATGCCGTAGTTGAACATCGAGCCTGCAACATTGCCCGTCGTTGCGAGGGCGAAGAGATGCAGAGGCTCGAGGCCGGCCAGCAGCAGCGCCGTCAGCACAGCCTCGCTCGAGAAGGGGAAGACGCTGCCGGCTATGAATGCCGCCACAAACATGCCCCAATAGCCCCACGACTCGAGTAAAGCAAGAAACGCTTCCATGACCCAGTTCTCTTTGACTCTAATTCCTGACCCTGCGGCAACGGGTTACAACTGGCCCGTCTCGATTTGTCGCACGATGCGCTCGATGAGGCGGTCGTCGCCCTCGGGGTCGTACTCTTTCTTGAGGCTGGCGTGGAAGGTCCATGCGAACACCTGGTAGAAGGCGGCCCGCGCCGGCCCGAGGAAGGCCCGCACAATCTCGAAGGCCTGCTGGTTGCATTCGCGGTCGACGAGCTTGATGAGCAGCTTGCCCTGTGAGTAAGTCAGTTTCTTCATCTCGGGCGTATACTGTTCCTTGATGTCGCGCTCCACAGCCTTGATGTGCTCATCCTTAGCCTGCTTAGTGGGCAGAGTCTCCAGCACTTCGAAGGTCTCAGAGAGCATCATGTTGGCCTTGCGCGCCAAAGGCAGCACGCGCTTGACATTGTTGACTAAGCGGTTGAATTGCTGACGCTCGCGCTCGCTCTTAAACTTCATAGGTTTATAAATCGGCAGCTCGGGCATGAGGTAGTCCCAGACGGGTTCGCCGTCGATGATGACAGGGCGTTTCGAGCGATAGAACTGCAGGTTGATGAGCGACGGCATCTCCTTGACGCCATCGAAGTCAAAGTCTTCCTCCACGGGTACAGCGTCCTGTGCCGCAACGTGGACACAGGCAGCCAGACAAAAGTACGTGCAGAGAAAGACATCCTTAAGAGTCATCGTATTCGTTCGCTCCTCTTTGAAAACTGCCGCAAAAGTACATCAAAAGTCCGACAAGCGTACTTCCGCGGCTCATCTTTTAACTTAAATTCTATTATCAGACCGCTCTGATATAACTTTTTTACGAACTAAAGCCGCCGCGTATCAAAGTTTTTACATATCTTTGCACCCGCTAACAACAGCTTTCGGGTTAGTAACCTCTACTACAATACATATTTATATGACCAAGGAAATTTGTAAGGACGTCATCTACATAGGCGTAGATGATCCTGCCCAGTTGCTCTTCGAGAGCCAATACCACACGCCCGACGGCATGTGCTACAACTCTTACGTCATCCGCGACGAGAAGATTGCCGTTATGGACACCAGCGACAGCCGCACTCTTGAGCCGTGGAAACGCAACCTGGCCGAAGCCCTTGACGGACGTCACCCCGACTACCTCATCGTTCACCATCTCGAGCCTGACCACGCCAGCGGTATCGCGCAAGTATGCGCCCTTTACCCCGGTAT
This sequence comes from uncultured Bacteroidaceae bacterium, assembly GCA_905235285.1. GTDB lineage: Bacteria > Bacteroidota > Bacteroidia > Bacteroidales > Bacteroidaceae > Physcousia. The sequence goes on from CAJOLI010000032.1 coordinate 16,978, forward strand.
GCAGATTGTATGTTCGGCCAAGGCTAAGCAGATGATGTCTCAGTATTTCGACGACAGCACTCTTGAAGCGCGCATCCTGACGGTGAAGGAAGGCGACACGCTCGCGCTGGGATACCACACACTCCATTTCGTCATGGCACCTATGGTCCACTGGCCCGAGGTCATGGTAAGCTACGACAGCGCAGCCTGTGCTCTCTTCTCGGCCGATGGCTTCGGCAAGTTCGGCACCTATGGCGCCGATGCTGACGACTGGGCTTGCGAGGCTCGCCGCTACTATTTTAATATATGTGGCAAGTATGGCACGCCCGTCTCTACGCTCCTGAAGAAAGCCTCCGCCTTAGACATAGAACGCATACTGCCGCTCCACGGTCCTGTGCTCGAGGGTGCCCAGTTGGCCGAAGCACTGCGTCTCTACACCATCTGGAGTGCCTACGATGTCGAGACCGAGGGCGTCTTTGTGGCTCATGCCAGCATCCACGGCAACACCGCAGCAGCCGCTGAGAAGCTCGTGGAGATACTGAAGGCCAAAGGATGCCCCAAGGTTGCCGTCAACGACCTCTGTCGAGATGACCTGGGCGAGGCCATCGAGGATGCCTTTCGCTACGGACGCATGGTGTGCATGGCATCAAGCTACGACGCCGGCGTCTTCCCTCCGATGTACGACTTCCTTCACCACCTCGACATCAAAGCCTACCAGCGCCGTCGCGTAGCCTTGGTAGAGAACGGCTCGTGGGCTCCGAGTGCCGCCAAGACGATGCGCCCCATGCTCGAGGGCATGAAGCAGGTGGAGGTCGTAGAGCCTGTGGTGACACTGCGCGGCCGCATGACAGAAGCCGACGTGACCCGGCTCGAAGCCCTTGCCGACGCTATCCTGGCATAAATAAATCAAAAAAATATAGCAGGCAAGCGCTACTATCAAGATAAATGAGTATCTTTGCTGCGCAGAATAGCAGAAAGCTGCATTAATGTTTCACTAACCAATAAATTTACTGCGACTATGAAGAAGTATGTTTGCGACCCTTGCGGTTACGTCTATGACCCCGAACTGGGCGATCCCGACAACGGCATAGCCCCCGGCACCGCTTTCGAAGATCTGCCCGAAGACTGGGTGTGCCCCATCTGCGGAGTAGGCAAGGAAGACTTCACAGCCGAAGAATGATCGACGCTGCTACAGCCTACAGTCGTATGGCGGCCTTATGCAGCCTCAGCGAGCACGCAGAAAGCGATGTGCGCGAGCGCCTGCAGAAGGCCGCCATACCCGTTGCTGAGATTCAGGGAATCGTCGACCGTTTGTACGACGAGGACTTTCTCAACACGTCGCGCTACTGCCACGCCTTCGCACATGACCGCATGCGTTTCGCACGTTGGGGGCGTCTGAAAATACGGCAGGCTCTGCGCATGAAAGGCCTGCCCGAGGCCGATATACAAGAAGCCCTTGATGACTTGAGCGAAGAGGAATACAGAGAAGCGCTGCGCGCTACGCTGGAACAAAAAAAACGCACACTCGTCCATGAGGAAGAGTATGCGTGTAGGACAAAACTTATGCGTTTTGCTGCCTCCAGAGGCTTCACCCCGAGCGAGATTATCGACGAATTAGGTGCATGACGTTGGCAGGCGGGCGACCCGCAAGAAGCTCGCTTCGCATGATATCCATTGCCGGCGCTACGTGGCTGAAATATCGCCTATAGCCTGCGCAGAGATAATTCTGGTGTTCGTCGCCGTCGATTCCCGTGACGAAACGGTTGCGCAGACATTCGCCATGGCAGGCGAAAAGCCACTGGCATTGGCGGCAGCGTAGCGACAGAGCACTGCGCTTGGCTTCGCCGAAAGTCTGCTGGCGCTCGCTCTGCAGCAGCGTGAGCAGGGGCGTTTCGCGGATGTTGCCGAGACGAAAGTCCGGAAACACGAAATGATCACAGGCGTAGACCGAGCCGTCGGCCTCTATGGCTGCGGCATGACCGCACGTGCGGGCCAGGGTGCAGACGCCGGGTTCCACGTTCATCCAACCAGCCAGCGTGGCGTCAAAAATCTGTACAAATACCTCGCCGACATCCTCGCGTACCCACTCGTCGAAGAGCGCACATAGAAATGAGCCCCAGGCCTCGGGCGTGACGCTGTAGGGGGCTACATCGCCATGCTCGCGCTCTACGACCGGCGTGAACTGTAGATAGCGGCAACCTATATCTTTGAAGAAGTGGTAAAACGCCTCGGGTTCAAGGGCGGTGGCCTGATTCACAGTGGCCATGGCATTCCATTCCACGTCAAACTGCTTGAGTTTGGCAATGCCTCGCAGCACTTGGGCGTGGGTGGGTTTGCCTGCGGTGTCGCGGCGATAAGCGTCGTGCAGGTGTTCAGGACCATCGATGCTGATGCCTACGAGCCAGCCTTCGTCGTGCAGGAAACGGCACCAGTCGTCGGTCAGCAACGTGCCGTTGGTCTGCAGCGCGTTGTCAATGTGGCGGCCGGAAGCGTACTGCCGCTGGAGCTTCACTACGTGACGGAAGAACTCGAGGCCGCGCAGAGTAGGCTCGCCGCCGTGCCAGGTGAAGAGTACGCTGTCGGTGGTTTGCATCTCGATGTATTGCTTGATGAATTCTTCGAGGAGCTCGTCGGACATCACGTTACGGGGCTTGTCGAGATAGTAGCAGTAGGCACATCGCAGGTTGCAGGCAGAACCTACTGGCTTTGCCATGACATATACGGGGCGTGAAAAGGGTGCTAACATTTGGGAAAGAACGTTATAGCTTTGCAGGTGGCCTGTTTCTTATGAAGTGTCCCACGGCCGAGCGCGGGATTGTTTCAAGTGGTTCTATTTTATTAAGTTACGGGCGCTTAGCCGTCAGGAAGCGTGGCTTGCCGAACTGATCGTGGTGGACTTTCACTTGTGTGTAGCCGGCGTCGACGAATGTCTGGCATGTCTCGTCGGGCAGTGCCTCATTGATTTCCACAGCCACGCCGCCGCCTTGCCGCAAGGCCTGCAGCCCGATGCGGCTTATGGCGCGGTAGAAGAGGAGCGGGTCTGCATCGGGCACGAAAAGAGCAAGGTGCGGTTCGTGGTTGAGCACGTGGGGCGCCATGGTTTTGGCCTCGCTTTGGCAGACGTAAGGAGGGTTGCTGACGATGAGGTCGAAAAGCTGTTCGTGAAGAGGCTCCCAAATGAGAATGTCTCTCCGAAAAAACCTTACACCATCGGCGTCGAGCGCAGCCCTGTTCTCCAAGGCAACGGCGAGAGCCTTTTCGCTGATGTCGATACCGGCGACAGTCGCTCGCGGCAAGGCCTTTGCCAGCGAGATAGCTATGCAGCCGCTGCCGGTACAGAGGTCGAGAATATTGGCGGGAATGGGCTGTTCGTCGAGGGCTATGTGAACCAATTCTTCAGTCTCAGGGCGCGGAATCAGCACGTCGGGCGTGACGCGGAATCGGTGGCCGTAAAAAGATGTATAGCCTAAAACGTACTGCACAGGCTCGCCTTTGACGAGTCGCTGTGCAATTTTTTCAAATTCCTTACGCTTATCTGCAGATAATGTCGTATCTTTGCCGAGCAAAAGGTCTGTTTGTGAGAGCCCAAAGCGCTCCTCCATGACCAGACGCACTACAGCTCTGGCTTCGCCGGCACCGTAGGTAGGCGTCAGCAGCTTGGTGAGTTCTTGATGATTCATAGCGCAAAGATAAGAAAAGATTGAGGATTAGCGATTAGCGAACAAGAAATAAAAATAAAAAAAAGGAACGTTTTTCCGAAAAAACGAATGCCTTGTCACATTTCTATATGACAGAAGACGAAAGATTCATGGCTCGTTGTCTGCAACTGGCACGACACGGGGAACTCACTACGGCTCCGAACCCCATGGTAGGAGCAGTCATCGTTCACGACGGACACATCATAGGCGAAGGATGGCATCGCTCTTATGGTGGACCGCATGCCGAGGTCAATGCCGTAGGCTCAGTGAGTAGCGCCGACGAGGCCCTGCTGGCAGAGTCCACCATCTACGTAAGTCTCGAACCCTGCTCCCACTATGGCAAGACTCCACCCTGTGCCGAGTTACTCATCAGGAAAGGCTTCAAGAGGGTCGTTGTGGGTAGCTTGGACCCCAACGAGAAGGTTTCGGGTCGCGGCATAGAGGCGCTGCGGCAGTCTGGTGCTGAGGTTGTCGTCGGTGTGTTGGAAAAGGAATGTCTGTGGCTCAACCGCAAATTCATGACATACCATAGGCTCCACAGACCTTACATCACGCTGAAATGGGCCGAGAGCGCTGACGGTTTCATTGACCGCTGCCGGAAGAGCGCTGATGATGGACCGGCCGTGCGCTTCTCAACGCCCTGGACACAGATGCTTGTCCACAAACTGAGGGCCACCCACGAGGCTATCCTCGTAGGCCACCGCACGTGGGAGCTCGACCGCCCCAGTCTGACGACGAGGGCATGGCCGGGCAAAGATCCCAAGCGGATGGTGCTGACAAGCGGTACGTTCGACAACTTGGTCTATGAGCAAAAAGTTCAATCCATTTTAGTCGAAGGCGGTGCGAAGACACTGCAGGCTTTTATCGATGCAGACCTCTGGGATGAGGCCTACATCGAGCGCTCCGACATTGTCTTAGGCAGCGGAATTAAGGCACCGGAAATGAAAACAGACCTAAAAGGGCGCCCTGTTCACGTTAATTTTGCCTAATTATTTGACAAAAAAAGGTTTTTTAAGCCTCGTAAATTTCGCGCACGCCACATTTATGTGTACCTTTGCACCCACTTGTAAATAAGCATATCAAATGAAGAAACTCGTTTATGCCATTATCTTTGTGCTTGCGGCATCGTCTTGCTGCCTTTCATGCAAGAGCGACGACAAAGTGGAATACAGCAGCGATTGCTATATCAGGTCGTTCGTGTTGGGCGGGATGAAACGGATCCTGCACTCAACGTCCGCAGCAGGTAATGACACCACATACACCGTGACACTGACCGGGTCTGCATTCCCCATGAGCATCAACCACGTTGAAGGCTATATAACCAACGCTTCACCCCTGCCCGTCGGCACGCAGTTGGGCGCAGTAACGGCTACAATAAACTCGCAGGGACTTGTCGTTTATGCTGCCGAGGCTGATACGATGACGTGGGCTCAATATGTCTCCACCGACAGCCTCGACTTCAGCCAGCCGCTCATCTTCAGGGTGATAGCCACTGACGGCCAAAGCTATCGAGACTATAGAGTGACCCTCAGCGTCAGGGACGACGATGCCGATGAATACACTTGGACTAAGCTCGCTACGGCTGACGCACAGGCCGAGCGTACCTCTGCCAAACTGCTCCCCGATATCAGCGGCACGGAGGACACCCAGATTCCTGTAATCTTAAGCTCAGACGCTGAAGGCAACTGCTACGTCAGCAGAGCATCCAAAGCTCAGGACCCCATGGTGTGGGGCGAGCGCCCTTGTATAGGTCTGCCCCGGACGGCTGACGTGAACGCGGCCGTAGCGTATGACAAGGCCTTCTGGCTATCGACGACCGACGGACAACTCTATGTCTCCGACGATGCCGTCGCGTGGAGCGAGGTCACTCCGGACAAGCCCTTGGTGCTTACGCTTATTGCTGCTTCGGCCACAGCGCTTTATGCAACCACATCCTCAACAGATGGTCTTGCCATAGTAAGTTCAGCCGACGGCATACACTGGCAGAACACGCCGACAGAGAGCGCCCTCGACGGCAACGTCGTGGCATCGGTTGCTTACACACAGCCCAACGGCAACAAACGAGTACTCATAGCCTCAACCTCCAGTGAAGCCTCTGCGCTTGACACGTGGAGCCTGTTGGAGGAATACGACAGGACGTGGAGCCGCTTCTCAGACGACGAGCTGAACACCTATCGCCTGCCTAATGTTCAACCTCTAAGCATCACGATATACAACAACCGCCTCTTTGCCTTCGGCGGCGAGGACATTCTTGTCAGTGACGACAACGGCATAACCTGGCAAACCGCCAGCAACATATCGCTACCCGTAAGTAATATGGCAACACAGACAGCAATATCTGTGGGCGAATACATCTACCTGCTGTGTGGCACGCAGCTCTGGCGGGCACGCCTGAACAGCTACGGAGAATAACTACCCCAAGCGTAGTAAGAACAGACAAAGCCTTCAACCGACGTGCACAGAATAGCTACCATAATCCTCGTCTGTACCTTTGCTGCTGCGTTGCAAGCTCAGAACGGCGAACTGCTGGAATATCAGCAGGAGATAGGTGGCGGCATAGGGCTGATGAGCTACATAGGCGATGCCGGCGGCGGCATCATGAAGAGCCCGGGCGTCATGGGCACTCTCATCTGGCGCCGCAACCTCAACCCGCGCATGGTGGTGCACACAGATCTCGGGTTTGGGAAGTTGCGAGGCAACAGCCAAGGCACCTTCATCCCGGAAGATCCGTTGAGCCAGACGCCTGAAGGCGGTATGCCCGCTGACGACATATCTTTCAGCAGGAACTTAGTGACGGCCGGAGTGCAGTTTGAGTTCAACATGCTCGGATATGGGATGGGAGCAAGCTACAAAGGACTCAGCAGATGGACTCCATACCTGCTTGCAGGTGCCGGGGTGACGTTGGCAACGGGAGGCGGCGGCGAAGCAGCCGGAGCTCTGCACATACCACTCGGTTTCGGCTTTCGCTACAAGCTGCGTCAGCGGTTGAACATAGGCTTGGAGTGGAGCTTCAACTTCACGACCACCGACCGTTTCGACGACACCGCTGCGACAACAAAGCTTGATGACCCCTATGGTATCAAGAGTGGAATGTTCAAGAACAAAGATTGCTTTACACGCACATTCCTGTTCCTGACCTATGACATCTCGCCCAAATACCGCAAATGCAATAACTAAAACATTAAGATAATGGAACTTGACCATACACACATACCGCAGCACATTGCCATCATCATGGATGGCAACGGGCGCTGGGCCAAGCGGCGAGGGCTGCCACGTACGGCAGGCCACGTCGAGGGCGTAGAAGCTGTGAAGCGTATCACCGAGGCGTGTGTGCGGCTTGGAGTGAAATACCTAACCCTTTACACCTTCTCTACCGAAAACTGGAACCGCCCGGCTGAGGAAGTGAGCGCACTGATGGGGCTCGTCCTGACGAACCTCGAGGAGGAAATCTTCATGAAGAATAACGTCCGCTTCCGCGTCATCGGTGATATCAAGCGGTTGCCTGATGATGTGCAACAGCGACTGTGGCAGGTGATAGAGAATACGGCCGACAACGACGCCATGACCATGGTTGTAGCGCTGAGCTATAGCGCACGGTGGGAATTGACGAAGGCGGTGAAGGACATTATATGGGAGATGAAGAAGACCAGCCTCACCCGTGCTGCAATAGACCCCGAGGAGATCACAGAAGAAACTATTGCCCAGCACCTCGAGACGTATTTCATGCCCGACCCTGACCTGCTTATCCGCACCGGAGGCGAGCAACGCATAAGCAACTACCTGCTGTGGCAGGTGGCATACTCTGAGCTGTATTTCTGCAACACTTTCTGGCCCGACTTCAATGAAGAGGACCTACGTGCGGCTATCGCCGACTACCAGCAGCGTGAGCGCCGCTATGGTAAGACAAGCGAGCAGGTGCAAGAAAATACCAACAACTGATAACTAAACAATGAACAGAACCCTTATATATCGACTCATATCACTCGTCCTTCTATGGTATCTCTTGCCCTCCCCCATGTCGCGGGTGGCGGGCATTGACCTATTCGCACAAATACAGGAACGCATCGTAAAACCGACGATAGACTACTCCCGGACGCCGCAACAATATTATATAGGCGGAATCACCGTTGACGGAGTAAAGACCTACGATGACTATGTACTTATCGGACTCTCCGGCCTCTCGAAAGGGCAGCGCATAACAATCCCGGGAGAGGAAATAAGCAAGGCTGTGCGCCGCTATTGGAAGAATGGGTTGTTCTCAAACGCCGCCATCAGTGTCGACAGCATCATTGGAGATTCCGCATTCCTCCACATCCAACTTGCCGTGAGGCCTCGTATATCACAGATAAACTACAACGGCGTTAAGAAGAGTGAGAGGGAAGACCTTGAAACGAAACTCGGACTCATAAAGGAAGCCCAACTGACCCCTAATATGCTTGACCGTGCGCGCATCTGGGGTAAAAAATACTTCGACGACAAGGGCTTCAAGAACGCTGAAATCCTGTTTGAGCAGCGCGATGACCCCTCAGAGCAAGGCCGCGTAATCCTTGATGTCAATGTCGACAAGAAAGCGAAGGTGAAAGTCAACAGCATCACCGTAGACGGCAACAAGGCCTTGTCGATGAAACAAATCAAAGGCTCGCTGTTTAAAAACGGAGCGTTCAAGAAAACTCATGAGAAAGGTTTGCTGAGCAGCTGGTTTCGTTCTAAGAAGTTCGTGGATGAGAGATGGAAGGCAGACAAGGAGCGGCTGATTGAGAAGTACAATGAGTTCGGCTATCGCGACGCCCGCATCGTGGCCGATAGTGTAGTGCCACACGACGAGAAGTCTGTCGACATCTTCGTACAGGTGGAAGAGGGACAGAAATACTACGTACGCAATATAGATTGGGTAGGCAACACCATCTACACGACTGAGATGTTGCAAGATAGACTAAGAATGAAGAAAGGCGATGTCTATAACCAAACGTTTCTGATAAAGCGCATCAGGGAGGACGACGATGCCATAGGCAACCTCTACTACAACAACGGATACCTCTTCTACAATCTTACACCAGTAGAAGTGAATATAGTAGGCGACAGCGTAGACTTGGAGATGCGAATAGAAGAGAACCAGCAGGCTTACATCAACCGTGTCATCATCACAGGCAACGACCGTGTCTACGAGGAAGTCGTGCGCCGCGAGTTGCGCAACAAGCCCGGCGACCTCTTCAACAAGTCAGCCCTCGAGCGCTCATATCGTGAAATAGCCTCCATGGGTCATTTCGATCCGGAAGCCATCAAGTATGACATGAAGCCGGACCTCGACAACGGAACTGTAGACCTTGAATGGGATCTCACGCCTAAGTCCAACGACCAGGTGGAATTCTCGCTGGGCTACGGACAGACGGGCGTCATAGGTAAGATAGGTCTTAAATTCAGCAACTTCTCGCTGGCCAATCTCTTCGCCAAGAATGGCCTGCGCCGCGGTATAATGCCGCAAGGCAACGGTGAGACGTTCAGCATCAGCGGACAGACCAACGGCCGATATTATCAAGCCTACTCTATAAACTACCTCAACCCGTGGTTCGGTGGAAAGAGGCCTAACTCACTCTCGTTCTCGGCATTCTTCTCTAAGCAGACAGACGTGAGCGACCGCTACTACAATTCGGCCTACTACAACTCCTACTACAACTATCTTTACGGCTACGGCTCCAGCTATGGCAACTACTATGAGAACTTCTACGACCCCGACAAGTTCATTAAGGTCTACGGATTCTCGCTCGGATGGGGCAAGCGCCTCTCATGGCCCGATGATTATTTCCATCTGTCGGCTGACCTCAGCTATACTCGCTATTCGCTCAAAGACTGGGAATACTTCATGATCTCCAATGGAAATTGCAACAACATTAGTCTCAACATCAACTTAGCACGCACTTCTACCGACAACCAAATATACCCACGCAGTGGTTCCGAGGTGCTCTTCTCTGCCAGCCTCACTCCGCCGTACTCGCTCTTCGACGGGCGTGACTATCCCAACCTTGCCAACAACCCACAGGCAAGCAACTATCAGGATCAGCTCAAGAGCAAGTATCAGTGGATTGAGTATCACAAATGGAAATTCAAAGCCCGCACGTATACAGCCCTTACAGGCCATAATAAATGTCCGGTGCTGATGACACGCGTAGAATTCGGCCTCCTTGGCCACTACAACAAGAACAAGCGTTCGCCCTTCGAGACATTCTATGTCGGAGGCGACGGCATGAGCGGCTACAGCTACAACTATGCCACCGAGACCATCGGCTTGCGCGGCTACGACAACGGCTCGCTAACGCCTCGAGGCTACACAGGTTATGCCTACGACCGCTTCACGATGGAACTGCGCTACCCCTTCATCCTCGGCAACTCCACCAATATCTATGGATTGGCTTTCGTCGAAGGCGGTAATGCATGGAACGACATCAAGAAGTTCAACCCCTTTGACATGAAACGCTCTGCCGGTGCCGGCGTGCGTATCATGCTGCCTATGGTAGGCCTGCTCGGTATCGACTGGGCCTATGGCTTCGACCGCATCTTCGGCAGCAAAACCTACGGAGGCAGCCAGTTCCACTTCATCCTCGGACAAGAATTCTAATCAACACACTTTCATAATTCATAATTTCAGATTAAACCCTCCATCCTCACTTACATCAAACCCATAAACGGCCATACTCCATATTAATAAAAAAGATATCTAAATCAATCGAAAATGAAAAAAGTACTTACTATCATCGCATTGGCAGCTTGTGCCATGGGCATTAGCTTGCCAGCATCAGCTCAGAAGTTCGTTCTCGTTGATATGGAATATATCCTAAAGAATATCCCTGCCTACGAACGTGCCAACGAGCAGCTGAATCAAGTCTCACGCAAGTGGCAGGCTGAGATTGAGGCCCTCTCCACCGAAGCCCAAAATCTCTACAAAGCCTATCAGGGCGAGGCCGTATTCCTCAGTGCCGAGCAGAAGAAGGAGCGCGAGAGCGCCATCGTAGCCAAGGAGAAGGAAGCTGCCGACCTCAAGAAAAAGTATTTCGGCCCCGAGGGCGAGCTCTTCAAGAAACGCGAGAGCCTTATGACACCTATCAACGACGAGATCTACACCGCCGTCAAGGAAATCTGCGAGGCAAAGGGCTATAGCCTCGTGCTCGATCGTGCCTCTGACGCCGGCATCATCTTTGCCTCTCCTAAGATTGACATCTCAGGTGAAGTCCTGCAGAAACTCGGATATGCCTATTGATATCTGACCCAAATTTAACGGTAAACATTAAAAAACAATACTAATTAACAAGAACAGATGAAAAAGATTCTATTCGCAGCTCTTATGCTGCTCGCACCGCTGACCATGTCAGCACAGAAGTTCGGACACTTCAACTCAGCCGAAGTCGTACAGCTCATGCCCGAGTACACCACTGCTCAGAACGAACTGCAGACTCTGGCACAGCAATATGAGGAAGACCAGAAACGCATGCAGGACGAGCTGCAGAAGAAAGCCGATGACTTCCAGAAGGAACAGGCCAATATGCTTGAGAACCTTCGTGCACGTCGTGAACAGGAACTCAACGACCTCTACCAGCGCTATCAGCAGAGCTTGGCTGACAACCAACAGGCCTTCCAGAAAGCACAGGCTGAGAAGATGCAGGCTATTTCCGAAAAAATCACGAATGCCGTGAAGCAGATTGGTGATGCTGGCGGCTACGTCTACATCATGGACATCACGTCAGGCATCCCTTACATCTCAACAAAACTGAGCACCGACATCACGCCTGAGCTGAAGAAAGCTCTCGGCATCTGATAAAAACTCTGAAGAGGAATGACGGGCAACGACCTCTCGTGCCCTCATTCCTCTTTCATTTTACATTTTTCCCCCTTTAATACCCACAGGTCTACAACATGAAAAAAATATTAACTCTCGTATGTTTCGTCATGTCTGCTGTGGCTTTATCCGCACAGACTGCTGATGCCCAAGGCGCGGTGCGAGTTCCGCAGTTTGGCTACCTGAGTTACAATAGCGTGTTCGAGCAGCTGCCAGAATATGCTCAGGCCCGCGCCGATTTCGCTGCACTCAAGGCCAAGTACGATGCTGAAGCCACACGAGCCGAGGAGGAGTTTCAACGCAAGTTTGCAGAGTTCCTCAATGGGCAGAAGGACTTCCCGCAGACTATCATGCTGAAACGTCAGGCCGAGCTTCAGGATCTTATGGATCGGAGCATCGCTTTCCGCAAAGAGACTTCGCGATTGCTTGCTGATGCCGAGAAGCGTATGCAAGAGCCTGTCGCAGCCCAGCTCAATCAGGCCATTTACGATGTGGCAGCCGAACGAGGGCTTATCTATGTCCTCAACACCGATGGCAATGCCGTACCTTTCATTCACCCTCAAGTAGGTGTCGACATCACGGAAGCCGTACTCAATAAGCTCGGCGTGAAGAAGCCTGAACCGGAGGTCGCACAGCCCGAACCGTCAACAGCTGAAACAACTGAAGAATAATTCCACTCGTCTGTCCTTTCTTTGTGTTCTTCCCCCCTTCGATGTGGGAGTTGTCCGCAAGAGCAGGGGGCGTATAAGCTTTTCATTTTACACTTTTCCCTTCCTTCCCCCTTGTCACCCATAGGTGTCTTCGATAGCGGTTATGGTGGTCTCACGGTTCTGCGTGAGATCCGGTCGCTGATGCCACATTACGACTACTTATATCTCGGCGACAACGCCCGTGCGCCCTATGGCCCGCGCTCTTTCGAGCGCGTCTATGAGTTCACTTTGCAGGCCGTATGCCGCCTCTTCGACATGGGTAGCCCTCTTGTCATCCTGGCCTGCAACACAGCCTCGGCAAAAGCCCTTCGCACTATTCAGCAGCACGACCTGCCCTCCCTCGACCCATCGCGACGCGTTCTCGGCGTCATACGTCCCACGGTGGAAGCCGTAGGCGACCTCACGCTGACGCGCCACATAGGTATCGTAGCCACTCAGGGCACTACGAGCAGCCGCACCTATGAACTCGAGATGGCCAAACTTCACCCCGACATAGCCGTGACGAGCCAGGCCTGTCCTATGTGGGTGCCGCTCGTCGAGAACTACGAGTTCGACGGCTCTGGCGCCGACTATTTCGTGCAACGCGACATTCAGACACTGCTTGAGCGCGACCCGCTGATTGACGTTATCATCCTTGGGTGTACTCACTTCCCATTACTTTATAATAAGATTCGCGCGTACACGCCCACACACGTGAAGCTCATTTCTCAGGGCGAGTATGTCAGCCGTAGCCTCGAGGACTACCTCCGTCGCCATGCCGACATCGAGGCGCGCCTCAGCCGTGGCGGTCATGCACGCTTCCTCACTACCGACGATGCAGCCAAGTTTGCGTCGGCGGCCACTGTTTTCCTCGGCAGTTCAGTCTTGGCCGAGCAGACTTCATTGTAAAAGTGGTATTTTAGTTATTTTTTGGCAAAAAAGGATGGCTGTTTTGCAAAAAGAGTGTATTTTTGCCACCGAATTGAATCTTCCCCGAGAATATGAGCCTAATAGTACAATGAATAAGAGTCTTTTTTGTTTCATCGTACTCTTTCTTACGCCCTTCCTCAAGGGCCACGCGCAGGAATGGATGAAAATCTACCACGAGGCGCAGTCGACGCACTGGATGTTGCCTATTGCCGTCGATAGCATCGACTTTGCCACCATCTCTGCCGGCCAGACACAACTGCTGACTCGCCTCAACGACGCCACCGAGATATCGTTCTCGCTCGAGACCATCGACAGCCTCGGCTTTTACTCTGCTCCCGAAGCCACGGAGAAGGATAAGTACCAGACTTTCCAGATGTTCGTCTTCACCGAGGGCGGCCAGGCAATCAATACTAAAGACTATTATATCCCGTGCTACATAGGTCTCAATGGGCGCGACTCGTATGCCAACCGATGGCTTCATGCCGGCATCCGTGGACGTGGCAATTCCACATGGGAGTGGTACGCCAAGAAGCCCTACCGCATCAAGCTCGACGAGAAAGAGAAGATGCTGGGCATTGACAAAGCCAAGTCGTGGGTGTTGCTGGCCAACTATCGCGACGTCACGGACATGATGAACACCTACGTCTTCGAGCTCGGTCGCATGATGGGCTTGCCTTATACCAACCATACACGCTATGTAGAGCTTTTCGTCAATGGCAACTATGTAGGAGTTTATCAACTTACCGAGCAGATTCAGCAGAACAAGAACCGCGTCAATGTCAGCGACGAGCGCGGCATCCTGCTCACCCTCGATGTCGACGATGGCCCCGCCGAGGCCTCGTCGGCCACCAATAACTTTTGGACGAAAGGCTATGCCATGCCGGCAGCCGTGAAATACCCCGACGACGAACTTCTTACCCCCGAGCGTCGCGACAGCATCCGCGACGTCTTCGCCCAGCTAGAGACAGCCATCAAGGATCGCAACTATGCTGCCGCTGCCTCGCTCCTCGACATGGAGTCATTCGCGCGCTATGTGCTCATTCAGGAGTTCTTCTACAACGTTGAGCTGTCGGCGCCCCGCAGCGTATTCATTCATAAGGACGGCGACGGTCCCTGGGTGATGGGGCCGTTGTGGGACGCCGATGCCGGCTTCGATTTCGATTGGACGAACATGAAGACCGGCCACACCTTCTTCGCTAACTACCGCGAAACGGTCATGGGCTCCAACCCTGTGCGCCGCAATGGCAACTACAGCTATGTCCCTGCCTTCTTCACTGACCTCTTCGGTACGAAAGAGTTTGTCGAACTCTATAAAAAAACATGGCGCATGTATGCCGACTCTATCGTCTCGCGCCCTTGGCAGGAAGTGGAAGCTTATGCCGAGGGGCTGCGGCGCGGAGCCATGCGCCGCGAGAGCCGTACCTGGGCCATCAGCGGCAAGAGCTTCGAGACCGAGCTCGCCAAGATGAAGACTTGGCTCGAGAACCGCCGCACCTTCATGGACAACCTCATCGAGAACATTCCCGTGCCCGAGGAGGTAAAACCTATTGATGATGAGCAGTTGTGTGGCACCATTGACGTGAACACAACCATGCAGAGGTCGGCAGGCTACACTCAGAACGTACACGTCGAGGTGAGCAAGAGCGAGGTCTGCAATCTCCTTGGCATAAAAGAGAGTGAGTTCAGCGAGAACAGCCTCGTCGCTATTGTACCCCTCAACACCGATGGCAGCGAAGGTGCCAACAACACCGATGGTGTCTACGGCGGCTGGTTCAATGGCGACAACAATCCGCGCGTATGGGATGGCGGCCACGTCTTCATCGAAGTCTTCAGCGACCTTTTCTCATGGAACTGCGGCATCCGCAACGACACCTGCTTCGACGACGAGCACACCGTCACGATGCAGTATCAGTACCAAGTAGGCTCCACGCTTAAGAAAGTGAACGTGCGCGTTCACTTCTCTATCAACAGGGGTTGGTGGTGAGTGAAAGCTCGCGTCGCGGAAAATTAAAAGTGTATCACTATGATAATGATGTTGAGGTTACTTTCCCGTTTTCACAACATAAATAAACGATAACAGCAAAAATATATAACAATAAACAAACGCTTATGAAAATCAGAAAGATTCTTTTGATGGCAGCCTTTGCGCTGAGTGCCATCAGTGCAGCAGCTCAGGATATGAGCCAGCTGATGCAGCCGCTGCCCGTAGACCCGAAGGTGCGCGTAGGGCACCTCGACAACGGCCTGACCTACTACATCCGTCACAACGAGGAGCCTAAGAACCAGGCTTTCTTCTACATCGCACAGAAGGTGGGCTCCATCCAGGAAGAGGAGAGCCAGCGCGGTCTCGCTCATTTCCTCGAGCACATGTGCTTCAACGGCACCACTCACTTCCCCGACAGCTCGCTCATCGAGTACCTCGAGGGCATCGGTGTGAAGTTCGGTGCCCAACTTAACGCCTACACGAGCGTCGAGGAAACGGTATATAATATAGATAATGTACCCGCGCGCGAGGGAGCCATAGACTCCTGTCTGCTGATTCTGCACGACTGGAGCCACGACCTGACTCTCGACGGCAAGGAGATCGATAAGG
The DNA here is from genome assembly GCA_905235285.1 of uncultured Bacteroidaceae bacterium. Taxonomy (GTDB): domain Bacteria; phylum Bacteroidota; class Bacteroidia; order Bacteroidales; family Bacteroidaceae; genus Physcousia. Next base: position 32,698 of record CAJOLI010000032.1, read on the forward strand.
AGCGCGGCGTCATCCATGGCGAGTGGCGCATGCGCAACACAGGTTTCACACGTATCCTCGTCAAGCACCTCGAAGAGTTGATGTCCGACAGCCGCTACGGCCGTCGCTACCCCATCGGTCTGATGGAGGTCGTCGACGAGTGCCCCTACGACACACTGCGCGCATACTATCATAAATGGTACCGCCCCGACCTGCAGGGCATCATCGTCGTCGGTGATATTGACGTGGACCAAGTCGAAGGCAAGATTAAGAACCTCTTCAGTCCCATCACCGTGCAGCAGCCCGTGGCCAAGCGCGAGTTCTACAGCGTGCCCGACAACGTCGAGGCTGTCGTCGTCAGCGACAGCGACCCCGAGGTCACATCGCAGGTTGTCATGATCTCGATGAAGCACGAGGCTATCCCCGACAGTATCCGCAACACCTTGCCAACGTATCTGGCCGAGAACATCATAGGCACCGCCACCCGTGTGCTCAACCAGCGCCTCCATGAGCTCGCGCTGAAAGCCGACTGTCCCTTCCAAGGAGCCAGTGTTGACGATGGTTCGTTCCTGCTCTCGTCCAAGGTGACAGGCGCTTTCAACATCGAGATTGTGCCTAAGGAAGGCCGCGTCGAAGAAGCCGTCAAGGCAGTGATGGAGGAAGTCTATCGCGTCGACCAGTTTGGCTTCACCAAGGGTGAGATCGACCGCGCCGTGCTCAACCACCTCTCAAACATGGAGCAGCTCTTCAACAACCGCGACAAGCAGAGGAGCATCGGCTATGCCCGCGAGTACTATCGCTCGTTCCTCAACAACGAACCCATCCCCGGCATTGAGATGGAGTACCAGCTCATGCAGCAGGTGTTCCCGCAGATTCCTGCCGAAGCTTTCAGCCAGACCATTCAGCAGTTCATCAGCCGCACCGACACCAACCTGGTCGTGCTCTCGCTCAATCCTGAGAAGGAAGGCCTCGTAATTCCCACCAAGGACCAGTTGCTCGGCGCCATCCATGCCGCTCAGCAGTCGCAGTTGACCGCTTGGGTGGACAACGTCAAGACGGGTCCGCTGATTGAGAACCTGCCCAAGCCCGGTAAGGTGAAGAAAGAGGCTGCAGGCCCCTGCGACTCCAAGATTCTCACCCTCTCGAATGGTGTGAAGGTCATCATGAAGCAGACCGACTTTAAGGATGACGAAATCCGCATGATGGCGTGGAGCGATGGTGGCGTAGGCCGCTATCCCGTCAGCGAGCGCATCAACCTCGAAGCCTTCGACGGTGTCATTGGTCGTTCCAAGCTCGGCGGCTTCACCTCCACGGAACTTACGAAAGCCCTTGCCGGCAAGAACGTCCGCAGTTCGGCCGACGTTGGCCTGCGCGACGAGACCTTCTCAGGCTTCTCTTCGAAGAAAGACATCCAGACACTCTTCGAACTTATCTATATGACCTTCCAGCCCCGCGAGAAGGACGAGGAAGCCGTAGCCTCATACCTGGCAAGCTTGCGCGAGGAGTTGCGCAACAAGGATCTCAACCCAATGTCGAGCCTCAGCGACTCCATCCAGGCTACGCTCTACGGACACAATCCCCGCATGCAGCCTATGACCGAGGCCGAAGTCGACCAGGTGAGCTACGATCGCATCCTCGAGATTTGGGCCGACCGCTTTGCTGATGCCAGCGACTTCACCTTCTTGTTCCTGGGCAACATCGACGAGGCACAGATCCGTGAGCTGGCCGCTCAGTATCTGGCTACGCTGCCTAAGGTTAAGCGTAAGGACACCCCTGTAGACCCGGGCCTGAACTTCGTCAAGGGCGACATCACCAATCGCTACCACAAGAAGATGCAGACACCTCAGAGCTTCATCGTGAGTGCCTGGACTGGCGACACGGAGATGACCGTCCGCAACAGTGCTCTCATGAGCATCCTCGGCAACTGCGTCGCAGAGCAATACCTCAAGAAGATTCGCGAGGAGCTCGGAGCTGCCTATTCTACCAGCGCTCAGGGTATGGTCACACGCGGCAGCGACGACCGCCCACGCTACGTCCTGCAGGCTGCCTTCCCGCTGAAGCCTGAGATGACCGATACCTGCCTGCAGATTGTGCAGGACGTCTTCGACAACGTTTGCGAGAACGGCGTCAGCGAGGAGAGCGTCAACAAGGCCAAGGAATATATGCTCAAGACCTTCACGCAGAACCAGCGCGAGAATGGCTTCTGGATGAGCCGTATTGCCAGCATCGTACGTCGAGGCTACGACCCCGCCGAGAACTACGAGCAGGTCATCCAGAACATCACGCCCGAGAACGTGCGCCAGATGGCTGTCACCATCAAGGCCGACGGCAACCGCGTGCGCGTCATCATGGAGCCTGAGGCCGAATAACCTAAACTCATTCAGACGAGAGTGCAACGCATCACCGCGTTGCCTCTCGTTTTTTTTGCTTACCAATAACTAATTTACTATGAGAACCATTAAGACTTCAGCTATTATCCTTGCTCTCATCATAGCTCTCACGCCCTCCGCCAATGCGCAGAACACACGCCAGGCGCTGCAGAAGATGACAACCGCGGTGCGCGCTTCATACAGCGCGCCCGGCCATGGTCTGGCTGCCCTCAACGATGGCGCCACTGCCACTTCGGCTTCTTTCTGGAGCGGCTACCGCGACGACCAACACCTTGGTCTGTGGGAGTATGTCGAGTATGCCTGGGCTACGCGCTGTGTCATCAACCGTGCCGTAGTCAACTGGGTTGCCGACGGTGATAACCTCAGCTATCCCACCGAGGCATATTTCGCCACTTGGGATGGTCACTCGTGGACGCGTGCCCTCGACCTCAGCGAGGCTAACGGCTCCGGCGTATCGACGAACACCGGCCTCAATCTCGAGACCAATCGTCTGCGCCTCTACATGCGCAGCGATGCGGCCTGCGCCATACGCGAGTTCACGCTTCAGGGCTATCCCCTTGACGACTGCGGCGCTCCAACGCTGAAGTCTGATGTCCAAAGCGTGACAATCAAACGTGGCGAGACCATAGAACTCTCGGCATCGCTGACGCTGCCAGGCGGCGCCACTGAAGAGCCCAACTGGTACTGGCTCGACGAGCAGGGCGAGCTGACGTCTACTGACCCCGCGATGACCGTTGCCGCCAGCGGCTTCTACACCCTTTGCTACGAGCGTCCGTGCGGGGCCATCGCCCTGATGACCTTCACCGTCAGAATCGACGGCGAATACGACGAGCGCATGGGCTACCAGTGGCCCAGCTACTCACCTACGCTCGACTACGATTTCCGCTCCGAGTACCCATCACTGCCTGCACCCACGAAGGGGCGTCTGCCCGAGAATGTCAACGTAGCCAAGCAAGTCGATGGTGAGTGGTGGAGCGTGGCCGTAGGCCCAAAGGCCAATCCGCTCATCACTGAGGAGTCGATGCGCCTGTTGGCCAAGAAGATGGACGAGGACTTCGCCTATTTCCGCGACGAGATGGGCTGGCCGCCCGACAAGCGCGCACGCAATGGCTACTACAGCCAAGTCTACGGCTACGGCAGCGGTCTCAGCTTCGACGCCGGAACGCCTAACACCGCAACGGGCGGCTGGCAGAGCGCCACATCCTACCAAGGCTCGTCGTGGCCCATGGTGTTCCTGAGCTACTATCCCATCTACTGCTTCGACCCGTCCTGCACCTACGGCGACCGCATCGGCCATCAGAACGCATGTGTCCACGAGGGCATCCACGCTACCTTCGCCGACCTCGAAGGCTGTAAGAACGCTTCCTGGTTCCACGAAGCGGGCAACACATGGCTGCAGGCTGAAGCCGAAGTGCGTAAGAGCGGCGAGGACCCTGAATCCATGGGTTACCTCAGCGCCGGCAACATGATAGCTCCGTTTATGCCTATCGAGTGTTATTCGGGCTGGCTGCAGGACGACAGCTTCGGCGGCCCCGCAGCTGAGGGCGTCAATATGTTCGGTCCCGACGGCCAGATATGCACATGGCGCAACCTGCTTGGCGGCGTGCAGTACGGCGAGCTCTTCCCCCACGTGCTTAATGCCATCCTCGGCAAGGGCGCCGTACCTTGGATCTGGCGCTATTGCAAGAGCCGCGTGCTCGAGGGCATGGCTAAGGGTGTCACCGAGAATGGAAAGAAAGTGCCGGGCCTCGGCGAGCAGCAGATGCGTCACCTCATCGTGGAATACCGCGCCCGTCAGGCTATGATAGACATAGGCAAATGGTCCAAAGCCTGCGAGGCGCTCATCGACAACAACTGGCTCATCACCGTCAAAGGCGAGAAGAATACTGCTTCCGGAACGAACTGGATAGAGTGCGAAACATGGAGGGCTACGCCATACGCCAAGATGACGGCCATCGCCGACCCCGACAGCGCCGGATGGTATAAGCCCGAATGGCGCACTACGCCTGGATGGAGCGGAGCCAACCAGATACCCCTCCACACCAGCGGGCGCGCCGGCGACCGCCTGCAGATGACCATCAAGGCGTTCTCAAATAACATGGTCTGCATGCTCTGCTATCGTACTGCAGAAGGCCGCATCTACTACAGTCAACCCTTCAACGGGCGCCGTAACCGCGACGTCGAAGTCACCATGCTCATGCCCGAAGCACCGGCCAACGGCGTAGTGCTGGCCGTCGTCGTCAACACCGACTATATCTACGAAGGCGAGCAGACGCGCAAGGCCCACTACAACTACCATATCCGCATGGGGCAGAACGTGTGGCAGCCAGCCTCGCCAAACTACAAGTGGTATAAGTACGCACAGACCATCAAGGACTCCACCTTCGACTACACCGGCATCGACGAGACACCGGCAGAGGACGTGGCCGAGTTCGGCCTGATGCCCGCGCGTAATGTCGTGCGTGCCGGCGAGCGCCTGCCCGTAGTCATCACCGGAGCTGAC
>CAJOLI010000033.1 GCA_905235285.1 uncultured Bacteroidaceae bacterium
AAGATTCAGCAGCGTGTGCCTGTGCGCATCGACCTCGACGACCTTACCCAAGAGGATAACGAGCGCATGTCGGCTGGCATGATGTGCGAGGTAAAAGTGAAAGTGGAAGCCCACCCCTAACCCTTCCCCAAGGGAGGGGATTTGGTTACCTTAAAATCCAGTAAAGACATGAATGATAAACCTGTAAACAGTCAAGCGGCAGAAGTATCTGGACACCCCTCCCTTGGGGAGGGGAAGGGGGTAGGCTCCTTGCCCTTCTACTCCTGGATGCCGAAGCCGCTCGGCATCCTGATATTCCTTATACTCGACATGTCGCCGGTGTTTCTGGGCGGCATGAACCTCAGTCTCGCCCCCGACATCGTAGGTGACTTAGGTTGGATGACGGAGGATGTGCAGATGGCGTTCTTCGCAATAGCCATCGGTCTGTGTGCTTTCCCACCGCTGATGCTGAAATACCTCACCACTCACCGGCTGAAGCAGACGCTGATAGCGGGACTTTTGCTGATGACTGCCGGAAACCTTTGCATCGTTACTTCACATTCGGTTCTGCTGACGTGTATTGTCTGTCTGGTGATGGGTTGCCTGCGCGTGATGGTACTCGTCTGTCTGACCTTCGCCGCTGGACCGTATCTGCTTAACGTCAGCGTCATCGATATGTTCACCAAGGATCTGCCGCCCATGTCTTCTGATGAGAAAAAAGAGGCCTCGCACAGAAAGGCGGTACTCATGCTCATTACCTACATCATCATACTGGTGTATGCTTATTTCTCTAACTGGCTCTTCGCATGGATAGCTATAGAGTACAGCTGGCGCATGGCGTTCGCCTTTGTCATAGGACTCCAGCTGTTCTCGCTGTTCCTGGTAATTGCCACGATGGAGACCGAACCCGTGCAGCCCGACCAGCAGATGGACTGGGGAATGGTGCTCGACACCGCGCTGATGATGGGCATCCTCATCCCCTTGACCTTTGTGCTGCTCTACGGCCGCACGCTCGACTGGCTCTGGTCGCCGCGCATCGTACTGTGCATCGGCGTGACGCTCGTCTCGGCGGGACTGTTCCTCAGTCGTACGCTACGCAGCAACTACCTGAACCTGCGCCTCTTCAACTACCGCAACCCGCTCATCGCCACCTTCCTCTTCATGATGGCGATGGTGTGCAACACGCCCGCCAGCATCGTACCGAGTTTCGCCCAGCTGATTACCAACATCAACCAGGAGCAGTGGGCCTCGCTCTACCTGTGGGCCGTGCTCGGCATCTTCGTAGGCTTCGCCATCGGCATGCTATTAGGCATGAAGCGCACCCACTACCGTTACGTCTTCGCTCTCGGTTTCCTGCTGATGTGCGCCTGCCATGTGTATATGTATTTCCAGTATCAGACGGAGGGATTCTATGAGAACATGCGCTTTCCGATAGTGCTCACATACGCCGGACTGATGCTGCTCTATCCGCTCATCGCCTCCTACGGCATGAACCGCCTGCCCGTGCGCCACTTCGTCGGCTTCGTGTTCATCATGATTCTTATGCGCAACTGTTTCGCTCCCGTCCTCGGTGTCAGTCTGCTGACCAACAAGATGCAGGAGCGTCAGCAATACTACAACACCCGCCTGGTGGAGTACGTGGACACGCAGAACCCTAACGTACAGGCCATCGGAGGTGTCAATGCCACCACCGTCCCCCTGCTCTACATGAGCAAGGTCCGCCAGAGCGCCATCATGGCTATGCGCGACATCAGCGGCATCACCATCTGGGTCACAGCTGGCATGGCTGTCATCTGCCTGCTCCTGCCGATGTACAAAGAGGATAGGTCGTAAATAGTGTAAGACACTACTTGTTTTGCAAATATTCCTACCCCTGGGCGGGTTGCTCATTGGCCTTCGAGAACGTTCAAGAGGCTATCCTTCTCGTTTCAGCTTCTCAACGTAATCATCGATGCGCCGCAGCTCCCGTGGAATGTCAATCTGCTGTGGGCAGTGGGGAGCACACTGGCCACAACCTATGCAGTGGCTGGCCTGGCGCAGGCGCGGCACGCTGCGGTCGTAGCCTACGAGGAAGGCACGACGCTGGCGGCGGTAGGTGGGCGAACCGCTGCTCTGGGGTGTGTTACCCTCACGCAGACATTTGTTGTAGTGCGCGAAGATAGAAGGAATGTCGAGGCCATAGGGGCAGGGCATGCAGTACTGGCAGGCCGTGCAAGGAATCTCTTTCTGCCCGAATATTTGCTCGGCGATGGCCATGAGGAAATCGTGCTCCTCAGGCGTGACGGGTCGCAGGGGCGAGTATGTGGCAACGTTCTCGCGCAAGTGCTCCATGAAGGTCATGCCGGAGAGCACGGTGAGGACGCCCTCAGGCGTGCCGGCAAAGCGGAAGGCCCACGATGCAATGGACGCTTCGGGGTCACGGTGTTTAAGCTGAGAGGCTATGTCATCGTTAACGTTGGCGAGGCGACCGCCCAGCAGGGGCTCCATGATGACGGCAGGAATGCCGCGTTTCTCGAGCTCGCCATAGAGGATGACGGCGTCGACGTTGGTGCCGTTGATCTCGTTGGCGTAGAACCAGTCGAGGTAGTTGAGCTCAATCTGGCAGAAGTCCCAGTGGTAGCGTCCTTCATCGTGAAGCTGCAGCAGAAGCTCGAAGGCGCGGTAGTCGCCGTGCCACGAGAAGCCCACATTGCGAATGCGGCCTGCCTTCTTCTGTTCGAAGAGCCAGTCAGTAAGGCCGTTGTCGAGGAAGCGTGCACGGCAGCAGTCGAGGCCGTTGAGGTCCTTGCCGTCCTGGTCGCGTCCACCATTGCCAGTGCTGTGTAGCAGGAGGTAGTCGATATAGTCGGTCTGCAGCTCGTGCAGAGAGTTCTCAAACATCTTCTGCGACTCCTCAAGAGGCCATACGCGACTGTCGAAGTTCGAAAGCTTAGTGGCGATATAATAAGTCTCGCGAGGGTGACGCTTCAGCGCTATTCCTGTGCAGCGTTCCGAAAGTCCGCGACAGTAGACGGGAGCTGTGTCGAAATAGTTGACGCCGTGAGCGAGGGCGTAGTCCACCTGACGGTTAATCATCTCTTGGTCGAAGGGACCGGTCTGTGGGTCCTCAGGCATCCCCTCAGGCAACATGGGCAGGCGCATCATACCATAGCCGAGCAGCGAGACGACATCTCCCGTGTTGGGGTTGGTACGCATGGTCATCGCGGTCTCGTCGGTGCTGGTATGCGTCTCACCCTGCTTGCATGAAGCAAGGAAAGCAGCTCCGGGAGCAACGGCGGCCGTGCCACCGGCCAGGCATTTCAAGAAATTGCGGCGAGATATTTCCTTATTCATTCTATTTTTCACTTTTCACTCTTACGTTTTTCACTTAGTGGGACTTCTATAAATTCCCCGTTCAAATAGTCATAATAATAAGAAAGCTGAGATGAACTATTTCGTAAATGATAGACAATTTATAGAAGCCCTCTTAATTCGTGCGGTGTACTTCGTGGCCTTCGACATAGATGGCGGAGAAGGGGCGCGCGGGGCACAGGTTCTCGCAGGCGCCGCAACCTATACACTTCGACTCATTGACGGCCGGGACGCGAGTGCCATGCTCGTCAGCAGGGTCAAGGGGAACCATCTCTATGGCACCTACAGGGCAATGGCGTGAACAATTGTCACAGGCGACACCGTCGGTTACGGCAACGCAGTTCTTCTTCAGCCATACGGCATGCCCCACCTGCGTGCTGGATTTCTCGTCGAGGCCGATAGGACGTATGGCGCCCGTGGGGCACACCTCTGAGCAGCGGTTGCACTCGGGGCGGCAGTAGCCACGCTCGAAGCTCATCACAGGCTGCATCAGCGTCAGCAAACCGGAACTGGGGCGCAGAACATGGTTAGGACACTGAGCCACGCAGAGCTGGCAGCCAGTGCAGTGGCTGGCGAGGTGACGGGCGGAGAGCGAGCCCGGGGGCGTCAGCGGCGTAGCGCGCTCAGGCGCCACCTTATTCTCTATGTCGGCCAGACCGCCGTCCATCTTAATCTTTGTTTCCTGAGCCAGGGCGGCCGTGGCGAGCACCGAGAGGGATGATAGCAGGAAAGAGCGGCGGGAAGGTTCTGCCACCGAAGAGGACTCGGTCGCCGATGAGGATTCTGCCCGAGCCTTCCCTGTCTTTGAAGAGTCGAGCGTCTCGTCGGGCCGAACGAGGGAGGGAACGGTTGCTTCTGCGCCGGCGCCGCTCCCGTCATGAGCAGAGCTTGCGGGTGAGGCTGTGACGGTTCTGCCGTAACTCAAAGCACCGAACTCACAAGCTTCAATACAGTTTCCGCAGACGACGCAGCGCGAGGCATCGACGGTGTGGCGCTTGAAGTCGATGCACGAGGCTTTGCACGCCTTGGAGCACCGGCTGCAGGAGCGGCACTTCTGCTCATCGAAACGCACACGGAACAGCGAGAAACGAGAGAACAGACCGAGGAAGGTGCCGACAGGGCAGAGTGTGTTGCAGTAGGTACGGCCGCCTATCCACGCCAGCACGGCCAGGACTATGAGCGATAAGACAGCGACGACAAATGTGGGCCACGAGGGGATTACGTTGTCGACGCTGTAGAAAGCGTAGCTGCCATAGTGCTCGGCGACGCCAGCGAAGATGTTGTTGATGCCTACGTATACGGGCTTCAGCAGGTTCGCGGCGATGCGGCCGAAGCTGCTGTAGGGCGCCAGCAGGGCTACGAAGGAGCCTACGCCAGCCACCATGGCTACGATGAAGAGCAGCAACACAGGGTATCGCAGCCAACGCACCTCCGGCGAATAGGTGTAGCGCCCCACCTTCTTATTTTTACGCGGGCGCAGGCGCGAGAGCAGGTCCTGCAAAATGCCCAAAGGACAGATAACGGAACAATAGATACGGCCGCAGACAAGCGTCAGCAGCAACAGGACGGCAACGACGACGAAGTTGAGAGCCAGCAGGGCGGGCAGTAGCTGCAGCTTAGCGAGCCATCCGGCATACTGGGCAGCGATGCCGCTGAAATCAATGAAGAGCCACGTCAGGAGGAGGACGACGACGATGGCAAGACAGATTCTGATTCTTCTGAGCATTCTTCCGAGTCTTGAGATGATTTGTTGGTAAAATAAACAATCCATATACTGGCCTCATAGAGCATCCAGATAGGCAGAGAAACAATGACGAGCGTCAGGATGTCGGCCGTGGGAGTGATGACGGCAGCCAGGATAAGAATGGCAACGATGGCGTGGCGTCGGTACTGTGTCATCCACGAGTGGCGAAGCATGCCGAAACGAGCGAGGAGCCAGGCTATGACGGGAATCTCGAAGACGATGCCGAAGACGAGGCTCAACAGCAATAGTGTGTCGACATAGCTTGAGAGCGTAAGCATCGTAGTGACATCGGCGCTGACGCTGTAGGTTCCTAAGAAGCGCACCGTAAGGGGGAAAACAAGGAAATAGTTGACGACGATGCCGACGAGGAACATGAAGTAGGCGGCCCCTACGAGACGGTAGCTTGCGCGGCGCTCATTGTCGTAGAGGGCCGGGGAAATGAAGCGGAACAGGACGTATATGATGTATGGCGACGCCACCAGCAGACCCGCTATGAGGGCTACCTTCATGTGAATCATGAACTGTTCCGTGAGCTGAGTGTTGACCAGGTTCAGTTCAAAGGGTTCAGCGCCCAGCAGGCGGTAGGTAGGAAAATCGCTACGGCGAGGCCACAACACGATGTCGAAGAGGCGCTCCTTGAGGAAGAAAACGCCGACGCCCATGACGACGGATGCCACCAGCACACGAATGATGCTGCCGCGCAATACGTCGAGATGATCCCAAAAGGACATCTGCTCGTCCATCACTTCTTCTCTTCCTTATCGTAGGTCGTGGCTTCCTTAATCTCGTCGTCGAGACCTTTGACACCGTCCTTGAAGCTCTTGACGCCCTTGCCGAGACCTTTCATCAGTTCGGGAATCTTCTTGCCGCCAAAGAGCAGCAGCACCACAAGGGCAATGAGGATTATTTCAGGAGTTCCTAAATTCATAATAAATTTTACGTTTTTGTTGGGGCTTAAAGTTTTATTCGCTGCAAAAATAGTAAGAAAAGTCGTCAAAACTATCTTTTTTTCCCAAAAAAGTTAGTCTGATGAAATAATTTTGTATTTTTGCAAAGTAATCACGAAGATTAAGAACACCTAAACATCAAGAACAATGAAGAAATTACTCTTTACTTTGTGCCTCATTCTCGCAGGCACAAACGCTTTCGCACAGAGATTCGACGAAGCTGAGAGCGGCGACTGGGCTATTGGTCTGAACGTGCCCATAACTTGGGCCGATAAAGTGCATCTCGGCGTGCAGCCCAAAGTGCAGTATTATGTCACTCCCCGTTTCCGTTCGGAAGCTTCTTTCGGATACTACTTCGAAGCCAGCCATCGCATTGACTGGGACCTCAACCTCAACTTCCACTACCTCTTTCCGATGAAGGACACAGGACTGTGGATTTACCCCATCCTCGGCGTGCAGTTCCTGCATCGTCATCAGACCGTCTCGATCGACGATGACGACAATCAGGCACGCGTAGGTCTCAACATTGGTGCCGGTTTTCAGTATGACATCGAAGAGCATCTCTTTGTCAATGCCGAGACGAAATACACCTACACCAACGACTACGACCGCGGCAACGTACTCATCGGCATCGGCTACCGTTTCTGATGGCCAAGCAATAGGCAGTGATAGCTGTTAACCTGCAACGCGAAGGGGCTTTAATATCACTGCTAAAGGGCTTCAATATTATTGCTAAACGCAAAACGCCAAGGGGCTGCGACAACGCTGTCGCAGCCCCTTCGGCGTTTTTTTTCTGACAAAGGCTAAAAACATCACTTGCCGACTTTCACGTTGCATGGTTCTTCAATCTGCTGTCGCCACTGCTCGAGCCATGCGAACCAACTCACTGAATCCTTGAATCCGTAATGCTCCATCAAGGCACAGATGGCAAGGCTGTAGCGGATGTGGCCGTTGCGAGGGCGAAGGACAGCAAGGTAGTTGTACGAGTCCTCACATTCGTCAACAAGATACTGGCCGCCTACACATACGCCGAGGCCGACGCCCTCGACCAGGTCCTCGGCAGCCTTGTCGGGTACGTTCTTGCCCCACGAACCTACGAGACCTGCGGCAGGGGAGAGATAGCCTTCGTTCTCGAGCTCAAGTTTCTGCACGCCCGTGCAGAAGCGCAGGTCGTCGACACCCGCGCCCGAGAGCTTCACGTCTACCTCTACATCGCGGTGACCAGCATAGATGGTGTAGCACTGTCGCATCTGGAGGGTCTTGCCCTCGTAGTACCAGTTCTTGTCCCAGACCTCCACGATGGCGCGTACGGGTCCCGAGGCAATGACGCGCTGCCCGCGAGCCTCGACACTGTCAACGTATGTGGGTTCGCCGCCCACGTAACCACGGAACGAGCCGGCACCGACGCTCGGCCCCGCAAACAGGATGTCGCAGCCACGGCCGGCCGCTATGTCCTCGCGGGTACTGTAGAAATTGGTCTTGTCGAGAACAAGCTGCGGCGTGGGCTTGCCGTAGATATCTATGCTCTGGCGATGGTCCATGTAAACACGGAAACCAACGAGCTCGCTCTCCCATTGAGCTCCGTGGCCGTAGATGGCATCGTAGGTGGCCAATGGCTCGTTGCGACCCTGATATTCAATAGAGTTGATGTAGGGATAGCGGTACTTGCGATCCCAGACCTTCATGAAGGCGGCAGTGCGAGGGGGGAAGGATCTCGGCGACGAAATCGCCGAGCACTCTACGCGGAAGACGCGAGTTGTGTTGGCGGGGACATCTGCCACGAAGCAGAGCTCGTCGGGGATGAGGTCGCCGTCGAGGTCATCGAGTTGGGAGGGAAGAAGAGAGGAAGTGGAAGGCCCTACAGTCACGGAGGATGGGGAAGTGCGCTTATGCGTGGAGAGAGGCGTGACCATAGCCGAAAGGACGGTGGACGCCTTCTTCTTCAACACTTTATGCAGGTCGATGACTACGGGGACGTCCTTGCGGGCTGTATTTGAGGGATTCGAGACTTCGACCTTGAATGTCTGCGCTGCAGCTGCTATCGGCAGGAGCGCAAAGAAGGTTACAAACTGTTTCATTCTTGCGGGATAACTTCTAACAGGTAAATTGCATCAAGGCTCCAGAGTGCGCAGTCGTTGGTAGTCGTTTCGGCACTCTCGACGAGCGGTTGTGGCACCTCAGGCGGCATCAACTGCTTGGGGTTGAAGCGATAGTGCTGCTCTGGTCCACTATAGCGCCACATATCTTTCCATGTTTCCTCGGCCAAAGCATGATCGGCGGTGAGTGCTGCGGCGTAACCTTTGAGGCGGCTGATGCGGAATCGGTTATTCGAGACTTTATGGTAGCGTGCGTTATGGTCGAGATAGACGGCCGCAAACTTCTTATCAGGCACCATCTCCAGCAACTCGTGCATCAGTTCGAAGCCGCCCATAATGAGTTTCAGGTGGTTCGTAGAGGTGATAGCCGTATCGCCCTCGTAGGTGAGGATACCCGTGGCCGGGTCGTAGCCAAGGACACCTGGTCCCGTGAACATGCCATGTGGCAAGGCAGCGATGCTCTTCATGCCGGCCTGTATTTTCTTCAGATATTTTGTGTCGCGCGTGCGCTCGTACTCCGTCATCCAGTTGCCGGCATAAGCGACCCAGTCGGGACCGATGCGCAGGCGGGCCGGTGCGGTGCACGGGTATTTCTCGCGCGGCAGGGCCAGGCGCATGGGGTCGATGGTGTAGAGCATCTGGTCGGCGTCCTTGACGGCCGACATCAGGTCACCCGTGCGCTCGTCAGTGGTCAGATAGTAGTAGAAACGGTTCCAGGCAGCCTGCGAGATTCGCGCCTCTTTGGCGCCACAGCCCCAGTGGCTGACGTTGTGGCGGCTGCCTAAGCCTGCGAAAGGCCCGCAGTGATAAACGTCGACCTCGGAGGTGTGACGAGTCATGGCTTCTGCCATACGCCATACAGCGGGGTCGGCAGTGCGCAGGAACGAGTACCATAGCCACGAGATACTGCCCAGCTCAGTGTTGTCCCAGGCAAAGCCGCCCACATCGTATTTCCATTCGTGGCGCACGGGGTCATAGCCGTGCATGAAATCACCATAATTCCAGAAGCCATACCAGTGGCGTTCGTCGATGGCACGCTCGTAGAAGGCGAGGTAATCGGACAGCTGACGTTCCACGGCCGCGCGACGCTCGTTAGTGCTGTCGGGCAGGCTCCATATACCGAAGGCACGGCGCGAATGTAAGTATTCGGGCGAACAAACGAGAGGCGCGTCCTCGGCAGCTTGCACGGCGCGTTGAGCTATAGCTGCCTTGCCGGGATAACTGTACTCCGGGACAATAGTGAGGACAGAAGTGTGAGCAATCCCGTATGGTGTAGACATGCCCTCCTGCACGTCCTCGTATGAAGCGTTGAGGTCGTGGGCAACGTTGTCGTAGTGGCGCAGGTCCATAGGCCCGCCCTCGGGGGCCCAGAGGTAGGCGGTCAGGAAGGCCGTAGCATGCGTGGCGCTGTCGACCTGAAGCGAAGCGGGGTAGCTCTGCCAGAAATCCTTGACGCTGATGCCGAGGCCGCCGCTGACATCGCCCGCGAAGGCATAGCCGTCGGCGCGCTGACCCGTGTGTGTGCCTATCCACATGTTATTCGAGTGGGCTCGTTTCTGTATGGCGTAACCCTGATCGGAGAGCTGCGCAAGACGATAGGTGTTCCAGCTTGCCCAGTGATGGAGCAACTCTTGGTTTTTGGCATCGAAAGAGTCGGGCTCGGGGATACGCAGGCCCTGCACCTGCTGCTGCTCGAAGCTCATATCGCCGTTCTTCGCCAGGACACGGCGGCCATTGAGCGGCTGGACGCTCTCTGTCCATACGCCACCGTCCTGTGTGGCGAAGGCGACATGGCGGTTGTAGGGCTGCTCGCGCATCGGTACTTCGAAGCGGACACCTAGCGAGCGGATGAAATCGCGGTTCTGGTCGCCGTCATAGGTGAAGGTGTACACCATCTTCACCTGCTCGGAACCAGCATAGAAATAGAGGCGTATGGTGAAGGGGAGCCATGCTACTGAGACGGAGTTTCTGTCCACATCTTCAAGTTTGTCGGCAATGTCGAGCTTCGCATACTTGAGATCCATGAGGTGCTTGCCCTCAATCTTCACCACAGCGCGCACATCACCAGCCCGCTCCACTTCAACGTGTTGAATCTCCGACGTAAAGTGTGAAAAGCCGATGTTGGAGATATCTTCGCCATACGGTTGGCTCTGCCGAGTACAGATGAGCCGTCCGCGGCCTGCCACTTTAGTGCCGCCAAGCACAAGGCTATCGATGAAGGCCTTTCCGCTTTTTGCGATATAAGCCTGCAGACAGCCTGTATTGATGCTTATCTGCTGGTCGGACTCGCTGACGGTTAGTGCTCCAGCCGCAGGCTTTAGTTTCTTCTTCGTTTTCGAGAAAGTGAAGTTCTCTGTGCCGCCGGGCACTACGGCGGCAAAGCCGCCCCACTTAACACTGCCGTCGGGCCAATAGGCTGTGGGCCAGAAGTCGGCAGGAATAATCTGCCCGTCGGATGAAGTGATCGTGAAGGCGTCCGTAGGTTTCATCTCGCCTTTAGAAAATGGGATTCCGAAACTTACAGGGCGTGCGGTCGAGGGTGTCTTGCCAATCCAATGCAGACACGCCGGCTCTGCAGCCTGCACAATCGATGAAATGGCTAAAAATAGAATCGTTGCGGTCCTTTTCATAGGCTTCAAATAATACTTTATGCGGCAAAGTTAAAATAAAATTCTCAAAAGGACACTGCAGCAAAGGATATTTTCGTAAATTTGCAGCCAAGAACTAATAAACAAACAAGAATATACAATTATGCGCAGCTTTTATTCCACACTGACGGCAGTTCTGTGCCTTGCCGCAGCACTCGCCATCGCGGCTTGCACGTCAACAGACAAACAACAGGCCGACGAGGTCAACGACTCCACGACTCCGCTCCATCTCCTCAAGCCCGACTACAAAGTGCCTTACGGCGAGCTCTCGGCCGACGAGGTCAAAGCCGACCTCGAACACATCTTTGCATATATCGACAGCGAACTGAAGCCGAACATCCTGAACAAGGACGGCAAGGCGATTCTCGACACAGAACAGCTGACACCACTGCCCGAAGGAGCCACCATTCAGCGAGGTGCCTTCCGCATCGGCAGCTACGAGTGGGGCATCACCTATCAGGCACTGCTTGCAGCCAAGGAATCCACTGGTGACGCGCGCTATGAGGAATATGTCGATCGAGCCATGGGGACGCTGCGCTGCGCCTATCCGCTTTTCAAACAGCGCGATGCCGCCAAGACAGAGGTCGAAGATGCACAGATGGAACAGGTCATCCATCCAAGGGCTCTCGACGATTGCGGCACGATGTGCACAGCCATGATGAAATATGCCAAGGCGTACCCCGACGCGTGTCAAGAAGGGAAGATTGGTTCCAAGGGCATCGTAGTCTCTATCGACACGCTCATCAACAACTACTTCCAGTTCGTAGAGCACGGGCAGTACCGCCTCGAGGATGGTCTCTTCGCCCGCCACCGTCCGCAACACAACACCGTGTGGCTCGATGACATGTATATGGGAATCCCCACCATTGCTTACGCTGGCATTTACTTCAACGCCCCGAAATACTTCGACGAGGCAGCCACGATGTACAAGAATTTCGTCAAGCGTATGTGGGTTCCTGAGAAGCGCATCTACCGCCACGGCTATGTCGAAGGACTGGCTCAGCAACCCACCTACCACTGGGCACGCGCCAACGGCTGGGCCCTGCTGACAACGGTGGAGCTCCTCGACATGCTTCCCGAAAACCACCCCGACCGCGAGTTCATCCTCAACCAACTGCGCGAGCACGTAGCAGGGCTCTGCGCACTGCAGTCGAGCGAAGGTTTCTGGCACCAGCTCCTCGACCGCACCGACAGCTACCTAGAGACCAGTGCCACTGCCATCTACTGCTATGCCATAGCCCACTCCATCCGCAAGGGCTGGCTCGAGGGCATAACCTACGGCGGCGTAGCTCAGCTCGCCTGGCACGCCATCTCGACGAAAATCACCGACGAAGGCAAAGTAGCAGGCACCTGTGTAGGCACCGGCATGGCATTCGACCCGGCCTTCTACTACTATCGGCCCGTATCAGCAGCTGCTGCCCACGGCTACGGCCCCGTCATTTGGGCTGCAGCAGAGATGATTAACCTCCTCTGCGAATGGTACCCACGCACCAACGACAGCGGACTTCATTACTACGAGCAGGAACAGAAGAACCCCTCACCCCTCTTCTACCTGACTGAGGACGGCAAGGGCGAAGCAGTGAGGTAATGCTACAAGAAATGACAAACCTCGCAACGCAGCAGGGTGAATGTCGCTATGCAGCCGGGTGAATGTCGCAATGCAGCCGGGTGAATATCGCTATGCAGCCGGGTGAATATCGCAATGCAGCCGGGTGAGTATCGTTATGCAGCAGGGTGAATGTCGCTATGCAGCCGGGTGAATATCGCAATGCAGCCGGGTGAATATCGTAATGCAGCCGGGTGAGTACTGCAATGGACCAGATGTACAAAGAAAAACGACCGGCTATATCACGTAATATAGCCGGTCGTATCCGTATAGACCTGCGAGCGCTGCTGCACAAAGGCCTTTGTCAATCAGAAATGAATCATGTGAATGCGCTCGCCACCCTCTTCGTTGCGCCCCATCTCCACACTCACATCATCATTGAAATGGTCAATGAAAAGGGCGGCATCTTCGCCGGGGAAGAGGCGCTCGGTATACACCGTGCCGCGCGTAGCGTAAGGCATGAATTCTTCTTTGTGTACGAGCGACGCCTCACTGCCACTGCGCCACTCATTCTCAATCTGCCGACGGACGGCAGAAATGGCCTGTCCGGGCCACACAGAATCGATGAAATCGATGATTTTTGAAGTTAGGAGTCCACATTTGACGAGCAGCGTGCTCAGGTCTCGCTGCTTGGTGCCACTGTCGAGCGCCTGAGAGCGGAAGTGCTCGCATAATGTCAAGCTCAGCATTATAGTTGCGCAAGAGCACATAAAGCTTGCTTATGGCAAAGAACTCTGTCTCCTGCTTGTAGAATAGTTCGTCGTGAATATCCTCAAGATTTACCTTCATTTTCGCCAGATGCTCCTCTGAAGGATAAGAGAGGAATTTGCTCTGCACCATCTTCTGGCCGAGCGTATAAGAGCACACCATATTGCGGTACAGGTGGCGGCACATCTCTATGAGCAGGTCTTTCTGCACCTCAGGCTCGAGGCGATAGGTGTTGCACTCGGTCTGGACCTGCGACGAGAGCGTACGCTTGGCATAGTACATCGAGAAACCGGCAAAGATTGCCGATAATATGGCAACAAAGAGCGCGAAAGCTGTCCAAGGCATAAAGGCCGTGTTCTCGGCCGTCTGGCGGATGTCCTCTGCCGTGTCTGGCGAGATTGCCTGAGCAAAAATCAACAAGGAATAGTAAGACATTGTTTCAAGATTTGACTTCGCAAAAGTAACACTTGATAAACAAAAGGCAAAACTTTTTAAGTAGAAAATGAAAAGGATTGCGGAATTATTGCTACTTTTGCGGCGTATTGGCTGTAATGCATGATTGACCGACAGACAATAGACAGGATATTGGACGCGGCGAACATCGTTGATGTCGTCTCGGACTTCGTGACCCTCAGGCGCGCAGGAGCGAACCTGAAGGGGCTCTGCCCGTTTCACGACGACAGGACGCCCTCGTTTATGGTCTCGCCTTCTAAGAACATCTGCAAGTGCTTCGCATGCGGAAAAGGTGGCACACCCGTACATTTCATCATGGAGCACGAGCAACTCACCTACCCCGAGGCCCTTCGCTACCTGGCCAAAAAATACAATATCGAGGTCAAGGAGCGCGAGCAGACCGACGAGGAGAAAGCAGAGCAGAGCGAGCGCGAGAGCCTCTTCATCGTAAACGAGTGGGCCAACGAGTGGTTTCAGCAGCAGATGAACGACACCGTCGACGGCCGTGCCGTAGGGCTCGCCTACTTCCGTCAGCGCGGTTTCCGCGACGACATAATCCGGAAGTTCCAGCTCGGCTACTGCCCCGACAAGTACGATGCACAATGGCAAACTGCCAAGGCTGAGGGTTTCAACGAGGAATATGTTCTCAAGACCGGACTATGCATACGCAACGAGGCAGGCAAGACCTACGACCGCTTCCGAGCTCGCGTCATCTTTCCCATTCACTCCATCTCCGGCAAAGTAGTAGGATTCGGCGGACGAGTGCTGGACTCACGCACGAAAGGCGTCAGCGTTAAATATCAGAACTCGCCCGAAAGCATCATCTACTCGAAGAAGCGAGAACTCTACGGACTCTACGAAGCCAAGCAGGCAATAGTGAAGAATGAGGTCTGCTACCTGGTCGAGGGCTACACGGACGTGATGGCGATGCACCAGATGGGCGTGGAAAACGTAGTGGCATCAAGCGGCACGGCGCTGACAAACGAACAAATCCGTGCCATACACCGCTTCACGGAGAATATAGTAGTAATCTACGACGGCGACGCAGCCGGCATAAAAGCCTCGCAACGAGGCATCGACCTGCTGCTGGCCGAGGGCATGAGCGTGAAACTGCTGCTGCTGCCCGACGGCGACGACCCCGACAGCTTCGCCCGCAAGCATACAGCTACAGATTATCAGCAGTACCTGCAGGAACACCAGGTCGACTTCATTCGTTTCAAGACCGACCTGCTTCTCAACGAAGCACAAGGTGACCCTATCAAGTTGTCGCGACTGGTCAACAACATCGTCGACAGCGTGGCGGTAGTTCCCGACGAGATAACGCGCACGTTCTATATCAAAGAGACATCGCAGATGCTCGGCGTCGAAGAGCGCATTATAACAAGTGCTGTAGCTCGCGTACGCAAACGACAGAGAGAGGAACGGCAGAAGGAGCGTGAGCGCGAAGCCAGGACTCAGCAGCAGACGGCCAGCCAACCAGCGCAAGATACAGACCAACAGCCTCAGAGTCAAGGCGACACCGCCCTCACGCCAGAAGAGGAAGCCATCATCGCGGGAATTGCCCAGGGCGATGACGGCAGGGGCGAGCAACGCCCAACGACCGAGACTGCAGGCATAAACATCAATGGTGCCCGCCGCGACAGCGAGAAGACCATTCTTCAAACCGAGGCGCTCCTTATGCAAATGATTGTGCGCCACGGCGAGAAGCTGATGGGCGAGTTCGAGGACAACGAAGGGCAACTGCTGAAGGTCTGCGTGGCGGAGTTTATCAACCTGGCTCTGGAGCAGGACGACCTGACGCTGCACGATGAGCGCCACAGGCAGATCTTGGCTGAAGCCCTGGAGCACGTAGGCGAAGATGGATTCCGATGCAACCGTTACTTCGAAAACCACCCCGACCTGCGCATCGCGGAACTCGCCACATCGCTGGCCCACGAGCCCGAGACATTAAGCAAGATTCACGAGAAGAGCATACCCGTAAAGCCAGAAGAGGAGCGCCTGATGGAATTGGTACCGCACATAATTGCGGACTACAAACTGGCTGTCATCGACCACGAGGTGCATACACTAATGCAGCAGCTCTGCAGTCCTGAGGTGCTGGCCTCAAAGGGGGAATCTGCAAAGCTGCTGCAACGTTATCAAGAACTTAAGCAAGTGCAGGGCGAACTGGGCCGCGTGCGGGGCGACCGCGTGATGATGTAGCCGGAGCAGAGCCGGCGCTCACTGATGTTGCAGGTAGAGCGAGTCCTCTAACATCTGACGGTCATAAGCCTCACGCAACAGCTCGTCGAACGTCTTTACGCGGTCAAGCTGCTCGAGCGCTTTCATGGCCTTGGCGTGGCGACGTTCACGGCGCCGAGCCTTGATGGCGAATGGGTGTGTAATCTTATCAATGATGCCGGGCGAGAGCTTCCCAAGAATATCGCCCAGCGATGGAGGCGCCATCGGAATCTTGATACGATTGCCAACGAGAGGGAAAGAATCGACCATGAGGATTCGACCGCCACGGACGATGAGTTCGCGCATCGAGGTCACGGAGTCGCCGTAAACCTCCAGCGTATCGACCGACTGTGGTTCTGCCGCCATCATGGCTACAAAAACTAAGGATAAGAGGCTTGTCATACTATTGAATCCAATTCTTTTTTAATATCCATAAGCTGTTCGCGAACGCCCTGCAGGCGGTTGAGAAGGTCATTTGTATTGCGGGCACCGTCGTGGTTGCGCTGGATAAGCTCGCGCGCGGCAGCCAACTTCATGTTGCGGCCCTTCACAAGGTCGTTAACCAAACGAATCTCCTCGATATCCTCTTTGGTATACATGCGTACACCATTACCGCCTTTCTTGGGGCAGATGGTCGGGAACTCCTTTTCCCAATAGCGCAAGAGCGATGCAGGCAGAGAGAACATCTCGCTCACCTCAGCAATAGAATAGAAGGTCTTGAGGTCTTTGTTGGGATTGTATGCCATAGGGGATTAAGTATTTGAAGTGAACAGATAGGGATGATAATGAAACTCCGCTTGCCCAAGACTGAAGGATATGCAATCAGGGTTGCTTCAGGATAATCCAGTTTCTGAACGGAGCCAGCTCCAGGGCAAAGACTGCACTGTTCCTGGCCCGCTTCAGGTCAGGACAAAGCCAGCTCCACGAACTTGTCGATAGCAGCACCAAGGCCGTCAGGGTTCTTGCCTCCGGCAGTGGCAAAATGAGGCTGACCACCGCCGCCGCCCTGCATCAGCTTGGCAGCTTCGCGGATGACCTTGCCGACGTTGACACCGTTTTCCTTTACCAAGGCATCGCCGGCAGCACACGTGAGCAAGGGCTTGCCGTCGTTTACGGAGCCGATGCAGACGAGGGCATTCTCGACCTCAGCACGCAGTTGGAAGGCGATGTCCTTCACGGCATCTGCCGGGAGGATGGTACGACCGCTGAGGACACAGACTCCGTCGCGATTGACAGCTGTCTCCTTCAGCCGTTGCTTGAAGGACTGGGCTTTCTCATGAATGAATTCCTCAGCCTGTTTCTTCAGACCACTATTCTCGCTGACAAGACGCTCGATGGCACCGCGCAGGTCTGGAGCGCCGTTGAACATCTGACGCAGAGCTTCCACCATGTCCTGTAGCTTATAAAGGGATTCTTCAACCTTGGCGCCCGTGACGGCTTCGATACGGCGAATGCCAGCTGCAACACTGCCCTCGCCTATAATCTTGAACATTCCAATCTGACCGGTAGCCTTGACGTGGCAGCCGCCGCAGAACTCAACGCTCTGGCCGAACTGCACTACACGGACACGGTCGCCATACTTCTCGCCAAAGAGGGCAATGGCACCGAGTTCCTTAGCCTGCTCGATGGGAACATCGCGGTGGTCCTGAAGGGATATGTTCTCGCGGATGCGGGCGTTGACGATGCGCTCTACCTGACGCAACTCTTCGGCAGTCACCTTCTGGAAGTGGCTGAAGTCGAAGCGCAAGCCATCGGGCGAGACGAGCGAGCCTTTCTGTTCGACGTGCGTGCCAAGAACCTCGCGCAAGGCTTGGTCGAGGAGGTGAGTGGCGCTGTGGTTAGCCTCGCTGGCACGGCGCTTGTCGGTATCGACGCAAGCCATAAACTCAGCCTCAGGATGTTCGGGTAACCGCTTGGCTATATGTACGGTCAGACCGTTCTCGCTCTTGGTATCGACGATATCGATAGTCTCAAACTCACTGACGAGGACACCCTGGTCACCAACCTGTCCGCCCATCTCGGCGTAGAAAGGTGTATTGTCGAGCACTATCTGGTAGTAGGTCTGCTTCTTCTGCACGACCTTGCGGTAGCGCAGGATATGGCAGGTGTATTCGGTGAAGTCCCAACCGACGAACTTCGACTCAGCGACGGAAACGCCGAGCACTGTCTGCCAGTCATCCGTCTCCACGGCAGCAGCATTGCGTGCGCGTTCCTTCTGCTTCTGCATTTCTGCGTTGAAGCCGGCCTCATCGACGGTGAGGCCGTTCTCGCGGCAAATGAGCTCCGTCAGGTCAAGCGGGAAACCGTAAGTATCGAAAAGGGTGAAGGCCTGCACGCCGTCAATCTCGCTGCTGCCAGCGCCCTTCGTATCGGCCATGACGTGGTCAAGGAGTTTGATGCCAGTCTCAAGCGTGCGCAGGAAGCTCTCTTCCTCTTCCTTCATGACCTTGTCGATAAGCTCTTTCTGAGCTACAAGTTCGGGGTAGGCCTCGCCCATCTCTGCCGTAAGTGTTGGCAGGAGCAGGTGGATGAAGGGTTTCTTCTGGCCAAGGAAGGTATAGGCGTAGCGTACGGCACGGCGCAAGATGCGGCGGATGACATAGCCGGCCTTAGCATTGGATGGAAGCTGGCCGTCAGCTATGGAGAAGGCTACGGCGCGGATATGGTCGGCGATGACGCGCATGGCAACATCGACCTCTTCCGTCTCGCCGTAACGTTTGCCTGAGAGCTGCTCAATGGCACGAATGACGGGCTGGAAGACATCTGTGTCGTAGTTGGAGTGCTTGCCCTGCAGGGCACGGACGAGGCGCTCGAAGCCCATACCGGTGTCAATGACGTTCATGCCAAGCTTCACGAGCGAGCCGTCGGCCTTGCGCTCAAACTGCATGAAGACGAGGTTCCAGATTTCTATGACCTGAGGGTCGTCCTTGTTGACCAGCTCACGACCGGGCACGGCAGCCTTCTCTTCGGGCGTGCGACTGTCGAGGTGTATCTCTGAGCAGGGGCCGCAGGGGCCGGTGTCGCCCATTTCCCAGAAGTTGTCGTGCTTGTTGCCGTTAATGATATGGTCGGCAGGCACGTGCTTTGCCCAAAACGAGGCAGCCTCGTCGTCGCGGGGAATATTATCATCGGGCGAACCCTCGAAGACGGTGACATAGAGGTCCTTGGGATCGAGGCCGAGGACGTCGACCAGATATTCCCAAGCCATATCGATGGCGCCCTCCTTGAAGTAGTCGCCGAACGACCAGTTGCCTAACATCTCGAACATAGTGTGGTGGTAGGTGTCGTGGCCCACCTCCTCGAGGTCGTTGTGCTTGCCGCTGACGCGCAGACATTTCTGAGAGTCGGCGCGGCGGCGAGGCTCGGGATCTTTGGTGCCGAGGATGATGTCTTTCCACTGGTTCATGCCGGCATTAGTGAACATAAGAGTGGGGTCGTCCTTGACGACCATAGGGGCAGAGGGGACGATGGCGTGCCCTTTAGAAGCGAAGAACTGCTTGAAGCTCTCGCGGATTTCTTTTGCTGTAAGCATTATGTGATTTACTATTTACTTTTTACTCTTTATGACTTGGCGTTGATTCTTCTTGCACCTTTTCGCGTGCAAAGGTACAAAAAAAAGCTCACAACTGCCCGCTTATACAATAATTAATATAGTTTTTCGGCCGCAGGACATGAGTTTTCATCTGAAGAAACTGAAGTTGACGCTACCGTAAGCCCTGTGATCTACGAAATGGGGATGCCCGGAGAAGTCCTGAGTGCGCCCGTGTTCTAAAACGAAAAGGCCATCAGCATTCAGAAGTGATGATGTGCGAAGGCCCGCTGATAACTGGCCGCTGCGCGAATCCGTAGTCACGTCCTCAGCACCTTCGCCAAAGACGAGGTCGGGCAGGCTCTCGAGTTCGGGCAAGGCATAAGGGGGATCGGCAAAGATGAAGTCGAAAGTTTCGGCTGACTTGCGCAGGAAGCGGAGCACGTCAGCACGGAGCAGCGTCACACAAGACTCAGCGCCAAGGATTTTCAGAAATTGCCGGATGAACGAG
Source organism: uncultured Bacteroidaceae bacterium (assembly GCA_905235285.1). GTDB lineage: Bacteria > Bacteroidota > Bacteroidia > Bacteroidales > Bacteroidaceae > Physcousia. The sequence continues at coordinate 19,793 of CAJOLI010000033.1, forward strand.
CAGTGCTGAGGATCAAGTTCCACGGAAGTGACGTGCGAGCAACCGCGCGAGAGCAACTCGAGCGTGATGCTGCCCGTACCGGCAAAGAGGTCAAGAGCGCGTGGCTCGTCGGCTTCAAAATCGATATAGGAGCGCAACACATTGAAGAGGTTCTCCTTGGCGAAATCCGTCGTAGGACGAGCCTTGAACGAGCGAGGCACCTCAAAATGACGACCGCGGTATTTACCTGCTACTACTCTCACTTCTCTCTATCGTTTATGTTTCTGTATACGATTTGCTGAAGGCCTAAAGCCTATTGAGCAACAGGGCTTTCAGGTCGAGAGGCATCTTTCGTTCACGTGCCAGAGCCACGTTAGGGAAGAGCTCAGAGGGCTGAATGCTGTCGACATTCCGAAGATAGAGCCCAAAGCCTTGAAGCAACAGATTGAGCTCAGGATATGCCTCGTCGGCGACGATTATCAAGCGGTCGGACTCGGCTTCCAAGCCCAGCATCTGCCACACGTTGAGGACAAAGTATTGTATATTGGTCTTCTGCTTCTCAGCAAAGGTGTTGGCATAGCGCAGACGACCATTGGCAAAGGTGATGACCTCGATGCCTTCATCAGCAAGACAGCAAAAGAGATAGTGGCAATCGGAGAGGTTATCGTCGGCATAACGTGACAAACGCTCAATAAGCATCGAACGCGAGGCGAAGATGCGGGCCGTGGGATAATACTGAAGGATGGCATCCTCAACATCGCGGCTTATGGCAAACAGCTCTACAGACTCGAGCTCGGGGAGTATGGTGTAGGCCACACGACTGTCGAGCATGCTCTGCTGAGGAAACGTAAAAGAGAAGAGGTCCACGGCCTCCTCACGGCGGAAGGCCTCAAGAGGCACGTGCGTCGAGGGCGTACAAACGAGGACGTAAGCCTGGCCTATCTGGCGGTTGAAATATTCCGGACGACCGAGCTCGCGCTGCAGCTGCTCGGCCAGAGAGCACGCATCGGACGCTGCGAAATGCTCGCCTTGGATGAGCGTGTTCGACTGCACATCGCAGACGAAAAAAGAAAATCCATCCGCACGCAGGCGGATGGATAGACTTAATGGCGTGAAAGATTTACTCCCAGTTGCCGGCATTGTTGTTCCAGTTGTAGAGATCACCAATCTTCAGACCGGCAAAGGCACCCATATCGTCAGCGAGCTGACGGCGGTTTACGATGAGGCGTTCGCCATTGCGACCCATGTTCTTGAGGAAGCTCTCATCGGGAGCACTGCACTCCATGACATACTGCTGGGTGCCAGAACGAGTGACGGTGAGGAAAGTCTCCAGCTTGAAGGTATCGCCTTCAGCGTAAGGAATATAACGCAATGAATCAGGATTGAAGCCCTCGCCGAAGAGCGAATCGGAGAGGACAACCCATGTAGTGTCGCGGCGGAAACCTTGCAGGCCGTTGGCAGCGATTTCTGCAGCATTACCGCGAGCCACAATGGCAGCGGCCTTAGCCTCGGTGAGGCCTTTCTCCATCTGCTCATCAGAGAGGACACCCTCCTTTACGATCTTAGGAATACGGCCATTGCGGACAAACTCTACGAGCTTCCAAAGGCTGTCGCAATAAGCAGCATCGGGGCTCTGAAGCTTGAACTGCTCCTGGGCATCCTTAATCTGGAGAAGACGAGCCTTGACGGCATTTTCACGAACTGTGACTTCCTTCTGGAAGTCAATGTCATCTTGAATACTACGCCAGCAGATGAAGAGCAGGCCGACGACACAAAGCGCTAAAAGCGCATTAAATACCTTTTTCATAATACGTATATGAAGCTTTTTGTTTATATTTGCATCGCAAAAGTAAAACAAATTATTTGAATAGACCTCATCTTAGATGATTTTTTTCACTTCCGATGGCAATAAATAATGAAATGAGGGCTTTAATACTCGATAATTTCGGGTTTAGGCCTACGACTGAGCAGGAAAATGCTGCCAAAATGATGGCTGACTTCGTTCTCGAGAAGGAAAGCAACAGCATTTTCATTCTCAGAGGATATGCTGGCACGGGCAAGACGACGCTTGTGGGGGCGCTCGTGCGCTCCCTCGACCTGCTGATGCAACGCACCGTGCTCATGGCATCGACGGGAAGAGCGGCAAAAGTGTTCGCACAGCACACCGGGCACACGGCCTACACCATACACAAGCGGATCTACCGCCAGAAAACCTTCACAGGAAATATGGAAGGATTCATGCAGGGAGTCAACCTGATGAAACATACGCTGTTCATTGTTGACGAGGCTTCTATGATCTCAAACGATGGAAGCTTAGGCTCGACCTTCGGCACCGGCCGACTGCTCGATGACCTCATACAGTTCGTTTACTCGGGCGAAGGATGCCGGCTCATGCTCATCGGCGACACAGCACAGCTACCGCCCGTAGGCGAAGTAGAGAGCCCCGCTCTCGACGCCGACAACATTGCAGCCTACGGACTCCGAGTCAGCCAGACAACTCTGACACAGGTCGTGCGGCAAGTCTCAGAATCAGGCATACTATGGAATGCAACAAACCTCCGGCGAGCGCTCGCTGAGGACGACATTTATGCCTTCCCCCGCCTGCGGCTGACAGCTGACGTTGTCTACGTCTCCGGCTCAGAACTCATCGAAGAGCTGGAACAAGCCTACAACGAATGTGGCACTGACGACACCATAGTTGTTACACGCTCCAACGCACGCGCCAAGGCTTTTAACCTGGGCATACGAGGACGCATCCTGGGCTACGAGGAAGAACTGAGCGGAGGCGACCGGCTCGTAATAGTGAAAAACAACTACCACTGGCTTAAGCCGGACGCTGAACAGCTCGCAAAAACCTACGAGCGCGAACGGCAGAAGACTCAAGAAATGAAGGAACAAGGGCAAAGGCCCGACACCCCAGAGGATGATGCAGATATAGGACCGGCGATGGAATTTATTGCCAACGGAGACACCGCCGTTATTCACCGCTTCCGCAACGAACGCGAGGCTCACGGTTTCCGATTCGTTGACGCCACCATAGCTTTTCCCGACTTCGACGACGTAGAAATAGAAGCCACAATCTTGCTCGACACGCTAACCAGCGAAGCGCCCGCCCTGACACGCAGCCAGCAGGAAGAACTGTTCCAACGTGTTTGGGACGACTATCCCGAATTGACAAATAAAAAGGACCGCATGAAGGCCATAAAAGATGACCCATACTTCAATGCCCTGCAGGTGAAATACGCCTACGCCGTCACCTGCCACAAGGCACAGGGCGGGCAGTGGAGGCGCGTCTTCGTCGACCAAGGATTCGTCAGCGAAGACATGCTCGGGCCAGACTACTACCGATGGTTATACACCGCATTGACACGTGCTACAGAAAAAACATACCTCATCAACTGGCCAAAACAAGGGCTCGAAACAGATTACGAGGACTGACACCTCACGATGAACCACAAATAATGAAATAAAAAGGTCTGATGTTTGGTCGGTTTCTCCGAGTTTACTATCTTTGCAGCACAATAAAAGACAAGAAAAGCTCACTATAGACAGAATGGGAACGAAACCTACCTTCCAGCAAATCATCACGTTGGAGATTCCGAAGATTCCGGATGACTTCGGCACGGGACGACTACAGAACCTGCTTATCATCTTCGACAACATCCATCAGCCTTTTCCTTTTCCCAGCAACAAAGAGCCATTTCCTCTCAAATGCGAATCCTTCTTCACCGTGACAGTGCTCAAAGGAAGCATTAAAATGCTCGTCAACCTACATGAAATCGAGGTGAAAGAGCGGCAGACACTTGCGATGATGCCGGGATGCATCTTCGAGGGACGCACCATCAGCGACGACCTGAAGTTTTGCGGAATGCTCGTCGACAAAGAGTACTTTGAGACGATAAGAACGAATGTCGGTATTAGACTCGACCTCACTAAACGCTACTACGACTACATAGTCACAGAATTCTCCGACGCGGCCATCGAGAACCACCTGCAGATGTACTCACTCCTGGCAAAGGAACTCAAGCGCGAGGACTACTTATACAAGAAAGAGGTAATTCAACGTTATTTCGAAATTTCTGTGCTGAAAAACCTCTCGCTCAAAGAGTCATCAATAAAGCAGAAAGAACTCAACAAACCCCTCAACCGCAAGGAAGAAATCTTCCACGACTTCCTCGAGCTACTCGAGGAGTACTACACACAGGAGCGAAGCATCAGTTTCTACGCCGACCGCATGTGCCTTACACCCAAGTATTTGTCTACCATCATCAAGGAAGTCAGCGGCAAACATGGTATGCAGTGGATTGACGAGTATGTCTCACTCGAGGCAAAAGCGCTCTTACGCAACAGCACCTTGAGCGTCAAGCAGGTCAGCGACCAGCTCAACTTTCCCTCACAGAGCATGTTCGGACGCTTCTTCAAGAAAATGACCGGCTACTCGCCGAAACAATACAAATTACTATAAGTCGTGCAGATACGACCGGGCACAACTAAAAGGCCGAACGCGCGCGAAAATACGACCGTATGTATGCGGCAATACTACAGGATGTATATGACAACACGACCGGTCGTATCTCTTTGAACAACCGGTCGTGTTTTTTATTATTGCTGTCCGCTAAAAATAAAGAATATGAAAAACTAATGGGCCTTACTTTTTGAAAATAGAATCCACAATGTCTGTTTATCGGTAATATAGATTCTTATTTCATCCCCTTTCAACTTTTAACGGACATCAATAATATTTTATATATCCGTTTTGGCGTCAACAGCTTAAAGATTACATCTTACTCGACTGTCTCGTCAACAGATGAGGGGATAGGCATCTGCCTGTTGAAGGCTTCATGGAAGCTTATAATGGACTCGGTACGCTGCAGGCCTAAGGGTCGGAGCTTATCCTGAATGATTTCCATCAGGTGCGCATTATTGCGAGCATACAGCTTAACGAATATATCGTAGCCTCCGGTAGTGACATGACATTCAACCACTTCGGGTATCTCGCGTAGTTCAGCCATGACACGGTCGAAATCTGACGGCGACTTGAGGTAGATACCTACGAAAGCACACGTGTCATAACCTATCTTATTTGGATTAAGGACAAACTGCGAACCTTTGAGTACGCCTAACTTGAAGAGGCGATGTATGCGCTGGTGTATGGCAGCGCCACTGACGTTACACTGGCGAGCAACCTCAAGGAATGGCCGACGGGCATCGCTGGCGATGAGTTGTAATATCTGTTCGTCTAACGGATCTAAGCGTTGGTGACTCATTGTTGATTTATTGATTTTGAATGGATTTGACTTCTGCGTCCGGCTTTATTTCAAAGACCGCCGAACGCATGATAAGGAAAAAGCGGCGACCTCAGAGCGTAGAGGCCGTCGCTTTTGTTATACTCACTCTTCGCGCGCGTGCATTAATTTATTAGTTACGACGCGTAGCGGAATAGTTAATCTTCAAGGCCCACGACTTACGAAGCACTTCTTTGATATCGGTGATGATACCCATCTGTGTGTGCTGGTCAATCTTCATGGACATCACCTGCGAGGCGGGGTCGGGCATGGTGGTACGCTCCTGAGCTACGAAGTCCATGACTTCGCGAGGCTCAGCATATCGGTCGTTGAGCTGGATACGTGTACCTGAACCCATCTGTGCGCGCAGCTGATCGGTGGGAGGACCTACGTAGATGAACGATACGCATGACTTCTTCTCCAACTTCTCGAGCTCGGTACCTGCAGGCACGGTGAACTTAACCTTCAGCGTGACCTCACGCATGGTGGTAACGATCATGAAGAAGAACAGAATCGTAAAGATCAAGTCAGGCAGAGATGAAGTGTTCATCTCAGGCATTTCTCTCTTTTCCTTATTTCTTGCCATGATTAGTTTCCTCCATAGTTTTTAGGTTCAGCCTCAGAAATCTTCTGGGGGTAGTAAGTGCGGATGGCCACCTGCTCATCTTCGTTGCAGCGGGCATATGGATGTCCGAACTTGGCGATGGCCAGGTCGTCGCGCAACTCATTGTAAGCGGCTACGAGCTCGTTCTGCACTTGGAAATAGACGTTGTAGGGCGTGCCGCGGTCAGTCTGCACAGAGATGACGTGCTTATCGGTGACATAGCAGGTTCCAAGCAGGTCAATCACCTTTGCATGCAGCTCGGGCAGCTTCGGGTTGTTATTCTTGTTCTGGATGAACTCTTTGGCGCGGGCACGCAGCTGGTTGATATCGATGAAGTCATGGTTGACCATCAGATAGCCGGCAGCGTTGAGGCGCACGTTGAGCACGTTGCGCTCTTTAACGTCGATCTGAGCATCTTCCTGATTGGGCTCGGGCGGCTGCGGCAGGCGGCGTGCCAGACCCATATCGGTGTCCATTGAAGTGGTCACGAGGAAGAAGATGAGCAGGATGAATGAGATATCGGCGGTGGAGCTCGAGTTCAACCCAGGCACTTTTTTCTTCTTTCTTGCCATAATCGGTTTGAAGTTTAATGTTTAAAGTTCAATGTGGAGTGTTTAAAGTTTAAAGTAAGAATGTCAACAGGTAGCATTTCTGCTGCTACGTATCGCCATTAAACTTTAAACCTTAAACATTAAACTTAGTTATTACTCCTTAGGAGTAGCGCTCTTGGTGAGCCAACCTGTCATGCTGACGACGACGGCTATGATAGCCACGATAGCCAGGATGTAGATAGCGATGAGCCACATATCAACGACCGTGACCATGCCGGCAGACGTGGTGACGCCGGAAACGGTAGTGAAGGGTTCTTCGCCCAGACCGCAGACGACGCCGATAATGAGTGCTACGATAACGGTGCCCCAGGTAAAGAGAGACACCTTGCCGCCGGCAATACCTGTTGGACTGGGGCCCGTGTTGCCTGAGTTGACCGTAGCGCCGCGCACGAGACTCCAGAGAGTGAGACAGGCGGTGATGACGAACAACGCGTACATGAGGAACAAGACGAGGTCCGTCAGCTTCGGTGAGACGTGTACACCGTCAAAGTCCATGTTGTTGTAATCCACCAAGAAGAACAAGGCGAAACAAACAACACCGAGACAGATTACTGCGTACAGCGCTATGTTTGAAAGCTTTTCGAGTTTCATAGTTTAATTTTACGATTTTACAATTTTACGAATTACGATTTACGTTTCGCTCTTCACCCGCCCAATATGAGAACGTGGCAGGATGAATTTGTGAAATAGTGAAATCGTTAAATTAACTTACTTCTTGCACTTAGGTGACTTAACGCACATGTCAAGCAGACCCATAGCCGTTTCTTCCATGTTGGAGTTTAGGGCCTCGATGCGAGAGAGGATGTAGTTGTAGAACACCTGCAGGACAAGAGCAACGATGATACCGAAGATAGTCGTGATAAGAGCGACCTTCATACCTCCGGCGACGACGGTCGGGCTGATATCACCAGCGCGCTCGATATCGTCGAATGCCTGGACCATACCGATCACCGTGCCAAGGAAGCCGAGAGACGGGGCCATGGCGATGAAGAGGGTAATCCAAGAGCAGTTCTCCTCGAGGTAAGCGCCCTGCACCTCAGCCTCTGTATTGATGGTACGCTCGATGGTTGCGATGTCGTTCTGGTCATCTGAAGCCAAGCACTGTATAGCCTTCTTGGAAACCTGTGCAACAGGACCGCGTGTGCCGGCACAGTAGTCAATGGCTTCGTCGAGCTTGTTGGCTTCAACCTTGCTGCGGAGAGTTTCAAGGAACTTACGTGTGTTGACCTGAGCGAGAGTCAGATAGATGACGCGCTCGATGCAGAATGCGAGGCCGAGCACGAGTGCGATGGCTACAAGGCTCATGAAGCCTGCATTACCTTCAATGAACTTGGTCTTGAGGGTCTTGTGCAGACCTTGTTCTTCCTCAACGGGAGCTACAGCTTCCTCGACGGCGGGAGCCTCGACACTGTCAACGGCAGCGCTGTCGACAGCAGCGGAATCGACCTGCTCGGCAGCAGCGGGAGCTGCTTCGTCCTGAGCCATTACTGAAGGTGTCATGCCAAAAGTGCAGGCAGCCACCATTGCAACAATTGCAAAATACTTTTTCATTTTGTTTGTTTGTTTAATGATGAATGAATTTGTTATTGTGATATTTCTTTACGTGCTAAATCGGTACAAAAATATCTTTTTTTTTGTTTACTTCCACCTTTTTATCAAAAAAACTTTGTTTCAAGGCGCTTTTTTCTTCTTTTTGGGGGCAGAAAGTGAGGGTTAGCCCGCTTTAGGGAACGTTAGGAGGGCGTTTCGGCTCGTAATTTCACATATCTCCTGCTCGCTTACATCATATATCTCAGCCAACCGCTTTATCGTAGCTACAAGGTAAGCGCTTTCATTACGCTTGCCGCGATACGGCACGGGAGCCAGATAAGGGGCATCCGTCTCGACAACTATACGGTCTATCGGCACTACTGCGCGAAGGACTTCCGACAACCGACTTTTCTTGAACGTAACAACTCCCCCTATGCCTAGCATGAAGCCATCGAAGCTCAGAAGTTCCTCGGCTTCCTCTGCTGCACCGCCAAAGCAGTGGAATACGCCGGTTAATTTACAATCTGACGATTTACTGTTTTTAATTTGTTCATTGAGTACATCTACTACCTCACGATGAGCATCGCGGGTGTGAATCATCAAAGGCAGGTCGTAGAGCATCGCCCACATCACCTGTCGGGCAAACACTTCCTGCTGCTCAGCATAGCGTGAGCGATCCCAATAGTAGTCGAGACCCACCTCGCCTATGGCTATAAATGGATGACCGGGTTCCGTCAGACGCTGTTCCATATGCTCCAGGACCTGTGGCCAATCGTCGGTAATATCTTCAGGATGCAAGCCTATCATGGGATATAGCGTTCCCGGGTAGCGACGGGCCAGTGTAAGCATAGAATCCACGCTCCCTGCGTTGATATTGGGCAGGAATATTTTGTCGACGCCAACGCTTTGCGCTCTGGATATTACAGCATCGACATCCTCGAGAAATTCGTCGCCGTAGAGATGGCTATGTGTATCTATTATCACGGCTTGGCCGTAGTTTTGTTTGATTTATTATTAAGGCTTAAGGGTTGTGAATTTGGGGTCAGCGTTCGCGCTTGAGAAGTCCTGCGGCAAAATCGTGAAGCGCCTGTTTGGAATCAGCGGGGAGTGCCACAGCGTCAAGACTTCTGAAAGCCGCCTCGAAGTAATCGGCTATGCGCCTCTCGGTCATCTGACGCACGCCTATCTTGTCGTATATCTCAGTGACGGCTGCGATCTTTTCTGCGGCCGAGCAGTAGCGGCTATCAACCTTAAGGCCTTGCTGAGCGGCTGATGCCAGTGGCCTGGCGAGCCACCCGGCGAGAATCTCCCGCTGCTCAGCTGACGCCAGTCTCAATGCATTTATCAGCATAAACGTCTTTTTGCCTTCTAAAATATCGCCTCCAATGTTTTTACCAAAGGTAGAAGCATCGCCGTAGACATCAAGCAGGTCGTCCTGCAGTTGGAAGGCTAGTCCGAGATTCTCGCCAAAGCGATAGAGATGATTGGCATCTACTTCAGGAGCATCGGCGAGGATAGCCCCGAGTTTCAAGGCACAAGCCAGTAACACAGATGTCTTCAAGCGGATCATCTCGATGTACTCATCCTCGCTGACGTCCATGCGCCTCTCGAACTCAAGATCATACTGCTGCCCCTCCCCTATCTCAAGGGCGGTCTCGGTGAACAGGTGCAGCACAGGACTCAGATGCCTCTCACCGACTTGGCACATAAACTGATAAGCCAGCACAAGCATGGCATCGCCCGAGAGGATGGCGGCATTCTCGTTCCACACCTTATGTACGGTAGGCCTGCCGCGGCGCATGTCTGCGCGGTCCATGACGTCGTCGTGGAGGAGTGTATAGTTGTGATAAGTCTCTATGCCCAGTGCGGCCGGCATTATTGTTTCGACATCATCGTGATAAAGGTCATAAGCCATGAGCAGCAGCACGGGCCTGATGCGCTTCCCCCCCATGGCGAGGACATACCTGACAGGTTCATACAAGCTTTGGGGTTGGCGGTCGAAGGGATGATTATCCAGTGCTTGATTGAAGATAGAAAGTATCTCTGAAGCTGAACGCATACAAACAGAGGAGCTATGAAGGAGTGTTTTTATAAGAAGAGGCTGCACTTCGTTTGGCGCAGCCTCTACATATTATTTATATAATAAAGGTATAGGTGAATCGGTTTCTATTGCAGTCTGAACATAACCGGCAGATTGAAACGTGAACGCACGTTCTTGTTACCCTGACGAGCGGGCTTCCACTTCGGCATCTGCTTTATGACGCGCTCTGCCTCTTTCGAAAGTGAAGGATCGGGAGAGCGGAGAATCTTCACGTCGACGATAGAGCCGTCCTTATTAACGACGAACTGAGCGAACACGCGGCCTTGGATGCCCTGCTCCTGAGCGATTGCGGGATACTTGATATGTTCAGAGAGCCACCTATAGCACTCATCATCACCGCCTGGGAACTGAGCATTCTCCTCAACGACTTCGAAGATACGGTCGTCATCGGATTCCTCGCGCACGGGACCTACGGGGGCAGCGACGACAGCCGTAGGTGCTCCATCACCCGTTACGGTTGAGATTGCCTGGTTGACTTCCTCAGAGGTCTGAACCTCTTCTTCGGCCAGCTCCGTTTCATCGTCGACGATGTTCAGGATTTCGGCCACCTTGGGAGCGGCAGCTGGCGGGGGAGCCATCTGCTCTTTCTGCGTGGTGATAGGAATCATATCCTCCTCAAAATTGCTCTCATAGATAGGTTCCAGAGTATCAAACTTAATGTCACGGGTCGTGTACTCGAAAGCCACGAACATAAGCGCAAGCACTAAGACGTAGCCAAGAAGCAGGCTCGTACCGCGTTGGTTGCGCAACTCTTCGGTCATTGATTTTGTTTCTGCCATGATAGTATTTTTATTAGTTATATTCCTGAGAAATGGAGGATGTATGCAGGAGCACACTCACGCCACAAAAGTAGCACATTTTTTCGATACACGAATTTCTTTACGCTATTTTTTTTCTCGAAAGGGCTTTTTTTTATTAAAAAAACTACTTTTACACCTTAAAACGGACTATTTCTACGTTATAATAATGAAATAACCTTTATCTTTGTGGCAAAACAACGACGATGACAAAATCGCAACGCACAATAATCATTCTTCTCGCTGTCCTCTGGGCAACAAGCATGAGAGCTCAGGACGCAAGCACCACGATATTCAACTTCCTGAAGCTGCCAACGTCCTCGCATTCCATGGCGTTAGGCGGCATTCAGGTGGCGATGCCTGACGATGATGCTTCGCTATTATTGCACAACCCGGCCCTGATGTCGAATATCGAGAGCCGCAACATTAATCTCGGCTTCCTCTCGTATATGCAAGGATGCAAGTCGGCAAACGCTTCCTTCGCCATGGCTGCCGGCGAGCGTGGCACGTGGGGAATCGGCTCACAGTTGTTGGGCTATGGTTCTATGAAAGAACTGACAGTCGACGGCTCTGAGTTAGGCGACTATTCAGCCCTCGACATGGCCCTGAGCGGTGGTTATTCCTATATGCTGACAGACCATTGGGCTGGCGGCGCACTCGGCAAGTTCGTCTACTCAAAATACGGCCACTTCACATCCGTGGCGCTGGCTGTAGACTTGGGACTCAACTACTTGAACGACAACGGCGATTTCTCGCTGTCGGCCGTAGCCGCCAACCTGGGCGGACAGGTGAAGTCGTTCGGCGACAAGCGCGAGCACCTGCCCTTCGACCTGCGCGTAGGCATCAGCAAGCAGTTGGCTAATGCCCCTATACGCTTCTCGCTGTCGATGGTAGACCTTACGCGGTGGAGCAGTCGCTACTATTATAATCCTACACGTGAGAAGGAGAAAGGCGGCAAGATTTTCATGAACCACTTCATTGTGGGCGTGGACATACTTCCTATGGAACAGTTCTACATAGCAGCAGGCTACAATTTCCGGCGTGCCAGCGAACTGAAGGCTGCAGGAAGCAGCCATGCAGCCGGCCTATCCTTCGGCGCAGGCATCAACCTTAAGCGCTTCAAGGTGGGCGTGAGCTACGCCAAGTACCACGTCTCAGCTGCTGCATTCATGGCAAACGTCCAGTACAAGCTTTAAGAGAACTTCTATGAAGACTCCACTTTCATAAGTCAAGCTAGCCCTACCTTTGAAAGGTTTGTAAGGCGTTCGCCGTACTTCAGTAACATAAGAAGAATAATGATAAAAGATGAAAAAGATTACTATAGCCATTGATGGCCACAGCTCTTGCGGCAAGAGCACCATGGCCAAGGATTTAGCCAGCGCGATAGGCTACATCTATATCGACAGCGGTGCCATGTACCGCTGCTGTACTCTGTTTGCCATGCGCAACGGGCTCATCGCCGCCGACGGCACTATCGACGAGGCTGAGTTTGAGCGCCGTATGCCGGAGATTCAGGTGTCGTTCAAGATTAACTCCCAGACGGGTCGACCTGACACGTACCTCAACGGCGCCTGCGTTGAGCAGGAAATTCGTTCGATGGAGGTGTCTGCGCACGTAAGCCCCGTGGCGGCCTTACCTTTCGTGCGAGCCGCCATGACCGCTCAGCAGCAGGCCATGGGCCGCGAGGGCGGCATTGTCATGGACGGACGCGATATCGGCACCGCCGTCTTCCCCGACGCGGAGATGAAAGTGTTCGTGACAGCCTCCGATGAGATTCGCGCACAGCGGCGCTACGACGAGCTCATGGCTAAGGGTCAGGAGGCCGACTTCAACGAGGTGCTGGCTAATCTTCGCGAGCGCGACCGTATCGATTCCACTCGCGAGGTAGCCCCTCTGCGCAAGGCCGACGACGCCCTTGTGCTCGACAACAGCCATATGACCATCCCCGAGCAGAACCAATGGTTGCTGGACCGCTTCCACGAGAAGATTTCTGATTAAGCAAGCCCCTGTTCCAGCTATTGAGCATCTATCGAATCTATGGTTTTATAAATAATAAGTTGTCTCAAGCATGACGATAGAGATCGACAGCGGGTCGGGTTTCTGCTTCGGTGTGACACGAGCCATCGACAAGGCTGAGGAGGAGCTGCGGAAAGGCCAGTACCTCTACTGCCTCGGCGATATTGTGCACAACAGTCGTGAAGTGGAACGCCTGCAGGCCATCGGCCTCGTGACAATCGACCATGGGCAGTTCTACACGCTCCGTGGAGCCAACGTCTTGCTGCGCGCCCATGGCGAGCCACCTGCCACTTACCGCCAAGCCGAGGCTAACGGCATTCACCTCGTCGACGCCACGTGCCCCGTAGTGCTCCACCTACAGGAGCGCATTCGCCGCGAGTATGAGTCGGAGGGCGGGCGCAGCCGTCAGATTGTCATTTTCGGCAAACGCGGCCACGCGGAGGTTCTCGGGTTGGTTGGTCAGACAGAAGGCACAGCAATCGTCATTGAGACTCTCGATGAGGCCCGTCAGCTGGATTTCAGCCGCGACATCGCCCTCTACTCTCAGACCACTAAATCCGTAGAAGACTTCCGCCGAATCGTTGCTTACATTAAAGAGCACATAGCACCCTCGGCCGCCTTCACGTTCCACGACACCATCTGCCGGCAGGTAGCCAACCGCTTGCCACACATACGCGAGTTTGCCCTTCGACACGACATTATATTTTTTGTGTGCGGTCAGAAGAGTTCCAATGGGCGCGTGCTTTTCAGCGAGTGCCAGCGTGCCAACGCCAATTCATTCATGATTGACTCACCCGACGATATCGCTCCAGCACAGCTTTCGTCCGTCCCGGCGCCCCACTCCATCGGTATCTGCGGCGCCACGTCAACGCCCAAATGGCTTATGGAGCTGTGTCGGCAGCGCATTGAAGAGTTGCTGCGAGGGAAATGAAGTTTCCCTTCACCTGTTGTACAGCAGCCCTCCCGCAGCCGTCTGTCCGGCTGCATCTACGGCGATGGTTGTCTTCTGCGAATTGTTGTAAAGCGTGACGTGTGCTCGTCCGTTGACATCGAGCTTCAGTTCGGGATTCCAGTAGAGCGTACGGCGGTAGTCCTTCTGCCCTTCGATGGGTGGATTGCGCAGATAATCTGGATGATAGAAATCCTCTTGATAGGCAAAGCCGTCGAGCACGTAACGTCGGTCGCGGTAGACGATGCGTTGGCTTTTGTCAGGATAGCGGCGGAGGTCCATGGCCACGATAGGTTGGTTGCTTTGCTCAAAGCGCTCGTCGCCTTCGCGGCGCGGTGAATAGTCGGTGTAGATATAAATCTTATCTATATAAGTCAGCAGGTCCCATCGGAGCTGGTCCAGCGGCCCCCACCAGTAGTCCTCGCCCCATTGGTCGTGGTAGTACTTCATATCCCAGCAGCGGCTCATAGCCATATCCGAAATCAGTGCCGTAGCCACTCCCAAAGCTGCCGCGTGAGAGTTTGACGATGGCTCGATGAGTCCGGCATCAAGGGCTATATTGAGTGCTTCGTAGGCGTCGATTACATAAGCCGGTTTCGAGAAATCGATATGCCTCAGTCCTCCGTGCCGAGCTCTCACCGTCACCTGTTCAAGCAGGCGCGTGCCGTCGGTCAGCAGTCGCGGCGACAGATATGTCGTGTCGCGCAGCGGAGCATTGTGGGTTTGGTAGTAGATATATGGCTTTATCCATCTGGGATATGGGAAGTTAAGTCGGATGTAGTAGTCGGGAAAATCGGGCAGTCGGCCAGCCATGGCGTCGTACTCGTCGTAGTTATCCACTTGCACCCAGGTGTGCGGTTTGCGCCGGTGCAGTCCCTCCCATTTCCGCGTCCATTTCGAGGTGTCGGCCGCGCCGAGGAAGAAGACGCATTGCCCCTCGAAGCGCGGGAGGTCGATTTGGAAGCGTCCCTGGCGCGTCTCTGTCTCGCCGACGAGGACACGGGCCGAATAAGCAGCACGCCCTACGCTTGTAACGTCCTGAGCCAGCGCCACCGTCGGCTGCACCAGCATCGCCACGAGTGAAATCAGCACGCAGCAGGACCACGTCTGTATCGTTGCCGATAACGAGTGAATAAGGCGTTTAAATAGTAGCTTAGTCATTTTCATCCTTTTGCTGCTGCAAAGATAATGTTTTTCCGCCTTACAGCCAAAAGAATGATGAAAAAACCGCTCGACAAAAGTCACACGCCCAGACGCGTCAAAACCAAAGCATTAAGCCTTCCCGGCGGCATCAATATCTACGAACTCTGCGGGCGCCACTTCAGCACGCAGCGTATCCCAGCCTCCAAACCTCTTTCCCTGAAGCCCGGTATCTATATCCGAGGCAGGCAGAAAATAGCTGTCACGCAGTAGCACAAATTTAGCGAATGTATCATCTTCTGGTGAAAAAATAGTCCGTTTAGCGCAAATTAACAAACTATTTTGCGCGGTTTTGTCATTTTTAGCATATCTTTGAACGCTTATTGTAGGCTCGCCACAAGTCGACCAACAAGAGCTGCACAAAAGATATAAGACAAAACAACATATAAAATGAACTACAAATGGAACTACGAACCTCCTACACCCGAGCGCCAGGAAGCAGCAAGAGAATTGGCTGCCGAGGTGGGCATTCACCCCGCCTTGGGTAGGCTGCTGCTCGACCGCGGCATCACTTCGGCCGACGAGGCACGCCGTTTCTTCCGTCCGCAGCTCTCGGAATTGCTCGACCCGTTTCTCTTCAGGGACATGCGCGTAGCTGTCGACAGGCTGAACGCCGCCTTAGGCCGCAAGGAACGTATTTTAGTGTATGGAGACTATGACGTGGATGGTTGCACGGCAGTAGCGCTAGTCTACCGTTTCCTGCAACGTTTCACGACGAACATCGATTTCTACATCCCCGACCGCTACGAGGAAGGCTACGGCGTCAGCCACAAAGGCGTCGACTATGCTCACGAGACAGGCGTAGGACTCATCATCGTGCTCGACTGCGGCATAAAGGCCATCGAGGAGATAGCCTATGCCAAGAGCCTCGGCATCGACTTCATCATCTGCGACCACCACGTCCCAGACAACGAGCTGCCGCCGGCCGTGGCAATTCTCAACGCCAAGCGCACCGATGCCACCTACCCCTATGAGCACCTCTCCGGATGCGGCGTAGGCTTCAAGCTGATGCAGGCTTTCGCCATCGACAACGGCATTCCGTTCTCACAGCTGACGCCACTGCTCGATCTATGCGCCGTCAGCATAGCATCGGACATCGTACCTATCTTGGGCGAGAACCGCGTGCTGGCCTACCACGGTCTCAAGCAGATCAGCTCGAAAGCGAGCGTGGGTCTGAAAGCCATCATTGAGATTTGCGGACTGTTTGATCGCGAAATCACGATGAACGACATCATCTTCAAAATTGGCCCCCGCATAAACGCCTCCGGACGCATGCAAAACGGCAGCGAGGCCGTAGCGCTACTCGTGGAGCGCGACCCCGTGCGTGCCCACCGCATGGCACTTCAGATTAATGCCTACAACGACCAACGCAAAGACCTCGACAAAGAGATGACGCAAGAGGCCAACCGCATCGTCGAACAGCTTGACCCGAGCCACGAGCAACGCGCCATCGTCCTATACAACGAAGAGTGGCACAAAGGCATTATCGGAATCGTAGCATCGCGCCTGACAGAGGTATATATACGCCCGGCCGTAGTGCTCACACGCTCCGACGACATGGCCACTGGATCCGCACGCTCCGTCGGCGGCTTCGACGTATACAAGGCTATTGACTCGTGTCGAGACCTGCTCGAGAACTTCGGCGGTCACACCTACGCCGCAGGCCTTTCGATGAAAGTCGAAAATGTGCCCGAGTTCAAGCGCCGCTTCGAGGAATATGTCAACCAACATATTCTCGACTCGCAGATACAGCCGGAGCTCAATATCGACGGGTTGCTCGACTTCAAGGACATCAGCCACCGTTTCTACGCCGACCTGCGCAAGTTTGCGCCTTTCGGCCCCGACAACTCCAAGCCCCTATTCGCCACAGAGCACGTCTATGACTACGGCACAAGCAAAGTTGTGGGCCACCACCAAGAGCACATCAAGCTCGAACTCGTCGACAACAAGAGCTCCAACGTCGTCAGTGGTATAGCTTTCGGACAAAGTTCGCAGGCACGCTTCATCAAGAGCAAGCGAGCCTTCGACATCTGCTACTCGTTGGAAGAAAACACTCACAAACGTGGTGAAGTCCAGTTGCAGATTGAAGACATACGGCCAAGTGAGGATATTAAAGATTAGGGATTAGAGATTAGGGATGGCGGATTATCTTTCTATTCTAAAAGAACACTTTGGCTACTCTTCCTTCCGAGGCATACAGCAGGAGATAATCGAGAGCATAGGCAGCGGACGCGACACATTAGGCCTTATGCCTACGGGCGGCGGCAAGAGCATCACCTTCCAGGTGCCAGCATTGGCGCAGAAAGGACTATGCCTCGTCATCAGCCCCCTCATAGCCTTGATGAAAGACCAGGTCATGCACCTGCGCCGAAAAGGCATCAAAGCCACGGCCGTCTATTCAGGCATGAGCCACGAGGAAGTCATCATAGCGCTTGAGAATTGCATCCTGGGCGACTACAAGTTCCTCTACATCTCACCCGAGCGCATCGCTTCAGAACTTTTTCAGGCTAAACTAAGGAAGATGCACGTGAGCTTCATCACCGTCGATGAAGCCCACTGCATCTCGCAATGGGGCTACGACTTCAGGCCCGCCTACACAGAGATAGCTGCCATACGCAAGATATTGCCCACGACGCCCCTGCTGGCCCTCACGGCCACCGCCACCCCCGACGTCGTCGATGACATACAGCGGCAGCTTCGTTTCCGCGAACCTAACGTATGCCGCATGAGCTTCGAACGCAAAAACCTCATCTACAGCGTACGGCGCATCGAGACCACAAAGGAGATGACCATTGCCGACCTTCTTAAGCAGATACCCGGCACGGCCATAGTATATACGCGTAGCCGCAGGGCTACATACGAGATAGCCGACTATCTGACGAAGGTCGGCTTCACGGCTACGTTCTACCATGCAGGACTCACAAACGAGGAGAAAAACGAACGTGCCGAGGCATGGCAGCAGGGGCGGCTGAGAATCATGGTGGCCACGAACGCGTTTGGCATGGGCATCGACAAGCCCGACGTGAGGCTCGTAGTCCACTCCGATGTCCCGGACTCACCCGAAGCCTACTTCCAGGAAGCCGGGCGTGCCGGACGCGATGGGCAGACGGCTCATGCCGTGCTACTCTTCGACGAGCGCTCCGCCGCCACGCTCCTCCGTCGTGTCGACGACAGTTTCCCGCCAGAGGACTACGTGCGCCAGGTCTACGAAGACGTAAGCGGCTTCCTGCAGATGGCCGTGGGCGACGGACTGGACGTGACGCGCGAATTCAACCTTGACGCCTTCTGCAAAGCATTCCGACATTTCCCTACCAGAGCGTACAATGCCATCGGGATTCTCTCACGCGCCGGATACATCGAGTGGACGGATGCCGAGGACAACCAAAGCAGAGTCATGATATTATATGCACGCGATGAGCTCTATGACTTGCGACTCCCGGCGGCAGAAGAACGTATGCTGCGCCATCTGTTGCGCACCTGCACCGGCATCTTCAGCGAATATACATACATATCTGAAGAGGCCATCGCACAGACACTCTCCATTGACGAAGCTACGGTCAGCCAGCTGCTCATCAACCTGAGCCGACAACACGTCATACGATTCATACCACGCAAGTTCGTACCCTACGTCACATTCACTCAACGACGCGTCGACACACCAGAGGTCATACTGCCCGCCTCCGTCTATGCCGACCGTAAGCGCGAACTCGCCGCACGCATTCAGACGATGATAGGCTACCTCTCCACCAAGGAGTGCCACAGCCGTTACCTTCTCAACTACTTCGGAGAGACGACGGCGAAGGATTGCGGACAATGCGACAACTGCCTGCTGCACACGCCACTGCCTGAGCCCGACAAAGAAGTCATCAGACAGCGACTGCTCGAGTTCTTTGCCTCACACCATCCCACTTCGGCCATAGACATCGACCTGCCAGACCTGCCACGCTCTGCCGTAGGCAAAATACTGCATCAGATGCTCGTAGAAGAGGCCGTAAAATTTGAGAATTCTCACTAAATAGCATGTAAAAAGATAATTAATTCTTATTTTTTGCGCTAACATGCTTATAATTCCTTACTTTTGTCCACCAAACACAAGCATAACGTATGAAAGTATTGAAATTCGGAGGCTCCAGCGTAGGCTCCATCAATAGTATCCTCAACGTAAAACGCATCGTTGAGAGCCAGGACGAACCCGTAATAGTGGTCGTCTCAGCCCTCGGAGGGGTCACAGACCAACTCATACGAACGGCACAGCAGGCCATGGCGGGCGACACGGCATACGTCGAAGCCTTTGAGGCGCTGGTCGAGCGACATCTCTCCATGGTGGAGGACGTAATTACCGACGAGGCACGCCGCAAGGCACTCACCGCTACTGTCAACAGCCTCCTGAGCGAGCTGCGCTCTATTTACCAAGGCGTCTACCTCATCCGCGACCTCTCGCCGAAGACGCTGGCGGCCATCGTCAGCTACGGCGAGCGACTCAGCAGCAACATCGTAGCAACGCTAATCAGCGGCGCTGTGTGGTTTGACAGTCGCCAGTTCATAAAGACGGAAGTCAAGGGCGGGCGATCACTCCTGGCAAGCGAGCTTACCAACAAGCTCGTGCGCCAGACATGGACTACCATACCGCACGTCTCTCTCGTCCCGGGTTTCATCGCCACCGATGCCGAGAGCGGCGAGACAACAAACCTCGGACGTGGCGGTTCTGACTACACTGCAAGCATCATCGCCGCTGCACTCGACGCCAGCGTACTCGAGATATGGACTGACGTCGACGGATTCATGACGGCTGACCCGCGCGTCATATCCTCGGCCTACGTCATCCCACAGCTTTCATACATCGAAGCCATGGAGCTCTGCAATTTCGGAGCCAAGGTTATATATCCCCCTACGATATATCCGGTCTGCATAAAGGATATTCCTATTCTCATACGCAACACCTTTAACCCCGACGCCACAGGAACCATAATCAAGAAAGACCCCACCGACGACAAGCGCCTAATCAAAGGTATCTCGAGCATCAAAGGCACGACGTTGATCACCGTGGCCGGTCTCTCCATGGTGGGCGTCATCGGTGTCAACCGCCGCATCTTCTCTGTCCTGGCCGACAATGGGATATCCGTGTTCATGGTCTCGCAGGCATCTTCAGAGAACAGCACCAGCATAGGCGTGCGCGACGAGGATGCCGCTGCCGCCTGCCGAGTGCTCAACGAGGAATTTGCCAAAGAAATTCAGACGGGTTCTATGTTCCCGATGCAAGCCGAGGCAGGATTAGCCACCGTGGCCGTCGTAGGCGAGAACATGAAACACACGCCGGGCATCGCTGGCAAGCTCTTCGGGACGCTCGGGCGATCGGGCATAAGTGTCATAGCTTGTGCTCAGGGCGCATCTGAGACGAACATCTCGTTTGTCGTCAACTCACGCTACCTACGCAAGACACTCAACGTCATCCACGACGCCTTCTTCCTTTCTGAATATCAAGTCCTCAACCTCTTCCTCTGCGGCGTTGGCACTGTAGGGCGACAGCTCATCGAGCAGATAGCTTCCCAGCAAGAGAAACTCATGCGAGAACAGGGTCTCAAGCTCAACGTCGTCGGACTCGCAAGCAGCCGACGCGCCGTCTTCTCACGCGAAGGGCTTGACCTCAACCACTATCGCGAGTTGCTGGCAGCGGCGCCCGAGAGTAATATACACCGACTGCACGACGAGGTCATTGGAATGAATATCTTTAACTCCGTATTTGTCGACTGCACGGCGTCGCCAGAGGTGGCAGCGCTCTACCGCGACTTCCTCGAGCACAACGTCAACATCGTGGCAGCAAACAAGATTGCGGCCAGCAGCAACTACGAGAACTACCGCGAGCTCAAGGCCATAGCACAGCGCCGCGGCGTGAAATTCCTCTTCGAGACAAACGTCGGAGCAGGTCTGCCAATCATACGCACAATCAACGACCTCATTCATTCGGGCGATAAGATACTACGCATCGAAGCGGTCCTCAGCGGGACACTCAACTTCATCTTCAACAAGATAAGCGCAGACGTGCCGTTCAGCCAGACCGTACGCATGGCAAAGGACGAAGGCTACTCCGAGCCCGACCCGCGCATAGACCTTAGCGGCACAGATGTCATCCGCAAGCTCGTCATTCTCGCGCGTGAAGCTGGATACCGCCTCGAACAGGACGACGTCAACGCCTCTCTCTTCATCCCTTCAGAGCTCTTCCACGGCGACGTCGACAACTTCTGGCAGCAGTTACCCGCCCTCGATGCCGACTTCGAGCAGCGACGTTCGCGACTCGAAGCCGATGGCAAGCGGTGGCGCTTCGTGGCAAAATACGAAGACGGCCAAGCCAGCGTGGCACTCGCCGAGATTCCAAAAGGACACCCCTTCTACGGCCTCGAGGGCTCAAACAACATCGTCATGCTAACTACTGAGCGCTACCGAGAATATCCCATGCTCATCCAGGGCTACGGTGCCGGAGCAAGCGTAACAGCCGCAGGCGTCTTCGCCGACATAATGAGCATCGCGAACATCTAAGCTTATGAAACACTTAATCATCCTCGGCGACGGTATGGCCGACTGGCATGTGCCGGAGCTCGGCGGAAAGACCCTCATCCAATATGCTGACACACCGGCCATGGACTGGATAGCCAGACACGGGCGCACGGGCATGCTACGCACCGTGCCCGATGGTTTCCACCCCGGGTCTGAAGTGGCAAACAGCAGCATCCTCGGTTACGACCAGCACCTCGTCTACGAAGGACGCGGTCCACTTGAGGCAGCAGCCATCGGCGTCGAGCTGCAGCCCGACGACCTCGCCCTGCGCTGCAATTTCGTGTGCATCGAAGGCGACATCCTCAAGAACCATTCCTGCGGACGGCTCGACACCGAAGAGGCCGCCCCGCTCATCGACTACCTCAACGAGCACCTCGCCTCCGACCCTCGTTACGAAGGGCGCATCCGTTTCTACACCGGCGTGCAGTATCGTCACCTCCTCGTCATCCGGGGAGGCAACAAACACATCCTCTGCACACCGCCACACGACATTCCCCTCCAACCCTGGCGCGATTATCAAATCACCGCCGACCCTTCCTTCACCCCCACCAACGCCCCCTCCTTCACCCCCTCAGTCCTCCCCTC
>CAJOLI010000034.1 GCA_905235285.1 uncultured Bacteroidaceae bacterium
CCCTGCCCCTCCCCTGAAGGGAAGGGGGGTACCGCTGAAGAAGTCCTTCCCGTTAGGAGCCTCTCCCCCAGCCCCTCCCCTGAAGGGAAGGGGGGTACCGCTGCAGAAGTCCTTCCCTTTAGGAGCCTCTCCCCCTGCCCCTCCCCTGAAGGGAAGGGGAGTACCGCTGCAGAAGTCCTTCCCTTTAGGGGAGGATTTAGGAGAGGCCTTAAACTGTAAACCATTATTAAGAAAGCATATATGGCAGACCAACAATTACCAACCATCGAAGAGGTGTTCTCTTGGATGCGCAAGCTCTACGACGAGAGCTACTCCGGCCTTACGAAGCTGGAGAAGAATGAGCAACACATGTATGGCACCATGGTTACGACGCCTACGGACAAGAAGTTCATAGTGCGTATGCTCGACGAGACGAGCCAGATCCGCGACCGCCAGAAGCTGGCCGTGCGAGTGAAAGAGCTCATCGACCAGTACGGCATACCTAAGTTCCTTGACCCTGCCGACCACGCCCTCTTCTGGATGTACCAGAAGTTTGCCTACACGCCACTCTTCAACTGGGCCGCCGTGCCCATCATCAAGTGGCGCCTGCGGCGCGACACCTCGCGCGTCATCATCAACGCCGCACGTCCCAGCCTGACGGAGCACCTGGCCACACGTTTCAACCAGAACATAGGTCAGAACGTGAACCTCCTGGGCGAGGTAGTGCTGGGCAACGACGAGGCCGAGAAGCGCTACCAGTCGTACCTCGAGGCGCTGAAGGAGCCCGACATTAATTATATATCGGTAAAGATCTCAGGCATCTATGCACAGACGCACGCCCTGAACTACAAGGAGAGCTTCCCCGAGCTGGTGCGCCGTATGTCGGAGCTCTACCAGACGGCCATCGACTATCCCTACACCGACCCCGATGGCGTCACGAAGCCCAAGTTCATAAACCTCGACATGGAGGAGTACAAGGACGCTCACCTGACGATGAAACTCTTCAAGGACGTGCTCTCGCTGCCGCAGTTCAAGAACTACGAGGCCGGCATCGTCGTCCAGGCCTACCTGCCCGACGCGTGGGGCTTCCAGACGGAGCTGTTGGAGTTTGCCCGCCAGCGCGTGGCAGAGGGCGGCGCACCCATCAAGATGCGCATCGTCAAGGGTTGCAACCTCGACATGGAAAACATCGTCAGCGACCTGCGCGGCTGGCCTAACCCCGTCCGCAAGAGCAAGACGGAGGTCGATGCCAACTACCTCCACATCATAGAGCGCGGACTCAAGCCCGAGAACGCACGTGTGCTGCACATCGGCATGGCCTCACACAACCTTTTCACCATCTCCTACGCCTACCTGCTCACCGAGATGTACCAGACACCCAAGGACTGCTTCTGCTTCGAGATGCTCGAGGGCATGGCCAACCACGTATGGCGCGCACAAAGGAAGCTGGGCAACCACGTCATACTGTACACGCCGGTGGTGAAGAAAGAGCATTTCCTCAACGCCATCAGCTACCTCGTCCGCCGCATGGACGAGAACACGGCGCCCGACAACTTCCTGACGCACTCCTTCTCGCTCAAGCCCGACACGCCCGAGTGGCACAACCTCGAGCAGCAGTTCATAGAAGCCTACAACATGAAGGACAACATCGACCACACGCCCACACGCACCCAGGACCGCAACAAGCCCTACGAGGGTCAGGCACCACAGGACGAGATGCAGAACGAGCCCGACACCGACTTCGACCGTTTCTGCAACCAACAGTGGGTGGAGAAAATCTTTGCCAAATGGGAGGCCGAGGGCAAAATGGCGACAGCAAAAGAAGCTTGGGGCGACTGGCAGCCAGGCGATTTCCTGCCCACACAGGTCGGCGCCGAACTGGTGTTCAACGACGACCGCGTCAGCTACTTCGACCGCTCGCAGCCTGGCGACGTGCTCGTTTGCCAGATGAGCCGAGCCGGTAAGGCGCAGGTAGAAAAGATACTCGAGATAGCCGAGGCTGACCCGGGCCACTGGCGCGAGACCTCCGTCGAGGAGCGTCACCAGACGATGTACCGCGCCGCTAACATCCTGGGCAGCATGCGCGGCGACCTCTGCGGCTCAATGTGCGCCATCACGGGCAAGACCATCGAGGAAGCCGACGTCGAGGTCTCCGAGGCCATCGACTACTGCCGTTTCTACACCACCACGATGAAGAAACTGGCCGCCCTGCCCGACATAGAGATGAAAGCCAAGGGCACCGTGCTCGTCCTCTCGCCGTGGAACTTCCCCTGCGCCATCCCCTGCGGAGGCGTCGTGGCAGCCTTGGCCTCGGGCAACACATGCATCCTCAAGCCCGCAACCGTGGCTGCCCCCGTGGCGTGGCTCTTCGCCCGCGCCTTCTGGGAGGCCGGCGTGCCCAAGGAAGCCCTGCAGGTCATCATTGCCGACCGCGAGGCCACGCCGTTGCTGACCTCATCGCCCGTCGTGGGGCACGTCATCCTCACCGGCGGCACCGAGACAGCACAAACCCTCGCCCACACCAACCCGCGCAAGCCCCTCAGCGCCGAGACAGGTGGCAAGAACGTCATCATCCTTTCGGCCAAGGGCGACCGCGACCACGCCATCATGAACGCTTGCCGCTCGGCTTTCGGCAATGCGGGACAGAAATGCTCGGCCTGTTCGCTGTTGCTCGTGGAACGCTCGGTCTACGACAGCCCCGAGTTCTTCGAGAAACTTAAAGACTGCGCGTCGTCGCTCAAAGTCGGTGGCGTGTGGAACGCAGGCAACATAGTAGGTCCGATGATTACCAACCACAACGACAAGCTCGAGCAGGCCTTCAACCTCGAGGCCGACGAGCGCTGGCTCATAGAGCCTTCGTTCGTCGACGAGAAGAAGTACATCATGCGCCCGACCATTAAGGTCGACGTGAAGCCGTCGTCATTCACTTTCCGCACAGAGCTCTTTGCACCCCTGCTTGCCGTAGCACCCTTCGACACCTTAGAGCAAGCCGTAGACCTCGTCAACGGCCTCGACTACGGCCTCACATCTGGACTGCAGTCGCTCGACGAAGGTGAGCAACGCTACTGGAAAGCTCACATCCAGGCCGGCAACCTTTACATCAACCGCGGCATCACGGGCGCCGTTGTCAACCGTCAGCCCTTCGGCGGCATGAAGCTCTCGGCCTTCGGACCTGGGCTCAAGGCCGGAGGCCCTAACTACGTGGCTCAGTTCATGGACATCACCGACAAGGCCGGCACCGCCACCGACTACCGCACGTCATACGCCGAGTGGTATGAGCGCGAATTCCGACATGCCCGCAATATACAACCTAAAATACGCGGCGAGCAGAACGTGTTCCGCTATCTGCCCCTCACGGGCGGCATGGTGCTCCGCCTCTTTGGCGACGAGACGAAGGAACAGGTGGAGATGGTCGTCCTTGCTGCTAAGACCGTAGGCACGCCCCTCACCGTCTCGGCCAATGCCGGTCTGTCGTTGCTGGAGCAGCTGACATGTGCCGTGAAGCTCGAGAGCCTCGACAAGTTCTGCGCTTCCATCAAGGACTACGAGCGCATACGTACCATCTCGGCCAGCGTCCCTGACGCCGTCTTCAAGGCTGCTGCCGCAGCAGACAAATATATCGCACAGGCAGCACCCGTGCGCAACGGCCGCATCGAGTTGGCTCACTACATCAAGGAACAGTCCATATCCAATGAATACCACCGCTACGGGTCGCAGATTGAAGTGCCGCCCATTGAGTAAGCTTACTTAATCTTTCAAAATTTACATATCCACTCAACACAAAATGATTAGTTTCTTCTGCAGCCTTGTAGCGCTCATTCTTGGCTACATATTCTACAGTCGCGTGGCCGAGCACGTCTTCGGCCCCGACGACCGCCCAACCCCAGCCATTAGCCGTGCCGACAAAGTCGACTACATCGTCATGCCCGGCTGGCGAATCTTCATGATCCAATTTCTTAACATCGCCGGCACAGGCCCCATCTTCGGTGCCATCATGGGCATGTGGTTCGGACCCTCGGCATACCTGTGGATAGTCTTCGGTTGCATCTTCGGCGGTGCTGTGCACGACTACATGAGCGGCATGCTCTCGCTGCGCCACGACGGCTGCGGACAGGCAGAACTCACAGGTCTGTATTTGGGTTCCACCGCACGTAGGGCCATGATTATATTTACTGTTCTGATGATGATGCTCGTCGGAGCCTTCTTCGTCTACTGCCCTGCCATCATTCTTTCCGGCATCTGGGGCGAGAAAATGATGTGGGTGGGCATCATCTTCCTCTATTACGTCGCCACGACTATAATGCCCGTCGATAAAGTAATCGGACGCGTGTATCCTCTTTTCGCTCTTTCCATGCTGTTCATGGTCGTAGCTCTCGGCATCGTGCTGCTCGTCAAGCATCCGGTGCTGCCGGAGGTGTGGAACGGTCTGGGCAACCTGGGCGCCGAGCGTCTCAGCCTGAAGCAGCCCCTCTTCCCCGCCCTCTTCGTCACCATAGCCTGCGGCGCCGTCAGCGGCTTCCATGCCACCCAGTCGCCCATGATGGCCCGTTGCATGAAGAGCGAGCACCAAGGACGCCCCATCTTCTATGGTGCTATGATTACCGAGGGCATTGTGGCACTCGTCTGGGCCACCATATCCAGCTATTTCTTTTTTGCCGACGGCTGGCGTGAGGTATGTTCGCCGGAGCTTATTGCTAAGTTCGAGGACTCAGGGCTCACACTCATCCAACACTTCGACGCCCCTACCGTCGTCAACATCGTCTGCGCCGGATGGCTCGGCACCTTCGGCAGCATACTCGCCTTGCTCGGAATCGTGGCCGCACCCATCACCACCGGAGGCAGCTCCTTCCGTACATCACGCCTCATCCTGGCCGAAGCCTTCGGCATCAACCAAAGCTCGAAGCGCTCGCGCCTACTGCTGAGCCTACCCATATTTGCCGTAGGCATAGCCCTACTGGCTTGGCAGATAGGCAACCCCTCGGGCTTCGGCACCGTATGGCAGTACGTGGCCTGGGGCACACAGCTGATGGCCGCCGTCACGCTGTGGATCTGCACCGTCTACCTGCACAAGGAGCGTAAGTGCTACTGGCTCACCCTCCTGCCGGCACTGTTCATGACCGTGGTCGTCAGCGACTTCTTCCTTGTGTCGCCTACAACGCTGGGCCTGCCCTATATGCCTTCGCTCGTGGCATCCATAGCTATAACGCTGGCCGCCCTCGGCCGCTTCATCTGGTGGACACGCTCGGCCTCCGGACCAGAAACCCACGCTAACTCAAAAGCATAAAAACATTATCACATAAACACATGAAACATCCATCATCACTACTCGTTCTCTTTGTTGCAGTCCTGTCGCAACTATGTGGCCTCGTTTCGGCCTCAGCACAGATTGCTGACATCAAATTCCACATCAACCTGTTGCAGCCCGGCAATGAAGCAACGACATATCAGCTGCGCCAGCAAGGCCGGCAGCTCGTGGCTGACACGGAGCTGCCTGTGGCTCTCGCCACGGAACTCAGCTCTGATGGCAGCAACCAGGTGCTCTCGCTCACCCTCACTGCCCGCGAACGCGTTTACTTCAACATTGGTGCGCTGCTGCCCACGGGGTTCTCTACGGAGCAGTGTGAGTTCTACCTCCCCGGATTCTGGTACCACAAGAACCTGCGCTCGCCACGCGAAGCACCGTCGTTCCACACATCACGCGACTGGACCTTCCGCGAAGACCGTCTCTCATCGCCCTTGACCAGCGTCTTCGACGGTGCCACAGGACAGACAGTGAGCGTGATGCGCTGCCTCGACGCGCCTGCTGAAGCCTTGACCACCCACATCGAGGGCGACGTGATTCTCTCGGGGCCGTCCTCGCTGGGCTACCTCGGCTTCGAGGGCAGCAGCGGCAAGGCTGCCCTCGCCTTCGGCTATCCTTACCAGGAGACACCTCGCCGCTATATCCGTAAACTGCAGCTCACGGCACCCATCCGCGCCTTCGCACGCCTCGACAAGGGCGAGAGCAAAACGCTGCGCTGGATTATCCGTAAGGGCAAGGCCGAGGACTTCGGCCAACACGTCATGCAGGCATGGCAGCTCTGCGTCGACCAGCTGCGACCCGAGCCCATCACACCGCTCTACACACCCGAGCAGATGAAAGCCCAGCTCGCCAACTACTTCCGCAAGGCATACGTCGACCAGTACCCTATTAAGTACCACTCCGGACACACGCTCCGCTGCGACGACTGCAAGCCTTATCCCGCCGCTCAGTTAGGTTTCTGCGGACGCACCATTCTCAACGGCTTCAACGCCATCGAGTATGGCGAGCAGACGGGCGAGCAAGGCCTCGCAGCCGACGGACAAGCCATCCTCGACAGCTATCTCGAGCACGGCTTCACCGAAGGCGGCTACTTCAAGGACGAAGTGCGCTACCACGAGCCCATCCCTGCCGACAAGGACGTCGTCCACAGCATACGCCAGCAGAGCGAAGGCGTCTACGCTGTGCTCCACTATCTGCGCTACGAGAAGTTGCACGGACGTAAGCATCCCGCATGGGAGAAAAAAATTAGGGCACTGCTCAACCGCATGCTCGAACTGCAGAAGCCAGACGGCAGCTTCCCGCGTAAGTATCGCGACGACCACAGCGATGTCGATGCCTCGGGCGGCAGCACGCCCAGCGCCACCAGCACCCTGGTCATGGGCTACAGATACTTCGGCGACAAGCGCTATCTCGCTGCTGCCAAGCGCACCGTGGACTACCTCGAAAAGAACATCATTGAGCCCTCAGACTATTTCTCATCGACGCTCGATGCCAACTGCGAGGACAAGGAAGCTGCCATCAGCGCCGTCACCGCCACATACTACTTAGCCATGGTCACCAAGAAAGCCGAACGACAACACTACATCGACCTCTGCCAGAAGGCTACGTATTTCGCCATGTCATGGTACTACCTATGGGACGTTCCCTTCGCTGAGGGCCAGATGCTCGGCGACCTCGGTTTCCGCAGCCGTGGCTGGGGCAATGTCAGCGTCGAGAACAACCACATCGACGTGTTCATCTTCGAACTCGCGCACATAGCACGGTGGCTCTCATCCGTCACCGACGAGCCACGCTTTGCTAAGCTATGCGACGTCATAGAGTCGAGCATGAACCAGCTGCTGCCCACGCCCGAGCGCCTCTGCGGCATCGGCGTGCCGGGCTTCAACCCCGAAGTCGTGCAGCACACCACATGGGACTATGGACGTAACGGTAAAGGCTTCTACAACGACATCTTCGCTCCCGGATGGACAGTAGCTTCGCTTTGGGAACTATACTCCCCCACCCGCACTCAGGATTTTCTCACACATTAATAACTAAAGTCAGTTGCTTCATTTCTAAGACTCTTTTATAGTGACGTCAAAGAAAATAAAAAAAACAGCTGAGATAAAGACAGGACTTCACCATAATAAGATGAAATAGAACACACCATAACACAGCAGTTCAGCCGGGCGCCATCGTCCGGCTGAATTAGTTTTTGTGAAAGCCATTAAACCCGAATATTATGTTAAACATTCTCACCTTTTTTGCTAATCATTAATCGTCTTATCGCAGAAATGACTATCTTTGTACCCGAAAAACTGAAAGACAACCGATGATGAGTCACGACAACATAGTCAGATCCCCCATGCCCCGCCTCCCACATCTTCCCCTCCTCGTCCGCATACTCATTGCCATCGCTGCCGGTGTCCTGCTCGGGCGCCTGCTGCCGTCTTGGGCCGTCGCCATCTTCACCACCTTCAATGGCGTGTTCTCCAGTCTGCTCAAGTTCATGATACCGCTGATTATCATAGGATTGGTCATGCCGGCAATCGCCGACATTGGGCGCTCTGCCGGCCGACTACTGCTCATCACCGTGGCCATAGCCTATGGTAGCACCGTGGTCTCAGGACTCTTCTCCTATGCTATCTCGAGTAGTGTCTTCCCTGACCTGATTGTGCCGTCAACGGCTATTGACACAATAGAAAAAGCGGCCACCATAGAACCCTATTTCACAGTGGCCATACCGCCTCTGTTCGATGTCATGAGTGCCCTGGTGCTTGGTTTCATCGGCGGACTGGGCATGGCTTACATCGCACTACCCTACTGCAACAATGTAGCCCACGAATTCAAGACGCTCATCGAGCGCACCATAGCCAAAGTAATTGTGCCGCTGCTGCCGCTCTACATCTTCGGCATCTTCCTCGAGATGACACGCACAGGGCAGGCCTGGCACATCATGATGACCTTCACGGCCATCATTGGCATCATCTTCGCCATGCACATAGCACTGCTGCTAACGCAGTACTGCATCGCAGGAGCCATTGTACACCGCAATCCTCTACGACTGCTCGCCACCATGATGCCGGCTTACTTCACGGCATTAGGCACCAGCAGCTCAGCAGCAACAATTCCCGTGACACTGCGTCAGGCCGTCAAGATGGGCGTACCTGAGAACGTGGCAGGCTTCACCGTACCCCTCTGCGCCACTATCCACATGAGCGGCTCATGTATGAAAATCACAGCCTGCGCCGTAGCCCTGATGCTCATGTACAGCATCCCGTTCACAACGACAATGTTCATCGGGTTCATAATGATGCTGGGCATAATCATGGTGGCATCGCCGGGAGTGCCGGGAGGCGCCATCATGGCATCGCTGGGGGTACTGACATCCATGCTGGGATTCGGCGAACAGGAGTGCGGCCTCATGATAGCTCTCTATATCTCCATGGACAGCTTCGGCACTGCCTGCAACGTCACGGGCGACGGCGCCATAGCGCTCATCGTAAACCGTATGCACGGGCGAACAGAATCAGACACAAACACATAACTTCTCCAACGCAAATTCAGGATAATAACTCTTCTCGCGAATGTTATACGGCGAAATACTATCTATAATAGTGGCCATATCGTGGACGGCCACAGCTTTATGCGCCGAAGTGGCCAGCCGACGTATGGGGTCGCTGCAGATGAACGTGCTGCGTATGGCGGCGTCATTGGTAATACTGGCTGCTATGCTCTGGCTCTTCACGGGCTCCCCACTACCCTATGGCATGAATGCCAGCGCCGTGGCGTGGCTGCTGGCCTCAGGAGCCATAGGCTATGTCTTCGGCGACTGGTGCCTCTTCTCATCGTATATCCTCATTGGCAGCCGTCTCGGACAGCTCTTCATGACGCTGGCACCCCTGTTCTCGGCACTCACAGCATGGCTCTTACTCGGCGAAACGCTGAGCCTGCAAGCGCTCGCCGGCATAGCGGTGACGATCAGCGGCATAGGCCTCACCGTGCTCTCGCGCGAGGAGAAAGCGGAACGCAAACACAAACTACATGTTGAGATTCCGCTGAAAGGCATCCTCTTTGGCATAGGTGCCGGCATGGGACAGGGCGTCGGCATAGTGCTCTCGAAAGTAGGCATGAGCCTGTGCGAGAACACGCCCCTGCTGCCAATGGCCGCCACGATGGTCAGAGCGGTGGCCGGCCTCATTGGCTTCGCCATTGCATTCGCATTGAAAGGCGACCGCCAGCGTCTGCGTCAAGGCTTGCACGACCACACTACCATGAAGGCTGCAACAGGAGCGATAATGTTCGGACCCGTCATTGGCGTATCGCTCTCACTGCTTGCCGTACAACTGGCACCCGCAGGCATTGCTTCAACGCTGATGGCGCTGACGCCCGTCTTCATCCTGTTGCCCTCGCGATGGCTCTTCGGGCAGCGCATCAGCACGCGCGAAATCCTCGGCTCGTGCATCGCCGTGACCGGTGTCGCCCTATTCTTCATCTGAAACGAAAAAGCCCGGCAATGACTGTAGCATTGAGAAATGCTGCATGCCATTACTGGGCTTAATTATATTAATATGTGCGCTCGAGCTGTGTTAACGTGGACTACAACGAGTCGCCGAAATCCTGACGGAACTTCTTGACGAGTTCCTCCTGCCAATAGCCAATCTCCTTCATGCGGCCGAAGAAGAAGCGGAGCACCTTAGGCTCGCTCGTCCACTCCAGACCACCGATGAGCTCGCGGTTGTCCCACACCCACTTAACGCGGTCGGCACAATACTTAATCTGCGACAGGGTGAACACACGGCGGGGCACAGCCAAGCGCTGAAGCTCCAGCTCTGCGTAGCGCTCGGTGCCGTCGGGCTCGCGCTGTTCGCTGACGGTACCACGCTCCATACCGCGAATGCCGCCTGCGATGTAAATAGCGGTGCCCACGGCAGCAGCGGGATATTGGTCGTGCGGCATATTGGGCACAAACTCAGAGCAGTTGAGGTGCACACCCAGACCGCCGGCAGGCAGGATGACGGGCACGCCGTAGTCGTCAAGTTCCTTGGCCAGATAGGCGATGAACTCAGGACCCTGGCTGATATACTCCATATCGAGCGATTCGAGCAGTCCCTGTGCTGCGGCCTCGATGGAGCGCACCTCCATACCACCGTAGGTTAGGAAGCCTTCGAAGAGTGGTACATACTCCATCATCTGGTTCGTCCACTTCGAGTCGCTCGAGAGGATGAAACCACCGCGTGAGAAGCCGAGCTTGCGGGCGGAGAAATAAATGATGTCGAAACGGCTGGCCAGCAGTCGGTAGATCTCCTTCGTCTCCATGTACTTGCAGCGCGGCTCGCGCGTCTTCATGAAGTAGACGTTGTCCTGAAGCAGCGAAGCGTCGAGCACGCTGACGACCCCCTTATCATGGCAGATATCCGTCACTGCCATCATGTTCTCGAGGCTGACGGGCTGGCCTCCGATAAGGTTGGTGCCGGCTTCGACGCGCACGAAGGCTACCTTCTCAGGCGTGTACTCGTCGATAGTCTTCTTAAGAGCCTTGAGGTCGAAATCGCCCTTGAACGGATCATCGCTCTGCGGCTTGAGACCTTTCTTGTGCACCAGCTCCACTACCTCGCCGCCGAGGCGGGTGATATGAGCCTTGGTCGTAGTGAAGTGGAAGTTCATGAGCGTCACCATGCCCGGCTTGACGAAAGCCTCGGCGAGGATGTTTTCGGCAGCACGGCCCTGATGGGCAGGTAACACATTGTCGACGCCGAAGACTTCCTTCACGGCAGCCTTGGCGCGATTCCACGTCTCAGAACCGGCATAGCTGTCGTCGGCGATGTTCATGGCTGCTACCTGCAGGTCGGACATAGCGTTGACGCCCGAGTCGGTAATCATGTCGAGATAGATGTCGCGGTTCTGGAGAAGGAACGTGTTGTTGCCTGCCTCCTGGATTGCTTTCAGGCGTTCCTCCACAGGGAGGAGGTTCAGCTTCTGGACGACACGCACTTTGTGCATTTCAAGTGGCACTTGATTCTCTTTTTTGTAGAATTGTACAGTTGACATTAGGTTTGATTTAATTAGTTAATAAAAAATGAGTTCAGGTGTGAGAAATCGGCCTCAAAGACAAATTCTGTTGCAAAGATAATACAATAACAACAAAATAGAGAACAAATTGAAAGAAAAATACTAAAACAAGTATAGGTTCAAAATTTTTCACTACTTTTGCCTGCGAATATGATTGGAACGATAGTCAATACCTGCACAATCATTGCAGGAAGCATCGTAGGTGCGGTCATGCACAGAGGCATCGACGAGAAGTATAAGAACGTGCTCTACACAGGGCTCGGGCTGGCATCCGTGGCCATAGGCCTCAATGCCACCATCAGCAATTTCGCCAAGAGCGAGTACCCGGTGCTCTTCATCGTGGCCATCGCCATAGGCGGCGTAGTAGGCACGTGGCTCGACATCGACGGGCGCTTCAAGCGGCTCGTCAACAAGCGTTCCAAGGACGGCACCTCGCACCTGGCCGACGGCCTCAGCACAGCAATACTGCTCTACTGCATCGGGCCCCTCTCGATGTTAGGCCCCGTGATAGCGGCACTCAAAGGTGACAACACCTTCCTCTTCACCAACGCCACACTCGACCTCGTCAGTTCCATCGTCTTCGCATCAACTTATGGCATCGGAATGGTGCTGGCGGCTCCCGTGCTCTTCTGCTGGCAGGGTCTCTTCTATCTCGTAGCCAGTATCTCGGCGTCTGCCGTGAGCGATGCGCTGATGGCAGAGTTGCTGATTGTGGGCGGACTGATGATTACCGGCAGCGGACTCTCGCTGCTCCAGCTGAAGGACTGCAAGACGCTGAACCTACTGCCTGCGTTGCTCGTTCCCGTCATCTGGTTTCTGCTCCACGCAGCATTTCAATAGCTAATTAATGTTAAGGTTTGGGGCTTTTTGCCATACGTTCCAAAATTTATTTGTAAACTTACACAGATTTCTAATCAAAACACTATTATTATGAAGCACATTTCACTCATTCTGTTAGCTTTAACAGCTTTATTATCACCCGTTTCCGCACAGACGGTTCGCACTAAGTATGTCAGCACCAGCCTCAACACTCTGAACGTTGAAGTTTTCAACCAGACAGAGCAACCCGTGCAGCTCAGCCGCATACTACTGGCAGGCTACAATTCTATCTGCTTGCCTGTAGCACTGAACGCAGAACAGCTGCAGGCAGCAGCCACTGACGTACGCGTAGAGCGGTTCACAGGCATACGCCAAGAAGGCAACGTCCTCAACCTCTTCTTCGTAGACTGCACAGAGGAAGGCATCGAGGCTGGCGTGCCCTATCTGATTTTCTCACCCAAGACGCAGAACCTGCGGGCCAAGACCTCTGAGGCCAACGGCATAAGCACCCTGCTGCGCGACGTCACGATGACCGACGCCCAGGGCAACCGCATCGTGTTTGCCAGCAGCTGGGAGGCTGTTCAGAAGTCTGGCCGCTATGGTATTCCTGCCAAGCAGGATACCGAGATCCTCGAGAGCATTCTCGTGCGGACAGATGGCGAACAGACATTCCTGCCCACACGGTGCGGCTTCGCATGGGAGTCGCAGGCTAACGGTGCTACCAAGCTACAGATTAAGCACGTCACCACAGCCGACGTCGACCGTATGGAAAGCCTCAAGCAGTCCACCGCAATTGTCGATATCTATGATGTGAACGGAGCCCTCGTTCGTAAGCAGGTACGTACTGGCGAAGCTCTGAAGAGCCTGCCGCGCGGCATCTATGTCATCGGTAACGAGAAAGTCGTAGTAAAATAAAGCTTAAACAAGCAACCCTGCCGCTAAATGCGAATAGCGAATAGCAAAAGACTAAATACCAATAGTCAAGAATAAAGCAGCCCCGCCGATTGGCGGGGCTGCTTCGTTTACTCAAGAACGCTGTACATCGAGGGCGACACCCGCACCTCGGCAATCCGCACCCATAGGCGGGTTCTCCTTTATTATCTCAAGGTGTATTGCTGTTGCTGTCGGGAAACGGTTGATGAGGGCTTGGCATATACGTCCGCCTACGTGTTCGAGCAGGCGCGATGGTATCGCCATCTCCTGTTTCACAACATCAAAGACGCTGGCATAGGAAATCGTTCCCTCCAGTTCGTCTGTCTTCATGGCTCGTGAGAAATCGGTCTCAACAGACACATTAATAATATAATATGCCCCCACAACGCGCTCTTGAGGGAGCACGCCATGGTAGGCATATATCCTAACGTCTTGCAAGAGAACGCTATGACGTTGAACGTTGATCATACATTTTAACTACCCGCACCGGCTGGCTCCGCAGTTGGTGCAAATAAGGCATCCCTCCTGATAAACGAGCGTCTCTTGCCCGCAGTTGGGACATACCTGACCCTTGGCCACAGTGCCATCCTGAATATATTTTTTCAGAGCTCGCTCCACACCGTTCTTCCACGTATTGATAGTTTCGTCGTTGAGCGAGAGCTGTCCTACGAGACGGATGACATGGTCGAGGGGCATGCGATAGCGAAGCACACCGGAGAGGAGCTTGGCATAGTTCCAATATTCGGGATTGAACTTCTCCGACAGCCCTTCGACGGTAGTCTTGTAGCCACGCTTGTTCTCGAACTGGAAGTCGTAGCGCTTCGTACCATCTGCGTTCAATTGCTTGATGATACGCCCCTTAGTGACGCTCTTAGGCAGCAAGATGCCTTCTTCGTCGTCCTGCAGACCGGTGAATATCTCATAGGGATAGCCGTTGAGCAGTCCCACGAAAGCAACCCATTTCTCCTTGTTGTTCTGGAAACGGACGACATCACAGTCAAGCACGTCGGGACGCTTCTCCACGACCTCGGGCGGGCGACATTCCTGGATGGGGCGCTCGCCGCCGGTCTCTAATGAGGGTGTACCCTGCTGCTCTCCGTCGCCTTTCTTCTCTTTCTTCTTGCTGACGCTAATCATGACGCCGCTACGCGAACCGTCGCGATAGATGGTGCAGCCCTTGCAGCCGCTGCGCCAAGCCTCCATATACAGGTCATTGACCAGTTGCTCATCGACGTTGTTAGGCAGGTTCACCGTGACACTGATGCTGTGGTCCACCCACTTCTGGATGGCACCCTGCATGCGCACTTTCATCAGCCAGTCGACATCGTTGGCTGTGGCTTTGTGGTAAGGCGACTGCTCCACCAGCTCGTCAATCTCCTCCTGCGTGTAGCGCCGCTCAGTGTCGAGACCGCATACCTTCATCCAGGTGAGGAACTTTTGGTGATAGACTAAATATTCCTCGAAGGCATCGCCCGTCTCGTCGATGAAGTCTACATGCACCTCGGGGTCGTTGGGGTTCACCTTACGACGCCGCTTGTAAACGGGCAGGAAGACGGGCTCGATACCGCTGGTGGTCTGAGTCATCAGCGAAGTGGTGCCGGTAGGTGCTATGGTCAGGCAGGCTATATTACGACGGCCATACTTCACCATGTCCTCATACAGCTTGGGGTCGGCAGCTTTGATGCGCTGGATGAAGGGGTTCTCGGCTTCGCGCTTGGCATCGAAAACCTCGAAGGCGCCGCGCTCGCGGGCCATCTCTACGCTGCTGGCATAAGCATTCAAGCACACTGTCTTCTGCACCTCAACGGCAAAGTCCGTAGCCTCCTGGGTGCCATAGCGCAGACCCAGAGCGGCCAACATATCGCCTTCAGCCGTGATGCCGACGCCCGTACGACGACCCATGGAGCTCTTACGCTGAATCTTCTTCCACAGGTTACGTTCCGAGAACTTGACCTCCTCGCTCTGCGGGTCAGACTCAATCTTATCCAGGATGAGTTCTATCTTCTCGAGTTCAAGGTCTATGATATCGTCCATGATGCGTTGAGCCTTGCGGACGTGCTGGCTGAAGAGCTCGAAATTGAATTTAGCATTGCGCGTGAAGGGGTTATCTACGTATTCGTAAAGATTTATGGCCAACAGGCGGCACGAGTCATAGGGGCACAGGGGAATCTCGCCGCAAGGATTGGTGCTGACGGTGCGGAAGCCCAGGTCGGCATAGCTGTCAGGCACACTCTCGCGCAGGATGGTATCCCAGAAGAGCACACCGGGCTCTGCGCTCTGCCATGCGTTGTGTACGATTTTCTTCCACAGAGCGCTGGCGTCAATCTCCTTGGTCACCATGGGATTGTCGCTATCGATGGGGAACTGTTGCGTGTAAGGCTTTCCTTCTGAGGCGGCCTGCATGAAAGCGTCGTCAATCTTCACGCTGACGTTGGCACCCGTCACCTTACCTTCGGTCATCTTAGCGTCGATGAAAGCCTCAGCATCGGGGTGCTTGATAGAGACGCTGAGCATCAGGGCTCCGCGACGGCCATCCTGTGCTACCTCGCGCGTACTGTTACTATAGCGCTCCATGAAAGGCACGAGGCCGGTGGAGGTCAGCGCAGAGTTCTTGACGGGCGAACCGGCCGGGCGCAGATGCGAGAGGTCGTGACCTACGCCACCGCGACGTTTCATCAGCTGCACCTGCTCTTCATCGATGCGGATGATAGCGCCGTACGAGTCGCTGTCGCCGTCGAGGCCTACCACGAAGCAGTTAGAGAGCGAAGCCACCTGAAAATGGTTGCCGATGCCGGTCATGGGCGAACCGGCTGGGATGATGTAGCGGAAGTGGTCCAAGAGGTCGAATATCTCCTGGGCGCTCATCGGGTTATTGTACTTCTGTTCAATGCGGGCCACCTCATTAGCGATGCGCCAGTGCATGTCTGCAGGACTCTTTTCGTAGATATTGCCGAAGGAGTCCTTCATCGCATACTTGTTAACCCATACGCGGGCGGCCAATTCATCGCCCGCGAAATAGTCTAAAGAAGCCGCGAAAGCTTCATCATAAGTATAAGTCTGTGCCACAATAATATAGGGTAAAAGTGAATTGTAAGTTGTCCTGTATCAAAAACCGAATAGCGGTGCAAAGCTACAAAACTTTTCCCTTTTGGCAAACTTCTTATACAAATATTTTTAAAAAATTTTCTTTTTTGGAAATTACAATGTCCACAAAAGCCATCAACATTATTAGCCTTGAAGCCTTAAACGCCTAAAACTCAAAAGCCTAAGTATCTGACGCCTAAAAACAGTTATCACCGCATTCGTGGACGGTCGTTCTCTTCCTTATAGGCGGCCACTCCGATGGCATCCATCACTACGAGCGTCGGGTCGTAGCCTTCTGGCGTAAAGAACATGACGGCGCCGCCCGGAAGCATCCATTGATAGCCGCGTTCCGTCTCGTCATAAACCTCACCATAACGCACGCGCAGCGAATCGAGATAGCTGTTCAAGTCTACGTGCTTGGGTTGCGCCATAATGCGATAGACGGTGCGCGTGTGCTTCGTGTAACTGGCTTGCACGTAGCACGATTGGCCGCATACTGTGCCTTTGAAGATATAGGCGTTCTCGTTGCCTAAACGTTTCGAGAGCGTGAAACCTCGCTTCTGAATGGCAGCGGAGAACTCATAGATGTCTCCTTTCACTTCGAGACCTTCGAAGAGTATGTGTTCCGTAGCTGGTGCTGTGGCTGCGGTATCAGCCGAAGCTGTCGTTTCGCCGATAACATCCTGGGCCTGCATGGAGATGCAGGTCAGCAAAAATAAGGTTGTAAATAGAATGTGCCGCATAGCTTTTGTATTTGTCTGATTGTTATTAATTGCTGCAAATTTAAACATTAATATTTATTTGACAGACTTTCCTCGAACTTTTTTCAGTAAAAGATATAAAAAAGGCTTACTGAGTCAGTAAGCCTTCGAGTTCTGCTATACGCTGGCGGAACGCTTCGTCGTTCTGCAGACGCTGCGTCACAGCCTGACACGAATGAATCACCGTAGCGTGCCCGCGTTTGCCTATGAAAGCACCAATCTTTGTTGTACTCAGCCGCGTGTGTTGCTGGGCCAAGTACATCACCACCTGGCGGGCTTGCACGACGGGAGCACGTCGTGTCGAAGACAGCACGTCGTCGCGGTCGATGCAGAAGAAGTGGCACGTATGCATGAGGATCTCATCAATCGTCAGGGCTGCATGTTGCTTGCTCACGCCTACCGTGCGGGTGATTACGCGCTCGGCCAGTGCCATATCTATCTCGCAGTTATTCACCACGCTGTAGGCCATTAGGGAGGTGAGCACGCCCTCGAGGTCGCGGATGCTCTTGTCGACATTGGCTGCTATATAGTCTATGACGGGCGTTGCCACGCGCAGACCGTCCTTGCGGATCTTGTAGCAGAGGATATCTCGGCGAAGGGTCTGAGTAGGATGCTCCAGCTCGGCCAGCAAACCCCACTTGAAGCGGGTCAGCAGACGCTCCTCCATGCCTTCCAGAGCCACGGGCGGACGGTCGGAAGTCAGGATGAGCTGCTTGCCGTTCTGGTGGAGATGGTTGAAGATATGGAAGAACGCGAGTTGTGTCTTCTGCATCGTTGCCAGTTCCTGGATGTCATCGATAATCAGCACGTCGATGGTCTGATAGAATGCAATGAAATCATTGACGGTGTTGTGACGGACGCTGTCGGTGTACTGCACTTGGAAAAGGTGTGCCGAGACATACAGCACCCGCAACTCGGGATGCAGCTCCTTCACACGCAGGCCGATGGCATTTACCAGGTGTGTCTTTCCCACGCCTGATCCGCCATAGACAAACAGCGGGTTGAACGTTGCCTGATGTGGGTTCTGGGCTATGGCTAAACCTACTGTGCGCGGCAACTTGTTGCTGTCGCCCTCTACAAAGTTTTCAAAGGTGTAATCGGCCTTGAGCTGCGAGTCGAGGTGCTGCAGGGCACGCGGACTGGCGTTGACGCCGTCGCGGCGTACCACTGACGAGGTGCTGGTGGAACGTGCGGTACCATCCTCGCGCGTACTTATATTATTTATAGCA
Organism: uncultured Bacteroidaceae bacterium; assembly: GCA_905235285.1. Classification (GTDB taxonomy): domain Bacteria; phylum Bacteroidota; class Bacteroidia; order Bacteroidales; family Bacteroidaceae; genus Physcousia. The sequence goes on from CAJOLI010000034.1 coordinate 18,159, forward strand.
TCCACCTTAACCTCGTAGCGCAGACGCACACCTTGGCCATACTGCTGCTGCAGGACGGCGCGGAGGAGCCTCAGGTAATGCTCCTCTATATATTCACGGATGAAGGGGCTTGGCACAGACAACGTCAGCATCTGCCCGTCTTCGTCGTAGCTGACGAAGCCGACGGGCGCAAACCACGTGTCAAACTGCTCGCGGCTGATATTGCTTGATATCATCCGCAGACAGTGCTCCCAACGTGGGTCTGTAGCTGTTGTCGTCTGGTTATTCATTCTTTTGGTAAAGTGTGCGTCCCGTTAGGGGCGAATTGCGAGTGCAAAGTTAAATATATTTTTTCAATCTCCAAAATGAACCGCAGAATAAATACATACGAAAAGGGGCTATAAAGAGCACGTTTTCAAGCTCTTTTTAATTTATGCTTATAACAAAGTCCCCAAAGCTATTGCTCACATCAAACATCCTGTATATTAAACAATTAAGGCGTCGACAATCATCGACGCCTCATTTTTTTCAGATTCTTTAATCAACAAATTCTTAACTATTTAGCCAATGGTTTGTAAAGAGTTACGAACAGGTTGCTCTATTTGGAATTTTTATTTATATATAAACTTTTACTCTGTTCGGCAAGAACTTATGGCTGATGCCCTTTTTACGGCTCAGCAGGCTTTTCTTTCTTACCGAAGACCGAGAAATGGACGTAGCGCTTTGGATGTGCCTTCAGGTCTTCCACCAGCTGTGCCGCTCCTGTTGCCGTACGGTTGAGGTTTCCGTAGAGGGCGGTGTCGTTGAGTAGTAGCCCAACGTTGTTATCTGGTGAGTTCAGGCGCTCGGTCATCTGGTTGACGTTATTCATCGTGCCGTCGACCTTAGCCATGGTGCCCTCGAGGTCCAGGCGGTTAAGTTTGTCGGTGAGCGCCACTACGTTTTGCCCCGCGGTGTTGAACGTCGATGTCATCTGCGGAACATCTTTCTCCAACAGCTTATTCAGGTCGCGCGAACTCTGGTCGAGGTTGGCTGTCAGCGTCTGGGCGTTAGCCAGTATCTTCTGTAAGTTTGGGTCGGAGGCCACCGCGTTGAGCGCCGTCAGCAGCGTGTCCACCTTAGCCATCGTCTGCTCCAACTTTGGAATAATCTCGGCGGCCTTGGCCATCAAGCCGTTATTGTCGGCCGACGGGATGGTATCGCCCACGGCGAAGCGTTCACGGGGGTTATTGCCCATCAGCAGGTTCAGGGTGCAACCTCCCAGCATGGCCTCGTCGAGAACGGCAACAGTGCCTTTAGGCATACGCAAGCCGTGCTCCACGGCAATCTGTACGATGACACCCGAACCGGGGTGTTCATAGTCGTAGCGGATGTCGGACACGATGCCTACGTCATAGCCGTCGGCATAGACAGGGCTGGACTTCGCCAACGCCTTGGCATTGCGGAAATTGATGTAGTACGTGTCCTGCGTCGTGAACAGCTGCACGCCCTGCAGGAATTTTATTGTAAAGAACAGCAGAATCAGGGCTATGATGCCTGTTAATCCTATCTTTGCTTCGCGGGAAATCTTCATATTATCAGTAAAGTCTTTAGCTCCATTAACTCTTATAATTTCTCACCACTTACTTCACCCCCTCATAGTATTTCTTGATAGCCTCGTAAATGCTGCTGGCGAGCTGGTCGACGCCACGCTGGCTCGTGAGGTATGTTTCTTCTGATTGGGTCGTTATATATCCCAGTTCCACGAGGCACGAAGGCATCGAAGTGGCCCTCAGTACGAGGAAACCGGCTTGATGAACACCTTTATCTACGCGCCCGGCCGAGCGGAACTGCTTCTGTATCATCTGCGCCAGCTTCACGCTGCGCTCCATGTTCTTGTCCTGCATGAACTCAAAGATGATATACGACTCCGAGCTCTTAGGGTCAAAACCCTCGTAACGGCTCTCATAGTCCTTCTCAAGCATGATGGCCGAGTTCTCGCGCTTTGCCACGGCCAGGTTGTCGGCGGCACGGTGCATACCTAATGTGTAGGTCTCTGAGCCGCGCCCCTGGGCTTTGCCGGGCAACGCGTTGGTATGTATGCTCACGAAGAGGTCGGCCTTGGCTCTATTGGCTATGGCGGCGCGTTCACTCAGTTCCACGAAGACGTCAGTCTTGCGGGTATATACGACCTTCACGTCCTTGAGGTTTTGCTCCACGAGGCGGCCTACGGCCAGCGTCACCGCCAGGTTGATATTCTTCTCTTTGCCAGTCTTGCCCAGGGCACCGGGGTCTTTACCGCCGTGGCCCGCATCGAGCACCAGCGTGAAGGTGCCGGCGCACTCAACGGCTATACACAGCAGCCAGGCTGCTAGCGCCAACATATATCGCTTTATATTACCCATTCTCCTGTGATTCAAGTTTCCGTGTTTTGTATGTCAAGAATTCTCTATTCGCTTTTCTCCCGAACGCTCCTCTTTTAGAGGTTTGGCTTCAATTCTCAATTGTCCTTCAACCAGCCCTCCACCTGCTCCAGCGTGGCATCTTTCAGGATTACGTGTTTGTCCTTGTCGAGCAGGTAGAGCACCGGCATGGCCGGCAGGTAGAAGGTCTGCTCGCGCATCAGCTGGCCACCGGGGCTGCGTCCCTCGCTCCAGTTGCGCGGCAGCGTGGGGCGCAGCTGCATCCATGCCTTGACATTCTCATCGGGATATACAGACAGCACCTTAAGCCTACGGTCGCCAGCCAGCACCTTGCTGCCTATGATCTTTGGCATCAGCTCATGGCAGTGCTCACACTCGGGGTCGGAGAACACCAGCAGCGTCAGCTCGCTCTGCAGCTCATAAAAGCGATGGCGGCGGCCTACGCGGTCTAAGTATTCAAAATCGGAGGCCTTACTGCCGGGCTGGTTACGTGCCACCATGTTAAGCTTAAACTCCATACGGCTGCGGCGTGCCTCGTCGATCTTCTTAGACGTCAGCAGGCTACGCAGCATCAACTCATACGTCACATCATTGCGCAGCGGTGAGTTAGGATTGCCTAAGTAGTGGTCCGTGAGGCTGTCGAAGCGTTTCATCAGCCGCTCGTCGCTGCCAATGCGCGTCATCAGCGCATCTACGGCACGCTTCTGCTCCTGAGCGTCGGCATAAGGCAGCAGGTTGATAAACTCCGAGAAGCCCTGCTCACCAACCTGCTCGTTATACGACGACGTATCGGCGAAATCATAACGGCTCCAGAAATTCTCGAGCACAAACTTCAGACGGGCCTGCGTGTCGGTCATCATAGCCGGCACCTCGGGAAACGGGAACTGCACATCCTGTGCGCTCAAGGCCACTGAGGCCAGCACACAGACTATCGCAAGCAATATGCGTTTCATATTTATCATAACGCGTACAAAGTTACAGCTAAATCGTGAAACAGCGAAACTTTCTATCTATTTTTAACGCTTAAAGGTCAAAGAAATGGAAAAAGAGAGTAAACCGCTTTTCTCCCTCTCCGCTGTCACCCTGCAATTTCGCTGCGGCGGAGGGGGACCGCTGCTCTGCCTTCTGCCCGAGGGGGTCGCTGCGGCGGAGGGGGCGCTGCTCTGCCTTCTGCCCGGCGTTTCGCTGTGGCGGGGGGCTGCGTTGCCATGGCTTATGCTCCAGGGGGCTGCGGTGGAGGGGGCGCTGCTCTGCCTTCTGCCCG
>CAJOLI010000035.1 GCA_905235285.1 uncultured Bacteroidaceae bacterium
GTTGTTGCGCTTCGCTCAGCGCTTGCGATGCTTCACACTTGAAGCGCTCGACCTTTGGTCGCTTTGATACTTCGAAGAATATCATTCAAAAATCAATTTGGAAAATCATTCAAACTTATCTGAGAGATTTTTGAGATAGATTTTTTAATGATTTTGAGGCCGAAGGACGACCATTAAAAAGAAAAGAGAAGCCTCTCCCCCCGCTCGGCCCAAAGGGACGCTCGACACTTCGAGAACCCCTCCCCTGAAAGGAAGGGGGGTACAGCTGCAGAAGTCCTTCCCTTTAGGGGAGGATTTAGGAGAGGCTGTTAATGGGGACATCGCTTACGAAATGACGATGGATAATTCAAGATTAAAACACTGTTTTGGCGTTGTGGCTTATCCTTAATCAAAATAATAGTGCGCAGCAGCTGATTTTTTCCGTTTCCAATAATTATTTTCAACTAATAATATGTACCTTTGCACGCGAATATTTGCAAGACGAGCCCCAAATTGCTATATGATTAATTGGAGACTTCTGTCCAAAATCCTCGGTCAACTGCTTGGTATTGAAGCAGTGATGTTAGCACTATGCCTCGTCATGTCCATCTGCTACCGCGGCGACGACGTCCTGGCCTTCGCTTTCGCGCTGGCCGTGGCATGCTTCTGCTCCGGTCTGATGCAGCGCATCGGACGCAACGCCGCGACTTTCATGCACCGCCGCGATGCCTACCTCATCGTCTCGTTCACGTGGGTCATTTTCAGCGCCATAGGTGCCATCCCCTTCGTCGTCAGCGGCTACGTGCCCAGCGTCACAGACGCCTTTTTCGAGACGATGTCGGGCTTCACCACCACCGGGGCCAGCCTCATCGACGACGTCGAGAGCCTGCCGCGCGCGTTGCTCTTCTGGCGCAGCATGACGCAGTGGATTGGAGGACTCGGCATCGTCTTCTTCACCGTGGCCATCATACCCTCCATCGTCGAGGGAGGCTTGCGCGTCTTCTCTGCCGAAGCCACGGGCCCGATGCGCAACAAGCTGCACCCGCGACTCAGCACCTCGGCGAAATGGATATGGGGAATCTATATGCTGCTCACCATCGTCTGCGCACTGCTCTTCTGGGTTGAGGGCATGAGTCCCTTCGACAGCGTCAACTACGCCATGACGGCCACCGCCACCGGAGGCTTCGCCACGCACAACACCAGCACGGGCTACTTCCACAACCCCTACATCGACTACACGGCCATAGCTTTCATGCTGCTCTCCGGCGTCAGCTTCTCGCTGCTTTACATGGCCCTGTTCAAGGGGCGCATTCGCGAGCTATTCCGCAACTCAGAGCTGCGCCTGTTCCTCTTCCTGATCGTGGCAGCGACGCTCTTCATCATGCTCACGCTCATGCGCAAGTGCCACTACGAGTGCGAGGACGCCTTCCGCTCCAGCCTCTTCCAGGTCGTCTCCTTCGCCACTACGACGGGCATCTTCAACGACGACGCAGGGCAATGGCCTCACATCACCTGGGTTGTGCTGTCTGTGCTGATGTTCTTCGGCGGTTGCTCAGGCTCCACGGCCGGCGGCTTCAAATGCGTGCGAGGCGTCATGGTGCTCGAAGTCGTGCGCAACGAGCTGCGGCGCGTCCTTCACCCGCGAGCCGTACTGCCCGTACGCGTCAACAAGCAACCTATCCCCTACTCCACGCAAGCCACGCTGCTGGGCTACTTTGCGCTTTACCTCATGCTGTGCCTCGTGACCTACTTCATCATGATAATCACGGGAGTCGACAGCACAAATTCCATAACCATAGCTCTCTCCTGCGCCAGCAACGTAGGGCCTACACTCGGACTCGAGATAGGGCCTACCATGACCTGGGGCGTGCTGCCGGGGCTCGTCAAATGGCTGCTCACGCTGCTCATGCTCATGGGACGTCTTGAGATTGTCAGCGTCGTAGTCCTTTTCACACGCTCCTTCTGGCGCGACAGGTGAAAAATGGCAACGCCATTTTTAGAGAAAAGAGAGAAATTGGGGTCGCTTCGCTCAAAATCATTCAAAAATCAATTTGGAAAATCATTCAAACTTAGATGAGAGATTTTTGAGATAGATTTTTTAATGATTTTGAGGCCGAAGGCTGACCAATTAAAAAGAGAATAAGAGAAAAATTAGATATTAAACTTGGCTGCAGGCCGAGTCCTTTAACTTTCAACTACGGCCGCAGGCCGTGCAACAACAAAAACAACAATGGGCGGCTTTTTCGGAACCATCAGTAAACAACCATGCATCACCGACCTCTACTACGGTACGGACTACAACTCACACCTCGGCACCAAGCGCGGCGGTATCGCCACGTACTCCACCGAGAAAGGCTTCTATCGCAGTATTCATAACCTCGAGAACCAGTACTTCCGCACGCGCTTCGAGGCCGAACTGCAGCGCTTCCCTGGCAACAGCGGAATTGGCGTCATCTCTGACACCGACCCGCAACCTATCATGGTAAACTCACACCTGGGAAAGATGGCTGTCGTCACCGTGGCCAAAATCAACAACCTCGACGAGCTCACACGCGAGCTGCTGGCCGACGGCGACCATTTCTCCGAGATGTCCAGCGGAAAAACAAACCCGACAGAGCTCGTCACGCTGCTCATAGCACGCGGGAAGACGTTCGTCGACGGCATAGAGAACGTCTTCAACAAGGTAAAAGGGTCATGCTCGATGCTCATCCTCACCGAGAGCGGCATCATAGTGGCCCGCGACCGACTCGGACGGACACCGATAGTCATAGGGCACAAGGACGGCGCCTGGGCCGCCACCTCCGAGACCACGGCCTTCCCCAACCTCGGCTACGACGTCGACCACTTCGTAGGTCCGGGAGAAATCCTGCGCCTCACCGCCGACGGCATCGAGCAGCTGCGACAGCCCAACGAGGAGATGCAGGTATGTTCCTTCCTCTGGGTTTACTACGGCTTCCCCACCTCGACCTACGAAGGGCGCAACGTCGAGGCCATGCGCCACACCTGCGGCAAGCTCATGGGCCAGCAGGACCACACCGAAGTGGACCTCGTGGCCGGCATACCAGACTCCGGCGTCGGCATGGCTACCGGCTACGCCGAGGGCATCGGAGCGCCCTACCGCCGCGCCATATCAAAGTACACCCCGACATGGCCACGCTCCTTCATGCCCGGCAACCAGCTCACACGCGACCTCGTGGCCAAGATGAAGCTCATCCCCAACCGCGACGCCCTCAACGGACGGCGCTGCCTCTTCTGCGACGACAGCATCGTGAGAGGAACGCAGCTGCGCGACAACGTGCGCGTCCTCTTTGACCTCGGAGCCAAGGAGGTCCATATGCGCATCGCCTGCCCCCCGCTCATCTACGGATGTCCCTTCATCAACTTCTCCGCCTCAAAAAGCGATATGGAATTGCTCACTCGTCAAGTGATACACGACCTGGAGGATGACCACGATAAGACGCCGGGAGGCCTCGGCGGCGAAGCTTCAACGCCAAACGAGATACTGCAGGAATATGCACGTACCGACTCCGTGAAGTACCGCGCAATGGTACAGGAAATGGGACGCCGCCTCGGCCTCACGACACTTAAGTTCAACACTCTCGAAATCCTCATCAAAGCCATCGGCCTGCCCAAATGCAAGGTCTGCACGCACTGCTTCGACGGCAGCAGCCACTTCTGATTGAATAGTAATATCCAAGTTTCGCTTGGCAAGGAGGCTCTTTAACTTCCTGACAAGCCGTGCTTGCGAAAGTTTAATTAAAAGAGAAAGCGGACACTTACATAGCATAAGTGTCCGCTTTTTCATTAGAGATTCGAGCTTACTGAAGTTTCGGGATTATATTTCCGACCAGCGCTCAGCCAAAACTTAGCCTGGCACTATTGCCCTAATCTCAGAACTTCACCTTGTACACCTGGAACGTCTTGGCGGGGACTGTCACGGCAATGGCGGCTCCGCCCTTGGCGGCGCTGACGGGGGCCTGCGACTGAGCGGGGCTTACAACCTCGGGCTTCGAGGGCACGTTCTCAGCCTCGTAGTTGCTGCAGTCGAGGCTGGTGACCTCGGCCGTGGGGGGCAGCGCCTTAGCCTTCAGGCCTGCGATGTTGATGGTGACGGGCTGCTTGGCAGCGGTGGTGTTGATGACCTTCACGATTATTTCCTTCTTCTCGCGGTCAATGACCGAGCTGGCAAAGAGGCCATCCTCGCCCTTCGGCACGGGATTCACGCTGGCCTGGCCGCCGTCGATGGCAACGGTGGTGGGCAGGACGTTGGTGCCGCGGTTGGTCATGTAGAGTTGCTGGACGTAGTAGCTGGCGGTGCGGGCCGTAGAGAGATTGTCGTACCAGATGAGGTCGGGGCGCCACTGCCAGCCGTCGACGTGTGCGAAGAGAGGCGCGTAGGTGGCCATGTGCACGAGGTCGGCGTTGCGCTCGATGTTGGTCATGAAGGCAGCCTCGTAGATGCTGGCTCCCGCGTGGTTGTACTTCTTGCCGCGGTCGTGGCAAGCCCACTCGCCTGCGAAGACGCGCGGGCCGTCCTTGGCGTAGAACTTGCGGTCGTCGTAGCGGTTCATGGAATTCTGATACCACTTGATGTCGCGATAGTAGTGCTCGTCGACAAGGTCGGTTTTCAGCTCGCGCATGGCCTTCCAGCCGTTGCGGAAATGGTCATCCTCGGCATTAGGGCCGCTTGTGCCGATGAGCTTTATCTCGGGGTGAGCCTTGCGCACCTCGGGGGCTATGATGGCGAGGCGGTTGAAATATGGCGCCTCCCACTGCTCGTTGCCGATGGCCAGGAACTTGAGGTTGAAAGGCTCGGGATGCCCCATGTCGGCACGAAGCTTGGCCCACTCGTTCTTGGCGGGGTCGCCGTTGGCAAAGTCGATGAGGTCGATGCAGTCGTCGATGAACTGCTGCAGGCCTTCCTTAGTGCAGGGCGCGTGTGCTTCCTCGCCGTTCTGGAACTGGCAGACCATGCCCACGTTGAGCACGGGCAGCGGCTCGGCGCCAATCTCCTCAGCCAGCTGGAAATACTCGAAGAAGCCGAGGCCGTAGCTCTGGAAATAGTCGGCAAAATAGCGGTAGGTGAAGGTATTTTCCCAGCGGTTCTTGTTGATGGGGCGGTTCTCGACGGGGCCTACGGTATTTTTCCACTGGTAGCGCAGGTCGAGCGTAGTGCCCTCAACTATGCAGCCGCCGGGGAAGCGGAAGACACCGGGATGGAGGTCCTCGAGGGCCTGGGCTACGTCTTTGCGCAGACCGTTCTCATGACCTTTATAGGTGTCGACGGGGAAGAGCGAGACGTGCTCGACATCCATGACGCCCGAGCCGCTGCGGCGCTTCTCGTCACAGAGGAACAGGCGCAGCTCTGCGCGGTCGATGGTGCGGGGACTCTTGATTGTCACGGTGTACTTTTTCCATTCGCGCGAGTCCACCTTGAGGTCAGTGTTGGTGAGCTCCTGCTGCTCGGCCATCGTGTTCTGGTCAACGAACTGAATCCAAAGGTACTGCGCACGGCCGTCGGGCACGCGGGCCCAGACGGAGAAACGGTAGTCGGCGTCCTTCTCGAGACCAATGCCGAAGAAGCCCTCGTTCTGAAGGCCGGTCCAGAGGTCGCGGTGGCCAGCCGAGGTGAGGCGGGCGTAGTGCGGGTTGCGCTCGAACGGGCCGTCGGTCTTGATCTCGACATTGCCGAAGGCGTGCCACCCCATAAGGTGATCGGGAGCGAACTCGAAGGAGCGGTTCTTGAGGAGCTCGCCGTAGAGGCCGCCGTCGGCCGCGAAGTTGATGTCCTCGAAGAAGATGCCCCACTGCGTGGGTTGAATCACGGCACCGGGCTTCTTGGCGTTGACGGTGATGACGGTCTCGGCCTTGAGGGGGAGGGGCTGCCATAGTATGGCAACGAACAGGACGGAGAGGAGGTTTCTGAGTTTCATAGTCGTTTGTGTAATTATTTAGTTTTTAATAATTTTCTTGCCATTGACGATGTAGACTTCGCCATGTCGTGACTGTGTGACGTGCTTGCCGCTGAGGTCGAAGGATTGGTCGCTTCCGGATTTATCCGTCTCCGTTTCGAGGTCCTCGATAGCAGTGGAGATGTCGTCCTTGCCGAGGTAGTACTGCGGAAGTGCGGGATTGGTGGCCGTTCCCTTGACGCGCAGCCAGGGCGTATAGGCTGGCTGCAGGGTCGGTTCTTCAATCTTGAAGAAGCCTTTAGAGCCTGTCTGCTGGTCTACGCGATATTCGTAGAAACATTCATCGGTTGCCTCGTTGCTGGTGAGCACGCTGTCGACAGGGCACCCCCTCAGGTAAGTCGTACTGACGGTAGTAGTGCTCTTTGTCGTAGGCACAAACTTAACCGTAGAACCCGCTGCTGCCTTGTAAACAATGGCAGCCCCGGCGGGGATGACCGCACGTGCGGCCAGCTTGGCGAGGCGCACAGTGTCGGCAGCAGCATTGACGCCGTTGAGGTTGTAGGCCGTGACTCCCTCGGGCACGCTCACGGGGTATGAGGTGTAGAGCAGGTCGTAGCCGCTCTCAGGCACGGTACGCTCGATGGTGTAGTGCGAACGCAGGTTGTAAGAGAGGTGAGGAGGCTGGTTGTAGACAACGTTTTGGCTGATTAGTTGTGCGCGGTAGGAGGCATCATCCATGAGGTGAGGCACGCCGTATTCAGTCTGGTGATCGGTGGCGTTGATGATAAGGCGGTAATTGCTGCCCGACTGGTCCCAGGTGACAATTTCCTCGCGCCAGTCGCCCAGCAGGTCGCCTGAGACGCAAGGATTCTGCTTCGAGGAGTTGTTGTAGTTGCCGACGACGTAGTTGTCGCCGTTGACCTGCAAGCGCCAGAAGGCGTTGGCCGAAGGATTCCAGTACTCCAGCACGTTCTTGCCGTAGAAGTCGTCGGCAAGGTCGCCGTTCCAATAAATGCGGAAGCTGAGGCCAGCACCGCCGCCGTGCTCTGCGCTAGAGACTATGGTGTTGCCGTCGGTGTCGTATAGCCCGGCATCGGCGCTGAACTGCCAGTAGGCGTTCTCCGCCTCGGGGTTGAAGTTGGCCATGATGCCACGTCCGGTGTCGCCACTGGCAGTCTTATGGAGCAGCAGTTCGCCCGTGGCGGCGTCGCGCAGGTCCATGCCATAAGGTTTCTCCTCGTGCACCATGAATAATTCCTGTCCGGGCCGCGAGGGTACGAAGTCGCTCAGGTGCATAGCATCGCCATGGCCGAGGCCGGTACGGTAAAGCGTGGTGCCGTCGGGCTTCAAGGCTCCAGAGCCGTAGTGAATTTCTTGACGCCCATCGCCCGTCACATCGCCGATGCAGAGCCAATGACAACCCTCGGCATATACGGTCTTGGTGAGCTCCTTCACCGTGCCGTTGGCATAGGTGACGGTGCCCTTTGAAGCGCTCTCGCCGCGATGGAGCCAACGCATGGTGAGGTTACTGCCGTCCCAGTCGTAAGCGCCAATCTTACAGCCGTTGTAGTAGCCGCGGGCAAAGATTGCAGAGGGATTGTCCTGCTCGCCGTCGAGCCAGGCGATGGCAGCGAGATAGCGCTCGGAACGATTCTGATTGCTGTCGCCCCAGAAGCTGGTTGTCTCGTCGGCGTAAGCAGTGTGGTAAGGAATCGTTTGCAGCTCAGCACCTGTCATGCCGTCGAACACGGTGATGTACTCCGAGCCATGGTCCTGCTTGCCGCGCCCGCTCTTGAGGTTATCGTTGGGGTTATCGTTGCCGAGTAGGACATAGTTGCCCTCGCCGTCGATGGCGCCAGGGGCGGTCTTCACCATGAACTCGCCATAGCCGTCGCCGTCGAGATCCCAGGCGATGAAGGGCGTGGTGTGGGCCGAGTTGAACATATTGGCACCGGTGTGGAGCATCCATAGACGGTGGCCGTCCATATTATAGCAGCTGTAGAAAGCCGGCGACGTAGTGCCGCTGCCGGCGGCGTCCTTCTCGTTGGAGGGAGCCCACTTGAGGATGATGTCGTACTCGCCGTCGCCGTCCATATCGGAGAACGAGGCGTCGTTGGGCGTGTAGGTGGCGCCAGCAGAGGTCGGGTCGGTGGGCGCACCGCCCTCGAGGGTGATATATTTCAGCTGACTGCTCCAGGCTTTAACGTCTTCCTGACGTTCGAGAACGTTGCCTTGACCATCGACCACCTCAAGGGTGTACTGGCTGGTGGCCGTGCCGCTGGTGTCGAGGTAGTTGGTCTTGCCCATGACGGGCTGCCTTGTGATGAGCGTCTTGCCGCGATAGAGGCGGAAGCGGAGGTCTGTGGGGTTGTCCGTTGCCCGAAGGCGCCAGCTTACGAGCACGCCGCTGCTTGTCTTCACTGCCATCAGGCCACGGTTGAGAGGCGTAGCTTCGCCGCGCGGCTGAATGTAGCTTACGACGAAACGCACAGAAAGGGTGAAGACCGTCTGGCCGTCTTTCTGTGCCGTCAAGGTGGCAACCTTATTATTATATGTCACGCTGGCCGTGAAGCCCTCGGCGGCTGTGACAGCGAAATCGGTGGGGTCGCCGTAGAGTTTGGTGGGCCAGGTGGCGCTCTCGCCATTCTTCAACGAACGGATAGCGTCGAGCAGGTTGCCTGCCGAGCAGGTGGCAGAGGTGAAATAGTGCGAGGCATCCCAGATGGGCTCATCGGTTTCGCCGCCTATGGTGACGTTGCGGAAAGCTATTGACTTGGGGTTATCGTTGTCCTGGCCGTTGAAGTTGTAGACGTAGATGATGAGCTGAAAGTTCTGGCCGCTCTGCACGAGGACGTCTGAGAGCTGGTAGGTGTGGTGGCTGTAGGCATTGGGGTTGCCCGCTGCCACCTTATTGCGCAGAGGCGCCACGGCTGTTGCCAAGGCGCGCTCGGCAGAAGCTCCTTGCTTGATATAGACGTCGAAGTTGCCGCCGTCAGTTCCGCATTTGACTGCATCGAACTCGATGCTTGCAGGCTTGAACGTGTGGCTGCTCTTGGGAGTCACGGTGAAGGTGACGCTGTGGCCGGCGGTCTTCTGTGTGACGCGCGTCTTGGGCGTGAGTTGCGTAAAGACAGGGGCATAGGAGACAGCCGTGTAGCCGGCATCGGCATTGCTGCCCGTCATGGTAGCCGTAGCGTCGAGGTTAGAGCCGAGGGTGAACTTTGGTGTAAGGAAGTCATCGGCGCCAGTCGTCCAGGAGCAGGCGGCGAGGTCATCTTTGTTGTCCATTACCCAGCGGATGTCGATGTGGTCGGCAAAGAGTGAGAGTGGGAGTTGCGATAAAATCGCAACGAAAAGAACGATACGAATGTTTGATTGTTTCATTAGGTATAGGACGGTGCAAAGAGTTCTCTTTTTCATTAATTATTATTGGGTCGTGAAAAGTGAGGATTATTGGCTTTAAAGCAGAACAGACGAGAAAAGGTTATTCGTAGTCATCGAAGATCTCGTTGAGGAAGTTGTTGAGAGGCGCCATAATGCGGAACATCTGTTCGAGGCGGTCCTGGCTGTCGTGCTCGCTGACGAAAGTGTCGGGGATGGGATGCCAGACGGTGTAAAGGCGCGGACGCAGGTATTCAGGGAAAGCGAAGTCTTTGGGGAAGCCTTTTGGCAGCGTCTTCACCGGGTCTTGGCCGACGACGGGGAAGAGAGCCTTGAAAGCAGGTTCCTCGACTATGTCGCGAAAGCGGTCGACGTCGTCGACGATGGTCTCGCGGATGTGCTTGAGCATCGGCGCTGGCGGGCACCACGAGCCACCGGCTATAAGCGAATTGCCTGGCTCGAGATGAAGATAATAGCCTCCGCGGCAGCTCTTGCGCCCGTGCGAGCAAACGAAAGCTCCGAAATGGCGCTTGTAGGGGCTCTTATCGGCCGAGAAACGCGTGTCGCGGGCGAAACGGTAAGAGCATGACTTAGGCGTCTGATAAGCCACGGAAGGGTCGAAGGCGGTGATGCGCATGATCATCTCACCGACATAGGCCTCGAAGGCTGTGCGCGCGGCCTTGTACTCGGGCTGGTGGGCGTGAAACCACTCGCGGTCGTTGTGAGCGGCTATCTGACGGAGAAACGTATAAATCTGCTGCATATAATTTATGAGGACTACTCAGCTATTCAAGCGACAAAGATAAAGAAAAAAACAAGAAGCGCAGAATAAAACGTTAAAATTAAATATAAAAAGGAGATTTTCCTGTCGGCAAAGCTCTATTCGTAAAATTATTTAATACCTTTGCCGATGTTACAGAAACGACATTTAGTTCAAATCAAAACAACCACAAACATGAAAAAGATTCTTTTCGCTGCAACGATGTTTGCGGCATCGCTGAGCGCCAGTGCCCAGTATGAACCTGGTACGTTCTCCCTCAAGCCCAAATTGGGTTTCGGTATCTCAACGATTACCAACATGGATGACATTAACGTGCCCATTCGCAATAACTACTACGAAGCCGACAAATCAGTCAACGTAGGCTTCCATGGAGGAGTGGAGTTTGAGTATCAGGTCAAGAAATGGTTAGGCTTAGCTGCCGGCCTCGACTACACACGCCAAGGCATCGGCTGGGAGACTAACAAGGTGAAAATTGATGGAATCAAATATGAGAACTTCAACAACAGCATCGACCTGGGCTACATAAACCTGCCTATCGTAGCCAATTTCTATGTCGTGAAGGGCCTCGCGCTGAAGACGGGACTGCAGTTCGGATTCCTCACAGATGCCCATCAGCGCTACGACGTGCGTACCACCGACAAAAAGAACCACATTAAAATTGAAGACCTCACCAAGTTCTCGCAGAACATCTATGAGGACTGCAACAAGGTTGACCTCGCCATTCCCGTCGGCATCAGCTACGAGTTTAAGCATCACTTCACCATCGACGCCCGCTACAACATCGGACTGCTGAAGGTGAACAAGGATGAGTTTGACTACGACGAGACGCACCGTAACGGCTCCTTCCAGATGACCTTCGGATGGAAGTTCAGGGTCGGCAGGCATTGATAAGTCACGCGCAGGCCTCTGCACGCCGCAACGGTCGGCAACTTCATGAGTAAAAACGCACCTACATGAACAGACCTTAACGCCAAGCAATATGAACAAGGTTAATCTTTACGTAATCTGCGCCGCTTGGGTCGGCTGCCTGGCAATAGCGTCGTGCAGGCCACAGGCCGTGGACTTGACGCCCGTGGGCGAGACGCTAAGCGAGCCTATAGCCTTGGGCGAAGCTCCTGCGGCCGTAGAGCAGACCCTCAAGAGCGCCGACATCGACGAGCGCTACGAGGTAATACTCAGCGACTCGCGCAACGACGTCGTCGTATGGAGCCTCCTTTATTGCGGCGACGACGTGCCGGCGGAAGGTTACGGCATCGTCATCAGCAAAGGCGGCACAACGACGACTATCGCCAATCTGCGCCACGGACGCCAGCCTTCGGCGCGTTTCGACGCCAAGACGGGCAACCTATGGATTATAGGAGCTGACATGGAGGGCACAGGCACGCTGGTAGGACGTCCATACCTGCTGCGGTTCGATGAAGAGGACAAGGCTCATATTGTATGCAGCATCGAGCCGTTTGCGATGCAGCACAAGCTGGCCGGGCGCCTGGCATATACCGTTGAGGGCGACCTCGTAACGCTTTATGCCGACGGCGAGCGCGTTGACACGGCCACTAACACTATCGACGACATGGGCGCCATTGACGAAGAAGGTGTCTGGATAGGCGAACAGATAGGTTACCACTTCGAAGGCAACAGCCTCTATATCGACGTCACGCCAGGACTCAAATATGTCAACGGACCCGCGTTGGCTTACGACGATCTGCCTACGCTGACAGCCCGCGTCGTGGCTGCCGACGACTGCTCATTCAGCATCGAAGAGCTGAAACGCTTCGTCGCCGACCCCTTTGCCGGACGATTCGTCAGCGATTACGACTCGAGCGAGCTTGAAATCCTTCCACGCGAGGACGGCAAGTACGACATAACTGTCAGCCTGACACGACTGACGCTGCTCGACGACGGCATAGGCGCACTCGATGACGACGGCTTGCACTTCAGTGCCACTGACGCTTCAGGCGGCACCATCGAAGGCTCAATATCATTAATAGGTGACGCCGCAAAGCTCGTCTTCACCAAATCGACCTGGGGCCTTATAAATGAGGGCGACACGTTTGAATTCAACAAGACAGAATAGCCCACGGCTCACTGCAAAGGCTGCCGACAGATGATAAACAACAACGCGGCCGGTCAAGTCGATTAACTTGACCGGCCGCGTTGCCGTTTACGTATGATCACTGCGCCGTGAAAGAGCTCTTCACTGCGGTTGTGCCCTTATGCGAGCTGCCTAGGTAAATGCCGTGCCAGGCAGTGGTGGCATCGGTGGGGGCCGAGGTGCTGCTCATTATCTTGTATTGCGAGCCCTTGACCATACCCGTAGCCGTGACGAGGCTGCACTTGCTGCTGATGCTCACCGGGAGCTGGAAGGTCACAAGGTTGTTGTCCGAAGCATCGGAGAGCGTGTTGTAGGCATTAGCCTGGTATTTCACCGTGCCAATGAATGAGTAACCTTGGGCGGCACTGGAAATGGTGCCCGTTGCGCTGCTCTGAGCTCCGCCGGCTCCTATGGCGATTCCCTTGCCCGTAATGCGGATGTAGTTATTGTTGTCGCAGTCGAAGGCTTCGTCGGGGTCGCCCTTGGTCATGTAAGCCAGCACGACACCGTCGCCGATGGTGATGGCTCCGGCCGAACCGGCATTGCTGTCGATGACGTCGTTGCCTGTGCTGTAGGCCACGGTGACGCCGCCGTTGAAGGAGATCTTACCGGCCGAGTTGATGCAGTCGTCGTAACACTTGTAGTAATGTTTGCCGCCGGCGATGGTCACGCTGGACTTCGACTCCAAGCCCTCAGCGCCGCTGGCCAGCGTCTCGACCTCGGTGGTACCGCCATAGATGGTGGCTGCGCAGATGGCTTTGATAGCTTTGTTTGAGGAGTTGCTATTGTAGGCCGAAGCAGTGGTGATGGTTAGCGTGGGGCCTGTGCCATCGCTGAGGCCTTGAGTATATGAGCCGACGATGTTGCTCCACGTGGTGCCGCCGCCCATACCGCCGCCACCGCCGGGACCACCGCCAGGACCGCCGCCACGACCGCCCCAGCCGCCACCGCTGCTGGAACTCTCCGTACCGTCGCCAGCCTTGATACCTTTACCGCCGGCTGCGCTCATGGCTATCTTAATTGTTCCCGCATTGAGGGCTATATTGAGGCCTTTCATGCCTTTGGCGCCTTTAGCGTCGCTGTTCACGGTGGCAATGGCTGCGCTGTTGGTGATAGCGAGCGTGCCGCCATTAGTCACGATGTCATAAGCCTTGATGCCACGGCCGGCAGAGCCTTTGACCGTAGCTGTTATGCTGCCGTCGTTAATGACGACCTTGCCACCGCTGAGGGCTGCTACGTATGAGGGGTCGGATGAGTCGCTCGTGTCCACAGAGCCGCTGACGTTCAGCGTCAAGATGCCGCCGTTGATAACGAGCGTAGAGTCGGCCTTGATGCCTTTGGCCCCGGCGGCCGTCGTAGTGATGTTGAGCGTGCCGCCATCGATGTAGATGTTACCGCTGTCTTCGTCCTCATGGCCGCTGGTCTCGCCGGTGTTGACGCTGCCGTCGAGGTCACACTGTATTCCATCGTCGCCAACGCCCTTGATGGTGAGCGCGCCACTCTCCATGACAAAGTACTCGTCGCACGAGACACCGTCCTTAACGGCCGTTGCCACCGTGATGTCGGCGTTCTTCAGCGTCATATATTCTGCGCTCTTGATGCCATGCGCGTATTTGCCGTTGATGGTGAGCGTGCCCTTGCCTTTGAGCTCAAGGTGACCTTTACAGTAGAGAGCGGCCTTCTGCTCGAGGGCGGTGGAAGGCGAGGCGCAGTCGGTGAGCTCGTTCGTCGTGCCGTTCTTGACGCTGAGGTCGATGCGCTTGCCGTTCATGATGCAGAGGGCTGCGCCCGAGTAAACGGGGGTGGCGTTAGTCAGGGTCAGACCTTGTAACTCGACGGTAGCTTTGTAGGAACCGCTCATATAGAACTCGCCGTCAGAGGAAGAGCCTGAGAGGTTGTAGGTAATCTCGTCGGCCACGTCTGCACTTTGAATGATGCTCACGTGAGCCCCTTTGATTCTGGGAGAGACCAGATGCGCTATATCTCCTGCGATATAGACTTTTGCCGAAGAGCCGTCGTAGGCTACGCTCACCGTAGTGGAGTCTACGGGGGTGGCATCGACATACATTCGAGTGATGTCGCTTATCGTGAAGGTCTTCTGCTCTATGGTGAGATTAGTGCCGTCGGTGTACGGCATTACGCCGGCATCAGCTGCCGGAAATTGATATATGGCATCGCCAACGACAACGTTCAGGGTCTGCGCCATGGCTGCCGCAGCGCTTGCTGCGAGCAACACTATTGAGAGGATATACTTTTTCATGGTCAGCGGATATTAAGCTTGAGGTTCTTGTCTGAAGTACTTATTACATAAAGGCCTTTATGCAACACAGCCTTGGCCTCAGCTACGGAATCGAAGGCGCCGACGAAGATGCCAGAAACGGTGTAGACCTTAACAGGCTCACGAGCTGCCAGGCTACTCACGCCGTCGTACGGGCTTACGGTAATTGTGTAGGTTGCTTCGCCTGCCTCATATTCATCGTTGCCAGCAAAAGAGACGGTGATGGTAGCCGTGCCAGCACCTACGAGTGTGACATTTCCCTCGGAGTCCACCGTAGCCACCGTCTCGTCGCTACTGCTCCAAGTCACAGCCAAGGCATTCGGATTATCCAATGTAGGGCCAGAGAAATCCTCGCCCAACGTTGCTGCATATTCGCTGTCGCCCTCGAAGGCGAGGCCGTTCTCCACCTTGACAGGTGTCACTGGCGTGATATTGCCTGTCTGTGAAAAGGCCATTGACGCGAGTTCCGAGAGTGTCAGCGTCGTTGTGCCATCGCCGTTGCTGGCCATGAGCTGCCCGTCGGCAAAAGTTATCTCGAGGGAGGCGACACTCACTGTCGTCTGCGCCCCTGCAGCATCCGTAAACACGAGGTACGGATACGTGTAATCATCGGCCATGAGGGATAACGCCCCCAGGACCAAGGAAACAGAAAAAAATACAGATCTTCTCATACAGAATAAAACTAAATGCTTTTTATTCGACGACAAAGGTAGGAAAAAGATTAACAAGGCGGATGTTTTTTAACGCTTTTTATAGCATCATTGGCATATATGAGCTGCGGGCAAAACCCTCATTCAAAAGGTCTTACCCGCAGCCGTAATGTTTCAGAAACTCTTACAACTGTTAATTGACTATCATGCAGTCAATATCTGGCATCCAGCCTTTTGCGTTGTAGAGACGGATTACATTGGAACCTTTCTGCAGAGGCACCGTGACGGTGATGCGGCCAGGCTTGGCCCAGTTGCGTGAATGAGTGGCAAGAGTCCTCACGTGCTTGCCATTTACCTCGAGATCCATATCGCGCTGCTCGCCGCTGAAATAGACGAAAGTAATCCTGCGATAACCGGCTTTCTCTACGAAGACGTCCTTCCACACGATGTCATTGTCGGCGCTCTGACCGAGATAGCCTGCAACGTAGCCGCCCATGGCTCCTTCCTTGGCACTGTAGACGGCGGTCTGCAAAGCTACGTGATTACGCAGTTCCTGATATTTCTGCATATAGGCCGTCTCTGCTTCATATATCTTGCGGTCGATACGTTTCTTCGTCTTGGCTGTAAAGATCTGGGTGCCATGAGCCGGAACCATAGCATGGAACTCGCCCGAGATAGCAGGATAAGAAAGCTGGTCGAAACAATCGTAGCACGTAACGGGGTCGGCCATGTCGAGAGCGTCCCACGTGAAACTCACGTGCTGCTCCTCGTCGCTCGGGTTGTAGATGGCAAAGGCACGCTCGGGACCGTGCAATTTCTTTATATCCTTGACCAAGAGGTAGCACTCGCCAATCTTGGCAGCCACGTAAGCCTGAAGGTGCAAGGGGTCTTGGTTCAAGGCTATGAGGTCCTTGTTGCACATCAGTTTCAAAGCTGCCGGCTTGATGTTTGCCATATCACAACCGATAAGCAGAGGTGAGCTCATGATACACCACATGCCAAAATGCGTGCGGTCCTCTGTCTCTGACATTGAGCGCCCGACTTCGAGCATATCCATGTCGTTGTAGTGACCGTCATGGCAGTAAGCGCTCAGGTAGAGGTTCTCGGCCAGAATGCCCTTGACACTCTTCCAAGCATCGTAGATGTCGCCCGTAGTGCGCCATGAGTCGGCCACGTCGGCGCTCCAGGTGCCGGGATAAGCCCAGCGGCACATATTGTAGACGATGCCTTGCTTCTTGCAGCTCTTGATGGCTTTGCTGATCTTGGTGTACTGCTCGCGCTCGTCAAGTCCCATGTGGTTGCCGCCACAGTAGTCCACTTTGATAAAATCGAAGTCCCATTCGTCGAAATAGAGGCGGCAGTCCTGCTCCTCGTGACCGGCAAAGCCGACGCCGATGCCCCAGGCATGGCGGTTGCCGCTGCCGCACGTGTTGTCGCCAGCATCGCTGTAGATGCCGGCCTTCAGGCCTAAGCTGTGGATGTAGTCAACCAGCGAGCGCATCCCCGAAGGGAAGAGCTTGGTGTTCAGGCGCAGGTGGCCGTCGTCGCCACGACCATCCCAGTAGCCGTCGTCGATATTGATAAACTGGTAGCCGGCTTCCTGCAGACCGCTGTTGTGCATGGCATCAGCCTGCGACTTTATAAGCTGTTCATTGATGTCGAGGGCAAAAGTATTCCACGACGACCAGCCCATCGTGGGCGTGCGCTGTGCCAAGGCTGATGTCGCCAAGGCTAACAGCAAAAGAAGAACGTTTTTACGCATAAGTGTGAGCTTTTTTTTAGGTTTGCGCTGTAAAGTTAACCATTCTCTGACAAATCACACCATCTTTTCTCGATTATTTTCCCTTTCTTTCCGTTTTTATCTCATTAATTACTTATCTTTGCCGCAAAAATAAACTTACTACATCATGAATATCGCCATATTTGTATCGGGAAGCGGCACCAACTGCGAAAACATCATACGCTATTTCCAAGGTTCAGAGGACTACAGGACAGTGCTCGTCGTGAGCAACCGTGCTGATGCCTTCGCCCTCGAGAGGGCCAGGCGGCTCGATGTTCCCACGGCCGTAGTGCCTAAGGCAGAGCTGGGCAAGCCCGACGTGGTCATGCCTATACTTCAGCAGTACGGCATAGATTTCATTGTGCTCGCGGGCTTCCTGCCACTGATTCCCGACTTCCTCATCGATGCCTTCCCACGCCGCATCGTAAATATTCATCCCGCACTGCTACCGCGCCACGGCGGCAAGGGCATGTGGGGTCACCACGTTCACGAAGCAGTCAAAGCAGCGGGCGACACCGAGACGGGAATCACAATACACTATGTCAGCCCCGTCTGCGACGGAGGCGAGATTATAGCGCAGTTCAGCTGTGCCGTAGCGCCCGACGACACGCCCGACACCATCGCCGACAAAGTCCACGAGCTCGAGATGGCTCACTTCCCCGAGGTGCTCGAACAGCTGTTCGGGCAGATGTCCGAGTAGGGCCACAGCTCACTGCCCCGCTGCGTCGGCAGCCCTGCGGAGCGAGGCAACCACATATTCCGACTGAGTGCCGATACGGAAGCGGCCACCCCAGATGCCGAGACCTGAACTGACGTAATAGCGAGTCGCACCGCGTTGGTACTCGCCCCACGAACATTCAAACAGACGGTCGGTCACCCACGAGATAGGCCACACCTGACCACGGTGCGTGTGGCCGCTGAGCTGGAAATCGACGCCAGCGTGCTCCGCCTCGCCCAGATTATTAGGCTTATGGTCGAGGACAATGGTGTAGGTCGAATCCGGCAAGCCTGCAAGCAGGTCCTCCAGACTTTGCCTTCTGCGGTTGCCATGATCGTCGCGACCGACGATGGCCAGCTGCGGCTCTATCGATGCTACACTGTCGACAAGCAGACAGATGCCTGCATCAGCGAAGAACCGCCTGACCTGAGGCATATCGCTGTAGTATTCATGGTTGCCCAGGCAGGCATAGACAGGAGCCCTCAAGCGGCGGAACTCGGCAGCCATATCCTCGCTGAAAAGCGGACGGACGCTGATGTCGACAATGTCGCCACCGATAAGGACGAGGTCAGGGGACTCTGCATTGATCATGTCAACCCACCGCGCCAGCTCGCGACGGGGATTGTGGTAACCCAGATGGAGGTCGCTAGCCATTACAATCTTATAGTCGCGCGAAAGAGGCTTGTCGGTGGTCAGGCTTACGCACACGCGTACCTTATTATTATAATGCAGACGGCCGTAAAGCAGCAACCCACCGAGGACGAACAGGATGACGGCCGCTGCAGTCCAGTTGCCGACAAGCCAACAGCGAGGCACGAGGTGCAGCAGACGTCCCACGTCAAGGACCACGAAAAGCATGACGGCATAGAGCACGGCGAAGAGCGACGACGTGCCAACGACATAAAGGCAACGGGCTACGCTCAGGGGGAAGCGGTCGAGAAGGCCCGTGAAATCGAGGAAGACAGAAAGGAAGCACAGCGTCCCGAGGGCTACAACAAGGGCTTTCCAGCCAGAGGCCAGAGGCAGAAGCAGCCATACGTGCCAACCAAGATAAGCGATGGCCAACACGGGGAGCAAAAGCATTACGGCAAACCAAAACATATTCATCTCAGAGCAGATTTTTCGCAGCAAAGGTACTGCTTTCGGACAAAATGACGTGCGAAAGCCTCTCTTCTTTAATTATTTTTTGTAACTTCGCAACCGAAAACTACAATCGTTAACGCTGCCACATGAAAATAATCGTTGCCATCGACTCTTTCAAAGGTTGCATGACGTCTTCTGACGCCAATGAAGCCGCTCGACATGGAATTGTCGACGTACTGCCGCAGGCCGAGGTCGTGACGGTCCCGGTGAGCGACGGCGGCGAAGGATGGATTGAAGCCTTCAGGCGCTGTGGCGACGAGAGCGTCACGACAGAAGTCCTCGACCCACTCGGGCGGCCCATCGAGGCCCAGTATCTCAGGCGCAACGACACCGCCATCATCGAGATTGCCGAAGCCTGCGGACTGCAACTGCTCACGCCCGAAGAGCGCAACCCGCTCGCGGCAAGCAGTTATGGCGTAGGACAAATCATTGCCGACGCCCTCAACAGAGGCGCAAGGAATTTCATCGTTGGACTCGGCGGGAGCGCAACAAGCGATGCAGGCCGAGGGATGATGGAAGCCTTGTCGCAAATAACAATCCCACAAGACAGTCATTTCACCATCGCCACCGACGTCGTCAACCCGCTCTGCGGCCCTGACGGAGCGGCGGCCATCTTCGCGCCGCAGAAAGGTGCTACGCCCGAGATGGTCAAGATGTTGGATGAGCAGGCACGAGCCTTCGCTCAGGAGGCGGCAGCGAAGCTCGGTTTCGACCGCTCTCATGAGCCCGGGGCTGGGGCCGCCGGCGGCTTAGGCTACGCCTTCATGCAGTTCCTTAATGCCAAGCGTTGCAGCGGCATAGACTTGTTGTTAGACAGCACCGACTTCGAAAGCATTATTGCCGACGCCGACCTCATCATCACTGGCGAAGGTCATGCCGACCGCCAGACACTGATGGGCAAAGTGCCTTTTGGAATACTCAGGCGGGCCAAGAAGCTTCGCATCCCGACCATCCTCATCGCAGGACGTGTAGACGATCGCGAGGCTCTCCTTGATGCTGGCTTCGCCGAGGCCATCGACATAAACAAAAAAGGACTCCCTTTTGAGGAGACCATAAAGCACGATGCAGCTGTCAGCAACATCAAAGAAACCGTCTCAGACTTTTTAATTCATGTTTTAAAACAGAGATAGGCTTCAAACATAAAAAACAAATATGACGGATGAACTTTTTAAGCCTTTTATTTGACAAAAACATTTTTCTACATACCTTTGCAGCGTGCTGATACATAGCACACGCTTTTTATTTGCTCAAATCTCTGACACGAACTACCACCTCGACCAAGAGTTTTTATGGGCAAAAGGACTAACAACCGATGGAGTATGCACTTATTTGTGCAGACTTCTCCATATGGTTGTTAGGGCTGTGGTAGGCCTGTGTCAGAGTATGGCAGAGGTCTGCACTTTCTTTATGCCTTAAAGGTTATGCAACATGCCATCAAGCCTGACAGGATTCATTAACCAACAAATAACAAAGAGCAAATGAAAAGATTTCTATTACTACTGTTATGCTGCGCAGCTGCAAGCGCCCATGCACAAGATGTCATCATCAAGACGACCTTTTGGATTTCCTCCAGCGACTTAAACGTCAATAGTACGTTAGAGCTTGTCTATGTCCCCATTGAGGACGACCGCATAAATTACACCATAGTTACAAATAAATAACAAATCAACTTATGAGAACGAACATAATGAAACGAATAATGTTTTTCGCATTAGTGTTTTCCTATGCGACATACGCATTGGGAGATATGTGGACTTACTACATCAATGGAAAAGAAACTATTGACGGCATCACATATAACTTGTGGTACAAAAAATATAGTGGATATGTAGGATTACCGAGCAAGAAAAAAATATCGCCGGTTGGAGGTGTTTCCCCTGTAGAAAGTGAAGAGTTTGCCTTTTACGAAGTAACTGCCTTGACCGAAGAATCCTATCATTACTTAGGGCACGTCACCATTCCTTCAAGAGCATCTTCCATAGCTACTGGTGCTTTTGCCGACTGTATGGCATTGGCTCGTGTTGACATTCCTTCATCTATTAGTGATGGAATGTTCTGGCCTGCCACAATCAAGAGTGGGGCCTTTTCCAATTGTCCTACCTTGGCAGATGTCTATACGGAAGCCAAATATGCCATAGCCGATGATGCTTTCGATGAATATATCTACAGCCATGCCACACTACACGTGCCAGCAGGCACAAAAGCGACATACCAGGACCTTGAGGGATGGAAGAATTTCTCGAATATTGAGGAAGATACAGAAGAACTTGAAGATGGTGATACCTTCACGGCGCAGACCGAAGATGGTGTTGACATGGAGTTTACTGTGAAGGACAAAAGTACCAGGACTATCTGGGTCGGCACATTCCAGCGGGTAGCAATTCCAACAGAAACAGGCGGAACGATAACCATCCCGGTAAAAGTGAATGGATGGAATGTAAAGGGTATAAGCACAAAGGCATTTTCTGGTTGTAGTCTGTTGGACGGTATTAACATCCCAGAAGGGATAGAGATCATAGAAGACCAGGCTTTTGAAAATTGTAGTAGTCTGACCTCAATTAACATCCCCAAAAGTGTGACGAGTCTTGGCAATTATCATCCCTTCATAAGATGCAACTCTTTGCGTAATGTCACAGTCTCAAGCGGCAATACTAAATATGATTCACGTAACAATTGTAATGGTATTATTGAGACAGCAACAAACAAGCTCATTTTTGGAACGGCAGGAATGACGATACCCTCATCTGTTATCTCAATTGCTCCCATTGCGTTTTCTTTCAGTACAGAATTGACAGAAATAACAATTCCTGAAGGGGTCGTGTCCATCGGGACACAAGCATTTTGGGACTGTATTTAGAGACCTCTAAACAACAATAAACAATGAAAAACACGTAAAGATAAATCTCTGTATATCAACTGCTTTTAAATTTTAACACTTCGAACTT
>CAJOLI010000036.1 GCA_905235285.1 uncultured Bacteroidaceae bacterium
TGCTAAACTTGAACAAAACCCACCGTAAGACCATACTATAAAACTTAGCATAAGGCCATACTATAAAAAAAGTGCGCGCGAGAGCATTGTTTCACTGGAAGTTTGTATCTTTGCACTGAAATTGAGGGCAAGGCAGGAAGGCTAATGCCGTAATGATACCCATCAAAAGCAAAATATATATACGGGTGTGCAGGCCAAGACATACGGGTGTGTAGGCGAAGACATGCGGGTGTGTAGGCGAAGACATACGGGTGTGTAGGCGAAGACATACGGGTGTGCAGGCGAAGACATACGGGTGTGCGGGAATAGGCATAAGGACACTAAAAAATGCCAGCATCATTACTGAACAAGATATTATTAAGAATGAGAAAGACATACATCAACGCCAATCTTGAGGATTTGGACTTGGAGTGGGCTTTCAGCCAACTGAGCGAGCAGCGCAGACAGTACCTGCTGCGCTTCCGGCAGGAGTGGAGCCGGCGCGCCGGTGCTGCCGTATATCTGCTGTTGCGCCAAGGTCTGCGCGAGCTGTTTGGCATAGACGAAGCCCCGGAGTTTGCCTTTGGCGAGCATGGCAAGCCCAGCTTAATCAGCCACCCCGGCATCTATTTCAGTCTCAGCCATTGCCGCGAGGCGGCGGCCTGCGTCGTGGCAACGGAACCTGTCGGCATCGACGTGGAGAGCTTGCGTTCGTTCTCGCCCGCGCTGCTCAAGCGCACGATGAACGAGGCAGAGACGGCAACCATCCTTGCCGCCAGCGAGCCCCGCCGCGCGTTCATCAGGCTGTGGACACAAAAAGAAGCTTATCTCAAGCTTACCGGCACGGGGTTGGTGGACGAGTTGCCCTCTGTGCTGGCGGCGGCAGCGGACGCTGGTTACACCTTCCAGACTACTGAAAGCCGCGAGAAGCCGTTTATCATGAGTGTATGTTCAAGCATCGACGATTAATGCGGTGCCAAAGTTTGATAAAAACACAGTGAAAAACTATGTTTTTCATTCTTAGGCTCTGAATTTTTACATAAATTAGTGCGTTTAATCCTTTTTAACCATCTTTAGCGCTCACCCATCAGAATTAATCTATATTTTTGTCAGCTGATATACGCCTGAGCGTAACGCACCGCTCCCTTGAAGACCAGTTGACGGGTGCAGCGGGCTGTCGGAACTCTCTGGCTACAGCAGCAGATAGCAAAGATGAATGATATCATCCTCTCCAGTTTTCTAAGCCTCTTTGCCTTACTCGGCAAGGTGGAGCAGGTCGACAACGAGCGAGCACTTTCCATGCTCGCGAGCTACCTGCGTCACCATTTCGGCATCCGCAACACGGAGACTTATCTGAATCTCTACACCGACTCGCGCGATGCCTATGAGATGGCTGAAGGGCTTGACGCCGGCACCATAGCCGTATCAATATGTGAACAGCTGAAAGGCAAGATAAGTCAGCGCGAGGCAGCCATGCTGGTGCTCCGTCTGATGGAGTTTTGCGGCATCGGCAGCAACCGGCCGATGTCTGCAAAGAGCCCCATTTTCTCAGCCATTGCCGAGCGCTTCGGCATCAGTGAGGCTTCAATGCTTGACTACGCCGACTACGTCAGCGGCCGTGCCAGCGAACACGTGCTCATCCACCAACTCGCAGACACCGCCGGCGAACTGCGTACACTCCTCAGCGAAGAGACGGGTCAGCTGCTGTTCACCTACCTGGGGCCAGATTCCGTGACCCTCAACGATGTACCTGTGCTCTCGGGCGCATACCAAGTATGGCTGCAAAGCAGCGTGCTGAAAGGCCGCACGGGCAAGCCCGTCTACTATTCCTCGGTCCACGAGGCACATTTACGTCAGCGAGGTCAGAGTGTCGACCGTGGCTCACAGGTCGAGTTCTGCGGCCGTGGCATCAATTTCCGATATCCGCAGAGCGACAACGGCATGCACGACCTGAGCTTCACGCTACGCAGCGGCGAGCTCGTGGCCATCATGGGCGGCTCCGGAACAGGAAAAACAACCTTGCTCTCGCTCCTCAACGGGACGCTGACGCCGCAGACAGGCACTATTACCATCAATGGGCACTCGATAGCTGAGCCTGAAGCCTACGACCTCATCGGCTTCGTGCCCCAGGACGACCTCTTGATTGAAGAGCTCACGGTTCGGCAGAATCTCTTCTACACCGCACGCCTCTGCTTCGCCGGCATGAGCACCGATGAGCTCAACGCACGCGTCGACAAGACGCTGAAGGACCTGGGGCTCGATTCCGTAGGGCACCTCAAGGCCGGCTCCCCGCTTAACAAATACATCTCTGGCGGCCAGCGCAAACGCTTGAACATAGCCCTCGAGCTCATACGCGAGCCTGCCGTCCTGTTCCTTGACGAACCTACATCCGGCCTCTCGTCGGCCGACACCGAGAAGGTGGTGAGCCTGCTGAAAGAGCAGACACTCAAGGGCAAGCTCATAGTGGTGAATATACACCAGCCCTCGAGCGACGTCTACAAGCTGTTCGACCGCCTGTTGCTGCTCGACAGCGGAGGCTACCCCGTATTCGACGGCAACCCTATCGACGCCATCACGTACTTCAAGACGGCAGCCGACTATGCCGATGCTGACACCAGCGCCTGCCCAACGTGCGGCAATGTCAACCCCGAGGTTGTGCTTAACATCATTGACGAGAAAGCCCTGACGAGCACTGGCGAATTCTCTGACACACGCAAGACATCTCCGCAGGAATGGCACGCGCTCTACCTGAAAAACCGTGAGGCAGACAGCGCTCCCGAAGTAAGCCCGGTGCCGCCCTCTGACCAGCGACGGCCCAACCGCCTGCAGCAGTTTGCCATATACCTCGAACGTAACGCACGCGCCAAAGCCTCAAACCTGCAATACCTTCTCATCACCTCGCTCGTGGCGCCGGCACTGGCTGCCATCTGCGCCCTGCTGACACGCTATGCCCCGCCTGAAGGCTACACTCTGATGAACAACAAGAATTTCATCAGCTACGTGTTTATGGCCGTCATAGTTGCCTCTTTCGTTGGCATGAGCGGCAGTGCGGAAGAGATAATCAAGGACCGGGCACTCCTTAAGCGCGAGCGCTTCCTGCGCCTGTCTTACAGCAGCTATATATGGTCGAAGATTGTCTTCCTGGCTGCCGTCTCCGCCGTGCAAGCCATGCTCTTCACGCTCGTAGGCAACAGTATCATCGGACTTCACGGCCTCACAGGCAGTTGGTGGCTCGTACTCTTTGTGACATCGCTGCTGGCCAACCTCACAGGGCTGCTACTCTCACAATGCCTGAACTCCGTCGTGGCCATCTACATAACGATTCCGCTACTGCTCATTCCTCAGATATTGCTTTGCGGCGTCGTAGTCAGTTTCTCAGACCTCAACCGCCATAGCACCACCGGCAACGTCCCCGTCATCGGCGACATCATTCCCTCGCGTTGGGCCTACGAAGCCTTAGCCGTGACCTCGTTCACCGACAACGCCTTCGAACGCCCCGTCTTTGAGCTCGACAAGCAGAAGCACGAGGCACAATGGTACCTCGCCGGCGCCGTCCACGAGCTGCAATCGCAGCTCGAGACACTGCGCGACGAACAGCGACGAGGCAAGGACATCGACGACCAGCACATGCAAGTCATACAGACAAACCTGCCTGACATTACAGCCTTCTGCGGTATGCATCCATATACGGAGCCTTGGACCTACGAGCCTCTCAAGGCTTACCTTCAAGATGCCAAGAAGGAACTCACAGACCGTTGCAACAGGTTGACTCTTGCTGCCGACAAGCAGATATCAACGACGGTACGCGAACAAGGGAAGGATGCCGTGCTGCAGCTCAAGAGCTCTAACTACAACTTGAAGCTTGAGGAGATGGTAACCGGTGCCGATGAGGGTCGGCTGTTTGACATCGTCGACGCACATCTGGTACCCCGCACGGGCGCTATCTTCATCACCCCAAAAAGTTCAATCGGCCGTGCGCCATTCTACAGCAGCGAGAAAATCGTAGGCAGTCTGCACGTGAAGACGCTCTGGTTCAATATCGGCATGCTACTGCTCATGAGCATCGCCGCAGCGTTGCTCCTATTCAAGGACTGCCCTGGGCGATGGATGAGGAAACAGTAAACAGTCACAATATACTTATGTAATTAACTCAACACAAATATTAACCTCTTAAACAAAACAAAAGAAGATGAAAAAAGTAAAGTTTTTCGCTGTAGCTTTTGCTACCATCATTGTCGCTTCATGCGGCGGAAACAAGCAGGCCGGCAACACTGAGGCTACCGACACGCTGAAATCTTTCGAGCAGCAGCAGATTGAGGCTAGCATCAAGCTCAATATCGACAGCCTCGCATCACAAATTGCTCAGCTCAAGCAGCTGCCTATCCGCGAGAAGGACGGCATGATCGTGCTCACCGAGGAAGAGCGCCAAGTGAAGCCCAACTATCTGCTGTCGCCCTCTCTGGCAGAGCATGCCACCACTCTGGCCGAGCAATACCGTGTGCTCAGCGCATTACAGATTGACAGGGAGATTGCAGAGCTCTATGGTATGTCTACATCAGAGTATGAGAACGAGATAGCCAAACTGCTCGTCGACATCAACGACCCCTCTTTCGAAATTCTTGAGGACAAATCCGACATCTACGAGGCTTCGTCAGACCTCTACAAGGCCATGGATGAGAACGGCCGCATTAACTTCTTCTGGCAGATTGCCTCTACGGCTCTCGTTGAGCAGCTCTATATCATCTCACAGAACACCGACAAGTTCCTTGCCGCTTTCGACGACAATGCAGCATCAAACGTCTCGCTGCGCGTAATCCTCATCCAGGATGCCCTGAACCGACTCACCGAGTATGACCCTGAAGTCATCCCCGTTGCCGAGGCTTTCGACCCGCTCACCACGATCAACGCAGTTACTGTGGCTGAGCTCAAGGACCAGCTCGATGACGCTAAGGATCAGATTGAAGAAGCCCGCAACGGTCTCCTCGACTAAGAGACCAGTCATATAAACTCAAATCGGCCATTAGACAGTTACACGCGAACGACCGATTTAGGATAAAACGAAACGAGGGAGGACACAATTTTCTTCCCTCGTTTCGTTTTATATGACTCCGTGTATCGTCAACCTAAAGATGCTTGTGTGTCATCAGCGTGAGCCGCCTTTTTCCTCTAGGCTCCATAGCACATAAGGATAAGTGCGGAGGTGCGAGTTGTAATATCGCCTGACGCCCGTAACCTCCCTATCAAGGAAAGCAGGCTTCGAGAATGGCTCGTCTGCGCTGCCGAGCTCTATTTCGGCTACTATGAGTCCCTCGTTATCGCCGTGGAACTCATCGACTTCGACGACATGACCATCGTCAGCTTTCACGAGCCAACGCGTTTTCTCGACAACACCTTTCTGGCACAACCGCATCATTGCGAGGGCATCAGCCAGCGGCACCTCAGTCTCAAACTCATAGCGCGAGAGCCCGCCGTCGTTGCTGCCGCCCTTGACGGTCAGGAAGCCGCGGTCGTCGCGGACACGAATGCGCACCGTAGGATGCCCACAGATATATCCCTGTATGATTTTACTACGGCTAAAGGCGACGTCCTTGTAAGCGTCGCCTTTAACAAGAAACTTACGTTCAATCTCAAGAGCCATAACACCTCATCCGGGACGAATACCAGCTGGTTAAGACATGAAAGTCCAGCCGATAAAACAGATTAAGAAGAGTATGACGAGACCACAGATAATCCATTGAATGACTTTTTTAGCCTGTTGCTCTTCACGTGCAGCCTTCTTCTTTGCGCGCAAATCTTTCTTGGTTTTACTCATAGTTGTTGTTATTTAAGTTGTAATATAAACGGTCCCGTCTTTATTTTTCTCCACCGAACTCCATCAGGTAGGCCTTTATGAAGCCGTCAATCTTGCCGTCCATGACAGCCCCGACGTCTGATGTCTGGAAGCCGGTGCGATGGTCTTTCACGCGACGGTCGTCGAAGACGTAGGAACGGATTTGCGACCCCCACTCTATCTTCTTCTTGCCAGCCTCTATCTTGGCTTGCGCCTCACGCCGTTTCTGCATAGCACGGTCGTAGAGTTGAGATTTGAGCAGGCGCATTGCGTTCTCGCGATTCTCGAGTTGCTTGCGGCTCTCGGTGTTTTCGATGAGTATTTCTTCCTCCTCGCCCGTGTCAGGGTCGCGATACATATACCTGAGTCTGACGCCCGTCTCCACCTTGTTGACATTCTGCCCGCCGGCGCCGCTGCTGCGGAACGTATCCCATGATACGCGAGCCGGGTCGACGTAGACCTCAATGGTGTCATCGACGAGCGGCGTCACGAAGACGCTGGCAAAGCTGGTCATGCGCTTGCCCTGAGCATTGTAGGGCGAGACGCGCACGAGGCGGTGCACGCCACTCTCGCTCTTGAGATACCCGTAGGCATACTCGCCCTCTATCTGCATCGTGACGGTCTTGATGCCTGCCTCGTCGCCGTCCTGCAGGTTCGCTATCGACAGCTTATATCCGTTTTGCTCGGCCCACCGCATATACATACGCATAAGCATCTGGGCCCAGTCCTGAGCCTCGGTGCCTCCGGCACCTGAGTTGATTTTCAGCACGGCATCCATCGGATCTTCATCCTGCTGCAGCATATTGCGCAGCTCCAGTGTCTCGATGGAGTCGATGGTTTTGGCATACAGGTCGTCAACTTCGTCTTCTGTCACGAGCTCTTCCTTGTAGAACTCAAAAGCCGTGGCCAGTTCTTCGGCAAACGTGCGAACATCACCATAACCTTTAATCCATTTCTCGAGGCTCTTGACTTTCTTCATCTGCTCCTCGGCACGTTTGGCATCGTCCCAAAAATCGGGAGCCTGCGTGCGAATCTGTTCCTCCTCATACTCCATCTGCTTGCGGGGTATGTCGAGGTATTTATATAGCGCTTCCGTGCGCTCCTGAATCTCCTTTAGCTGTTCTTGTGTAATCATAATCACGGCAGCAGCCGTAGTTTAATGTTCAACCTTTCATGAGCAGGTCGGTCCTCCTACTCTGCATACATAGCATCAATCTGTGCCTTGTAGTTCTTGGCTATCACGGGGCGCTTGATCTTAAGCGTATTCGTGAGCTCGCCACGTTCCATCGAGAACGGCTCAGGCAGCAGCGTAATACGTTTTACCTGTTCGTAGTGGGCGAATTCTTGTTGGAGTGTAGAGATGCGGTCCATAATCATCTTGTTGACGATGGGGTTTGCGCATAGCTGCTCCCTGCTGTCGAAAGCAATGGCATTCTCGTGCGCCCATTGCTCCAGGAGGTTATATTCTGGGATGATAAGCGCAGAGACAAACTTATGTTCATCTGCAATGATGGCCACCTCGTCGATGAATCTGTCGACCACGAATTTCGATTCCAGCGCCTGCGGCGAGATATATTTGCCGTTGCTGGTCTTGAAGAGATCCTTAATGCGGTCGGTGAGATAGAGCTCACCATCCTTGAGATAGCCGCAATCACCCGTATGGAACCAACCGTCGTCGTCATATGCCGCCGCCGTTATCTCTGCCTTTCGATAGTACTGCTTCGAGATGGTGTCTCCGCGCAGCAATATCTCGTTGTTCTCGCCAAACGCAATCTCTATACCTTCGAGCACACGCCCCACAGAGCCAATGCTTACGGGCGCGTGATGCCAATCGCACGACACGGTGGCCGTTGTCTCCGTCATGCCATAGCCAGCGGTCATCTTGATGCCACACGCATGTACGAATTCCTCAATGGTAGGTGGAATAAACGAACCTGCCGTAGGGAAGAAATTGGCGTTCTCAAGTCCGAGAGTCCTCTTGAGCAGCGCAATAACCGTCTTCTCATAGAATTTATACCTAAGTCGCAGCGGCATAGGAGGCACAAGACCTTTCATCTTGTAGTCTACATTATATTTCTTGCCTACTGCCAGCGCATCAAGCATCAGTTTGCGCTGCACGGCTCCGCTGGAGGCTATCTTTTCCTGCACGCCGGCATATACTTTTTCCCAGAAGCGGGGCACGGCGGCCATGCAGGAGGGGTGCACCTCACGCAACGTCATCAGTATATCCTGAGGCCTCAGATTTATGGCCAGGTGGCATCCTCTCGAGAGGCACCAGTAACTCCATGCCCGCTCAAAGACATGAGTAAATGGCAGGAAGCACATGATGACGTCATCCTCCGAAAGGTCCATGACCTTGTCATTAGCGGGTATTGCAGCAGCATACATCCGATAAGTCAGCGTAACTCCTTTCGAGACACCTGTCGTGCCGCTCGTGTATAGGATATTCACCAAGTCGTCGGGCTCTACCGCAGCAGCGCGGCGCGCCACCTCATCGGCGTGCTGGAGACCTTTGCCTATTTCCATAAACTCTTCCCAGTACATCGAGACCTGATCCTGCGGGTTCTTAGTCACCGTCTTGTCGAAGATGACAAGGCGCTCCAGCGTGGGGCACATCTTCAGCACACGGAAAGCCGTATCATATTGGTATTGCTCACCCACGAACACGAAACGTACAGAGGCATCGTTAATCATATATTGCACCTGAGACTCGCTGCTCGTAGCATAAAAAGGTATCGCCACCGCACGGATGCCGTAGACACCGAAGTCCACACATACGCCCTCAGGCTTGTTTTGCGTAAATATTCCTACATTCTCCTGCTCGCCAACACCCAGCTCTACCAAAGCATTAGACACGCAGGCCACAATATCGGAGAACCGCTGCCATGAGATTGTTTTCCATGTCGAGGTCTCGTAGTCGCGATAGCTCAAGGCGGTTTTCTCTCCATAAACTTTTGCCTGTTCGTGAATGAGCAGAGCCAATGATGCTTTGTTCAGCATAGAAAGCACTCCTTTCTTTTTACTTATTACGTTGCAAAGATAGCTAAAACTTTGAATTTTTAGCTGCCGAAGGCAAACTTTTTTATGTTCACACAGCCAAATATGCTGAAAATTTGCGTCATAGTCTCAAAAATAAAAGTTTTAGCTTATTTTTGCAAAGCTTTATTAAACATTCTTCTCACACTTTAATTATGACCGACCTTGCCCAATTGACGACAGAGGCGCTCGATTTGCTTATGCAGCTCATCGCCACTCCGCGGACGAGCCGTTCAGAGACGGCGGCCGCCGACATCGTTCAAGCGTTCCTCAGTAGCCGTGGCGTAGATGCACGACGTGAAGCAAACAACGTATGGGCCGTGGCACCTGTCTACAATGCCTCACGGCCCACGCTCCTACTGTGCGCACATATTGACACCGTACGCCCTGTGAGTGCCTGGACACGAGAGCCCTACAGTCCGACTCTTGAGGGTGACCGCCTCTACGGCTTAGGTTCTAACGACGATGGAGCCTCACTAGTAAGCCTTATCCAGGCGTTTCGTACGCTGTCGGCACGTTCGCGAAATTTCAATCTCGTGCTGGCTTGTACGGCTGAAGAAGAAGTCTCTGGTGCGGATGGCCTTACACGCCTCATCCCACATCTGCCACACATTGACGTAGCTCTCGTAGGCGAACCTACAGGCATGCAGCCGGCCATTGCCGAACGAGGGCTGATGGTGCTCGACTGTACAACACACGGCCGCGCCGGCCATGCAGCCCGCAACGAGGGTATCAACGCCATCTACCTGGCACTCGACGACATAAATGCACTGCGCGGCCTCAACCTTGAACTAGTCTCTCCTCTGCTGGGGCCTGTAAAGTTAACAACTACCATCATCAATGCCGGCACCCAACACAACGTAGTCCCCGACACCTGCACCTTCACTGTCGATGTCCGTTCCAACGAGCTTTATTCCAATAAGGATATATATAATATAGTACGCGCGTGCGTGAAGAGCGATGTCGTGGCCCGCTCCCTCCGGCTCAACTCTTCACACATCGACCTCAGCCACCCGCTTGTAGCGGCCGCGCTGGCTCTCGGTCCACTGCCCGGCGGCCGTCCCCGCGCGCCTTTCGGCTCGCCCACGCTCTCCGATCAGGCTCTTATGCCGTGGCCGTCGCTGAAGATGGGGCCTGGAGAGAGTGCCCGCAGCCACACTGCCAACGAGTATGTTCTTCTCTCCGAGCTTCGCCAAGGCATCTTAGACTATATTGAGTTGCTCAGCAGCCTGCGGCTTTAAAGTGCTGACGCATATCTCACCTTCCTATCCAGCTCTCAGGGTTAAGTTTTGCCGTCTCGCGCCGCAGTTGGAAGTGAAGGATATAATTGCCATTCTCATCAGCTGCCACTGTACCGAGAATGTCGCGTGCCTTCACCTTCTGTCCGCGCGTGACTATCGTAGAGGAAAGGTTGCAGTAGACTGAGATATACGACCCATGCCTTACAAGCACATTCTTCAGGGCTCCCAGTTGGAACACTGCCGACACCTCACCGTCGAATACTGAGCGGGCATGAGCGCCGGATTGCCCCATATAATTCACACCCTTGTTGTCGAGTACTACGGTAGACGAGAGCCTGTTCAGTCCGAAGCGTCGCTCTATGCGGTAAGGCCCTGTTATAGGTACGGGCAGCCGCCCCTTATTCTGCTCGAGGCTGCCGTTGAGCTGGCGGTCTTCTGCTGTAAGCCAACGCGAGGTCGTCGCATTGCTGCTCTTGCTGTCTGACTCAGTTCCTGTCTTTGTTTTCTCGTTCTTCGAGGCCTTGCCGCCTTTCTTCGTTTTAGTGCCTTGGGCTGTTTGCTCCTTAGCTTTGGCGGCTCGTTCTTCCGCTTCGCGCTTGCGTTTAGCTTCAGCTTCGGCTCGCTTGCGGGCCTGCTCTATTTCGTAAGCCACCAGTTCATCGATTTTCTTGTTGAGGGCATTAAGCTGCTTCTGCTGCTCGGCAACCTGCTGCTCTATTTCTTTCTCCTGCTTGCGCAACTGCCGCGCGTTGGCCTGCACCACGGAGTGCTGTGCCGAAAGTTGCTTCCGTTCTTGAATCACCTGCTGTACAGCAACACTCAGCTGCTGTTTCGTGTCAAGCAGCTGGTTCTGCTTTTCACGTGCCTCGTTCTGTTTGCTCATGAGCTGCAGTCCTATGTTCTTCTGCAGAGCTGCAAACTCCTTGGCATAGCGCATGCGTCTATAGATCTGCGGGAAAGATCTGGCCGAGAAGAGGAAGAGTACAGGATTCCGCAGGTTCTGGGAGTTGCGGGCGGCCCTCAGGCTCTGGATATATTTGTCGCGTTTGTCGGCCACCTGCATTTCCAGTTGTCTCAGTTCCGTGCTGAGGCGGTCTATACGTACCTGCATGCTGTCTATGTCCGTCTCAAGCTGATGGATATATTGCAGGCGGCCTTCTATCTGTCCCTCGAGGAAATCTGCCGTCTGTTCCTTCTTCACAGCCTCATGTTTGGTGGCATTGAGCTTCGTCTTGGCCTTCTTAATGCCTTGCTCTATTTTCGTCTTTTCGCTCTTGAGCTGGTTGATTTTTTTTGTCTGAGCCGATGCCCCTTGCGTTGCTATGAGCATGACGGCTGTGAATATGGCAACGAGTGTAGTTTTCATTGCTGAACAGTGGATTCGTGTGAGATAGAGTGTGTGACTATTATTTCACCAGTTGCCTTATAATATCGTCGAAAGCCACTTTCCTGTAGCCCGACGAAGGCTTTGTCGCCAGGTTCTTCAGACTCTCGTCCACCTGCAGGTTGGAGAATGTGATGTCAGCAGAATAGCGTTTGGATCTGGCTGTTATGGCCAGGTTCATTTGTTTAGGGAACTGCTTTCCTTCGAGTCTCTCGAAATCGGCATAGTCGCACGTTACGCTGAGATTGCCGCCCGTGGTCGCTGTAAGCGCCGCCCTCTCCAGCAGGATCTGTGTCGTGTTGACGAGGAACTGCAAAGCCTGCTGACTCACGGCCGTATGCTGCCCTGCAGGTGTCAGCGCCACCTGGTTGCTGCCCGATGATGTCTCGCGGAAATCTTTCTGCGCTGGCACACCGCGCTGTCCGAGCACGAAGATTTCGTTCCAGAACAGCGACTGGAAAGTGAAGAAGTCAGCTCCTACACTGCACAGCGGCTCTATGTCTGACCATGCCACCTGCATATATTGCTTGTTAATGCGATCCTGCACAAACAGATAGTCAGGCGTCAGTTCCAGACGCCCTATCTCGAATAGGCCGAGCGCGGTCAGCGAGAGCTGAATAATCTCGTCACGCTTCATTTTGAGTGTGCCGCCTGTCGAGGCGCTCTTGCCACCAGCGGCCAGACGTACGCTAATCTTAGAGCGCATGCCGCGTGCTGTCTGGCGGTTGTTGTTCAAGAGGTCTACAGTCTGTTCTTGCCGTCCCGTGGAGGGCGTTGTCGTCACAACTGAGGTCACCACGTCAGCACCTTCTTTCACCGCCTTCCTTTTCGAGGCGCAAGAGGCGATTACTATCACAGCGGCAAAGATGAGGATTAGCCGTATGATGTTAAAGGCATTATTCTTCATATTAACATTTTTAATTTTTAATTCTTCATTCATCATTCGTCACCTACCAATCGTCATTCTCTCAAGTACCGTTTCAGTCTTATTTTCTTGGGCAAAACGGCCGTAAGTCCGTCGCCTCCGGCCTGCAGTGCCAGCGTCCAGAAGCGCAGAGCCTGTTCCTGATTGCCGTTCTTGGCTGCTATGTCGCCAGCATGCTCAAGTACGACACCCGAGACACCTTCCATGGTCAGCAGCACCTCATCGGCTGAGTCAGCAGGACACACGCGGTCGATATAGTGTGCGGCTTCAGCATAACGCTCCTTCATGAACAATATCCAAGCGTAGGTGTCGAGGTATGTCTTGTTGTCGGGCTCTAAGCGTATCGTCCGGTAACTCATCTCCTCGGCCTTGTCGAGGTCTCTCCCGAGTAGCGAGAGGTAGTACGCGTAGTTGTTGAGGCACCCTACGTTGTCATCCTGATAGATGAGGCATGAGTCATAAGCCTCAAAGGCATCGTCCTCACGCCCGCTCTCGTGGTAGATATCCCCAAGTATACTGTAGAGGTCTGCCACCATGGCAGGGCGACTCTCGGACGTTTTCTGCAGCAGTCCCTCCTCGAACGCCTTCATAGCCTCAGTCTTCTTACCTTGCTGATAGAGTGCTACGCCGAGGTAGAAATGGCATACCAGCTCCTCGGGGTGCGTATTTACGGCCCTGCGGCAGATGTCTTCGAGCTGCTCATACTGCTGATGCTCGCCATAGTATTGTATCAGATAGAATACAGCCTGGGTGTTAGCCGGTTCCAGTTGTATCACCCGATCCATAACGGCCACGAAGTCACTGTCGTTCTGTTTGTCATAAGTTGCTAGGAAAGCTGCACGTAGCTGCAGCAGGTCCAGCGTGGGTCCGAAGCGCGTGTCAAGGCTATCGAAGGTCTCCACCACGCGCTGCTGCCCCTTATGGAGGCTGTCGTCGCGCAACTCCTGAGCTATGAGGTCACGCATAAGTGTCACTCGCACGTCAGTGTCGCTCTTAGGTTCATAGAGCAATGAGTCGCGCACAGCGGCGAAGAGCGAGTCGTTGCCTGTATGCCGGTAGTACTGCAGCATCGACAGCTGCAATGCCGTGTTGTCGGGCTCCTGACGCCGCACCTCGTCGTACACTTTCAGCGCTTCGGCCTCGCGGTCGGCAGCCAGCAGTTGGTCGGCAACGGCCAGGCGATAGGTCATGTCGTGAGGATATTCGTGACAGAGGCTTTCAAGCTCCTCAAAGCCTTTGTCCTCCTGCCCCAGGCGCTTGTAAAGTGCAAACTTCTGGTAGCTGACGCTCGGCATCTTGCCCTCGAGCAGTTCTATACGGTCGAGGGCACGTATGGCATCTGCCTGGCGGTCGAGGCTGGTATAGATACGTGTCAGCTGTGCCAGTACATCACTACGCGTGGGCCTGAGTTCCGCTATAGCCTCGAGATAAGGCAGCGCCTGCTCCGTCTGAATGTGGTTGAGATAGTATGTTGCTATAGCCTCTTTGTAGAACGTGTTGCGCGGGTCAAGTCGTGTGGCCTGTCTGAGTAGAGCCAAGGCCAATGAGTCGTTGCGGAAATAGAGTTCATAAAGCGACAGTTCGTAGAGCACCTCCGGAGCATTCGGTGCAATGGTATAGCATTGGCGCAGCAAATCCAGCGCCTCGCTGTGGCGCTCCTGCAGTTTCATCTTAGCAGCCTCCTGGAAGAGGTAGTCGAGGCGCATGCGGTCGTTGAGGCTCAGAGCCCGACGCGCTCCGCCATCGTCAGCCACAGCCTTAGCCTGTGATACCGTCGCGGCACCCTCACCGCCTTGCCTGGCCCGCCTAATAGTGCCGCAGGCTGCCAAAACGATGGTCAAAACGATGATTATGTAATTATAGTATCTTTTCAACTTTCAACTACGGCCTCAAGCCGTGCCCTTAAACTTTAGATTCTACACACCAGTATGCCCGAAACCTCCTGCGCCACGCTCAGTGGCATCAAGGACTTCAGAGGGCTGCCATTCCACACGTTCGTGGCGTGCCACCACCATCTGAGCCACCCGCTCGCCGTCGTTGACGGTAAACGGCTGCTGCGAGAGGTTTGCCAGAATGACACACACCTCGCCACGGTAGTCTGCATCTATAGTGCCGGGCGAATTCAGCACCGTAAGCCCGTGTTTCAGAGCCAGACCGCTACGCGGCCTCACCTGAGCCTCATAACCCTCGGGCAACGCTATGAAGAGACCCGTAGGCACCAACACACGCGCAAAAGGCTCCACAACAAGGGGCTCGTCGAGGTTGGCGCGCAAATCCATACCCGCTGAGAGGGGTGTGGCATACGCCGGCAGCGCATGGTGCGACTTATTGATAATCTTTACTTCCATCTTTCTGTTTCGTTATTCAGATGTTTCCGCGACATGCCCTTAGCTGGCAATTCTTGAGCGCGAAAGCGTGCTTCACTGTAAAATTCGGCACAAAAGTACAAAAATATTATTGAACGCACGCGCGATATAAGTTTTTTTATCTACTTTTGCAGCAATATGATGAATTGGAAACAGCTTTTGAGCAGTCAGCGCCTCGGCTTGGAAGGTACGCAGGCTCATCGCGACGACCGCACCGAGTTCCAGCGCGACTACGATCGCCTCATCTTCTCCGCACCTTTCCGCCGGCTGCAGAACAAGACGCAGGTCTTCCCGCTGCCTGGTAGCATCTTCGTACACAACAGACTAACCCACAGCCTCGAAGTATCCAGCGTAGGGCGCTCCCTCGGCAACGACAGCGCACGCCTGCTGCTGGAACGACATCCCGACCTCGCACATACACACCTCGGCGAACTCGGAGCCATCGTCAGCGCCGCATGCCTCGCCCATGACCTGGGCAACCCGCCTTTCGGGCACTCCGGAGAACGCGCCATAGCCACTTACTTCAGCGAAGGCGCTGGGCGCTGGCTGCAGACCTACGAAGACCCTGACACCGGCGACCGCCTGACGCCCCTGCAGTGGGACGACCTCACACACTTCGAGGGCAACGCCAACGCCTTCCGGCTCCTCACACACCACTTCGACGGCCGGCGGCCCGGCGGCTTCGTGATGACCTACAGCACTCTGGCCAGCATTGTCAAATATCCTTTCTCCAGCAATCTTGCCGGCGTCCACCAGAAATTCGGATTCTTCGAGGCCGAGCGCCCCGACTTCCAGCGCATAGCCGCCGAACTTGGCATAGCACGCCTCAGCGCTCCTCCCGGAGCACTGCGCTACGCTCGCTTCCCACTCGTCTACCTCGTCGAAGCCGCCGACGACATCTGCTACGAGATTATGGACATAGAGGATGCCCACAAGTTGCGCATACTCTCTACAGCCGACACACGCGACTTGCTTATGGCCTACTTCGAGCCAGCCCGCCGCGACGAGATTGCCAGCTATCTCAACCACCTCGATGTGCGCGACGTCAACGAGCAGATTGTCTATCTCCGATCATGTGTCATCAACTGTCTCGAGGCCGAATGTGTGCGCGTCTTCGTCGATGCCGAGAACGAGATTCTCGAAGGCCGCTTCCAGGGCTCCCTCATCGAGCACATCTCCGAGACGCCGCACCGCGCCTACGACGCCTGCGTAAGCACATCATATGGACATATCTACCACTCACGCGATGTCGTCGACATCGAGCTCGCCGGCTTCCGCGTTATAACGTTCCTCACCGACATCATGGTCGAAGCAGCCATACACCCCGAACGGGCCTACTCTGAGCTGCTCCTAAACCGCGTCTCACGACAGTACCAGATACGCGCGCCACGGCTCTACGACCGCCTGCTAGCCGTCCTCGACTACATCTCTGGTATGACTGACGTCTACGCCCTCGACCTCTATCGCAAAATCAATGGCATGAGCTTCCCGATTATATAGAAAAGCAAGCGCTACACGCGTAATTGACAGTTAAAAGTTTATGAAAATAGCACTTATAGGATACGGCCGAATGGGCCGTATGATTGAGGAAATAGCCCTCAGCCGCAGCCACGACATAGTCTGCCGCATCGACGTCGACAATCAGGAAGATTTTGCCAGCCCCGCCTTCCGCTCAGCCGACGTAGCAATTGAGTTCACCGCGCCCGCCGTAGCCTACGGCAACATCCTGCGAGCCTTCGACGCCGGTGTCAAGGTAGTCTCCGGCAGTACCGGATGGTATGCCGACCACGCCGCAGACATCGAAGCCCTCTGCGCCGACGGTGCCCACACCCTTTTCTGGAGTTCCAACTTCAGCGTCGGCGTTTACCTCTTCGGACTCGTCAACCGCTACCTCGCGCGCTTGATGGACCGTTTCCCCGACTATGACGTCCGCATGACCGAGGTCCACCACATACACAAGCTCGACCATCCCTCTGGAACAGCCATCACCCTCGCACAACAGGTCATAGCCGAGAGCAGCCGCAAGCAGCGCTGGACGACCGGCACCATGACGCAACCCGACGGTAGCATTACCACCGAGCACCAGCCAGGAACTGACGAACTGGCCATTGACTGCATAAGACGGGGTGAAGTGCCCGGCATACACGCCATAGCCTGGGACAGCGAAGCCGACAGCATCACCATCACCCACGACGCACACTCGCGACGCGGCTTTGCTCTCGGAGCTGTCCTCGCGGCCGAATATACCGCCACTCACTCCGGACTGCTCACCATGGATCAAATGTTTGAGAGTTGAG
This sequence comes from uncultured Bacteroidaceae bacterium, assembly GCA_905235285.1. Lineage (GTDB taxonomy): Bacteria > Bacteroidota > Bacteroidia > Bacteroidales > Bacteroidaceae > Physcousia. Next base: position 17,059 of record CAJOLI010000036.1, read on the forward strand.
AGTTCTTCACAAGCGAAGCGAGCAGAGCTCGAAAGGAATGTTCAGAGTTGAAAAATGATAATATAATTGATAATGAAAGAAATCGAACAACAAAAATCGCCCCGCTGGACCACTTGGGTCAAGCTCATCATCGTCCTCGCACTCTATATATGGTTCCTCGCCTGGGTCGACGCCTGGTGGGGACTTATCCTCGTGCCACTCATCTTCGATGCCTACATCACAAAGAAGATACCCTGGACGTGGTGGAAAGAGCTAGAGAACCCCGTCACACGCACCATTATGTCGTGGGTCGACGCTATCGTCTTCGCACTCGTTGCCGTCTACTTCGTCAACATCTACTTCTTCCAGAACTACACTATACCATCTTCGTCGCTCGAGAAGAGTCTCCTCGTCGGCGACTACCTCTTCGTATCTAAGATGAGCTACGGGCCACGCGTGCCACAGACACCCCTCTCGCTACCGCTCGTCCAGCATACCTTACCCAACGGCATGAAATCCTACTCCGAGCTCATCCGCTGGGATTATAAACGTGTCTCACCCAAACCCGTAACCCTCAACGACATTGTCGTCTTCAACTACCCCTCCGGCGACACCGTCGTGGCCAATCCTTTCTATCAGGCCGCCGACTTCTATGGCCTCTGCTACGGCTACGGGCGCCAGATCATACAGCAGAATACGCCCCAGATGCCTATCATCGACAGCCTCACCGCGCTGCAGCGGCGTCAGCTCTCAGACATCTTCTACGGCGTCGGCCGCCAGTACATCGTAGACAACCGTCAGGAATTCGGCGAAATACTCTCGCGACCCGTCGACCGCCGCGAGAACTACGTCAAGCGCTGCGTGGGGCTTCCAGGGCAGACTCTAGAGATACGCGACCGCATAATATACCTCGACGGCCAGCCCAATAAAGAACCCGACAACGTGCAGTACAACTACCATATTCGCTTCCGCGACCCGCTGCAGCACGACCTGCCCGAAGACGTCGCACATGAGCTCCGCCTGCGCAGCGAAGACCTGCGCGACCTTCACCAGACGGGCATTATGCCACTCACCGATGCCGCACGCCAGCGGCTCCTCAAAGAGGACTACATCCTCGCCATAGACATTGACACCTCCGCCACGCACGACGACCTTTACCCCCTCAACGGCTTCACCGGCTGGACGCGTGACAACTATGGACCCGTATGGATTCCCGCCAAAGGCCAGACTATAGACCTCACACTCGACAACTTGCCCATCTACGAGCGACCCATCGCTGTCTACGAGGGCAACAGCCTGCGCGTTGACCCCAACGGAACCATCTTCATCAACGACACCGTAGCCACCAGCTATACTTTCCGCATGGACTACTATTGGATGATGGGCGACAACCGCCACTGCTCGGCCGACAGCCGCTACTGGGGCTTTGTGCCCGAAGACCACATCGTAGGAAAGCCCATCATGATATGGCTTTCTATAGATAAAGACAGAGCCTGGTCCGACGGACGCATCCGATGGAACAGACTCTTCAGATGGGTCGACGGGATAAAGTAATGCCTTGCTGACAAGCACCGCTCTCACGCTGATGGAACAACTTCTACATTACGTCTGGCGCCACCGTCTCTTCCCGCTCGCCGATTTACACACCACTACGGGAGAAGCCTTGGAGGTGATAGATCCCGGACTCCGTAACGCCGATGCAGGCCCTGACTTTTTCAATGCCAAGGTCCGCATCGGCGCTACCGTTTGGGTCGGTAATGTAGAGATTCACCTTCGCTCCAGCGACTGGGTGCGCCACGGCCACCACACCGATGCCGCCTACAACAGCATCATCCTCCACGTGGCCGAAGTCGTAGATACTGACGTCGTGACCGCTGACGGCAAGATGCCACCACAGCTTCAGCTACCCATTCCCGAGAGTCTGCGTACCGACTATGCCGAGCTGTGTCGCACTGACGACTACCCCCGCTGCTGGAGAATCATACCCAAGCTCTCACGCCTGCTCGCACATTCCTGGCTGTCAGCTCTTTTGGCCGAACGCCTGCAGGAGCGAGCTGCCAAGGTCGTCGAACGCCTACGTCTCACCGATGGCGATTGGGAACGTGCCTTCTTCATCACCATAGCCCGCAACTTCGGCTTTGGCATCAACGGTGATGCTTTTGAATATTGGGCTCGTCACCTCCCTCTGCATGCGGCAGCCAAGCATCGCGACGACTCATTCCAGCTTGAAGCACTATTTCTGGGCTCGGCCGGACTGCTTGCTGACGAAGCCATACCACCATCAGCCCGCACGGCTGCTGCCACCGATGCATATCTCAAACGGCTGCGCAGCGAATGGACATTCCTGGCACATAAGTTCCAGCTGCCAGAACCTATAGACCAAGCTCGCTGGCGTTACCTGCGACTTAGGCCGCAGAACTTTCCGCACCTGCGCATCGTGCAGCTCGCACAGCTGTATGCACGTCGCACGGCAGGGCTGTCGGCCATCTTAGAAGCAGCCGACCGCCAGGTCCTGCACGAGTGTTTGGAAACGGGCGTGAGCGAATATTGGACCGACCACTATCTCTTCGGCCTGATTTCAGAGCACAAAGCAAAGACGCTCAGCACGGCCAGTCGCGACCTCATAATTATAAACTCCGTTGTGCCTACCCTCTACGCCTACGGACAGGAACATCACGACGAGAGACTGCAAGAACGGGCCGTAGAGCTTCTGGAAAGCCTCAAGGCTGAACGCAACTTCATCATGCGACAGTGGCAGCAATGCGGCCTCTGCGTAGATACAGCTGCCGACAGCCAAGCCCTCATCCAACTAAAGCGGGAATACTGCGACCGCCTCGACTGCCTTCGCTGCCGATTCGGTTACGAATATCTGAAGGGGAATAGGGAATAGGGATTAGAGATTAGGGATTAAGTTAACACTCATATGGACGAACAAGAACTCATATATACCATGGCGCTGACGATGGCATTACGCGGCCACAGCAAATCGCAACGTGTGCTGCTCGAGACCCTCGGCAGCGCCACTGCTGTTTACGAGAATCGCTCAGATGCCAGCCACGTGTTTGAGAACGTGTCTACTCGTGCAGCAGAGCTGCTCGCTGCTCTTCCCAGTTTCATCAAAGCCTGCGAAGAGGAGCTGACGTACGCACGTGCCCATAAAATAAATATCCTCGCCATTCAAGACGACAAGAACTACCCAGTCAGACTGCGCACCTGCGACGACGCACCGCTAATCTTGTACCTCCTTGGCAACGCCAATCTGAACGCCGAACACGTGGTAAGCATCGTAGGCACCCGACGTTGCACCGAGCGAGGACGAGACATATGCACCGACATGGGGCGAGAGATAGCGTCGTACGACAACAAAGCGCTCATCGTCAGCGGACTCGCCTACGGCATAGACATAGCGGCCCACAGGGCAGCCCTCGACAATGGACTGCCAACAGTAGCAGTGCTGGCCCACGGCCTCGACGAAATATATCCGTCGGCACATCGACATACTGCCATTGAAATGCTCGCCAACGGAGGCCTCATCACGGAATTTACAAGCCATACGCCCATCGACCGACTCAACTTCCTGCAACGAAACCGCATTGTGGCGGGATTGGCTGATGCCACCGTAATCGTTGAAAGTCCCTCGAAAGGAGGATCACTCAACACGGCACGATTAGCCTCGGACTACAACCGAGAAGTATTTGCCGTGCCCGGACGCCCTACCGACAAGAACTCTGAAGGCTGCAATACACTCATCCGCCGCAATGCCGCTACGCTCATTTGCTCCGCCACAGACATGATGAATGACCTCGGATGGCAAGCTGCCAAAGACACTAAAGCGCCGCTCCAGACTGAATTGTTCCCTGAGTTGGACCCCGATGAACAAAAGGTTCTGAGCACACTTCAAGCCTCCGATGCCGACCTCTCGCTGCCTGAACTGCTGACGGCCACGGCCCTTCCCATCTTCAAACTCTCATCGCTTCTCGTAGGTCTCGAGATGAAGGGCGTCTTAAAGAGCCTGGCCGGACAGCGCTACCACTTGCGCAAATAAAGCCTCATCACTCTATCCTCCCATAAAGAAAAAAGTTAGAGCCATGCCGATTGTTAAACTTAAAGTGAATTCGGTATAAGCTCTATGCTATTAATTTTCTTTTGTCAATGATTTCAATATTCGTTCCCGGTTTCTTTGGCGGTAGGTCGTATGCAATGAGCCCCGCAAAGAGATTATTGGCAAAGTTTCAATCCTGACGGATATATCATTTGTCGGCAAAGAGCTTTCCGAAGAGGGATTGCGTGAACTTTCTGCTTTCCAGTGGTTTGCGATGATTGCAGTCCTCCGGCGTGAGTTGCCATTGGATAAATTATGCCAAGTCCCATCAGTCGTGTTGGAGTGGCCGAGCGGTATCCTCTGTTGGGCGTGCCGCTGTATAACAACTGAGTAAGCAATCATGCGCCTCGCGCGCGCGTGAGGAGTTTTAAATTTCATTTTTCACTAAAAGTGGTATAAACAGCTGATAGCCATAGTAATGACTAAGTGAAAAATGCAATTTA
>CAJOLI010000037.1 GCA_905235285.1 uncultured Bacteroidaceae bacterium
GACGATGATTATTGCGCATCTGAGTTTTAGCGGACAGCAATAGAAATAAATATTGAAATCATTGACAAAAGAAGATAAATAGCATAGAGCTTATACCGAATTCACGTTAAAAAAGGAAAAATTGTCAGCTGCGAGGTTAGGAAAACAACGCTTCGCTCGTTATCTTTGCAGAACATTAAGCCAAAGATGCTCCCACAGGACAAGAAACAGATGAACGAACCAACACCTTTAGGACAGCTGTTCGCGGTGCACCACGAGCGCCTCCTACGCTTCGCCACAGCGCTGCTGCACAGCGAGGAGGAAGCTGAGGATGCCGTGAGCGAGGTGTTCGAGAAGCTGGTGAGTGACGGACTACCTGAGACTGAAGTAGCGCTGCTCTTCGTGGCCGTTCGCCATCGTTGCATCGACCGCCTGCGACAGCTGAAAGTGGCGGAACGTGTGCGACGGAGACTGCCGCTGGACGAACCAAGTCTTACTGCTTGGGAGCAGGAAGAGGAGTACGAACAACGACGCGCGACACTCAGCAAGGCGATAGAAACCGGGCTCACCACACCTATGCGCCGCACGCTCCAGCTCCGCTACTATGAGGAGAAGAGCTACCGCGAGATTGCCGAAACGATGAACATCAGCCAGGTGGCTGTCTACAAGCACCTGCGCAACGCGCTGGAACGGCTGAGAAAGATTGTGACGAGTGAATGATGAGTGACGAATGATGAATTATGAATTAATTAAGAGTGAAAAATATAAGTTAGTGCAATGATGACTACGGACGATAAATTCCAGAGATTCCTGGAGATGACAGACCACCCCGAACGTTTCACGGACGAGGATCTGATGCAACTGGCCCGCGACCCCGAGATGAAGGCTTGGTACACGATGCTGACAGAGGTTCACGACGCGCTGCACGACCTGCCGCAGGTGCCGGACTCACGCCACGGCAGGCAACAGGTGTTGCCGCTGCGGAAGGTGCGCACAGCCCTCATCGGGCTCCTCGCCACCGCAGCAGTGCTGACTCTGGCCTACCTTGTCTGGCCGAGAATGGAAGAAATGCAGCCTACATTAACCATCGCGACTACGGAGCACGTACCGGAGACATCAGCCCACCCCGCCACGACCAGTTCACACGATTCCATTCAGCCCGCGGCGGCTTCCCCGCAGAAGGCGCAACCTGCAGCCGCCCCACATCCGCGGTCGGCGGTTTCCCCGCAGAGGTCTCGCCCGCTGCTGGCACAAGCGGCCACCGTAACGCCACCAGTTCAAGAGCCCTCACAACAACAGCTCAACACAGTAGCCGAAGCGACAGAACCTGCCGTGAGCAACGCTGCCTCTGAGCTTCCTGAGGCCGAAGCCCCACAACTCTCCCCCGAGAAACAGGCGCTCGCAGACATCTTCCTTGCCGAAGCTGCACTGCAAGTAGCCTACAAGCAGCAAGAGACCGTGAAAACCGTGCGCACCTATCAAGCCAGCATCACAGGCGAAGAGCAGCCTCAGCCCATCATTGCTTTCTAACAGATTAACACGCGAAACAATAAACGTAACGCAATAACAGCTTTGTACACCTACTTATTATTATGAAAACGATAGAGAAATACTTACTGGCGACTGGTCTGCTGCTAACGGCGACCACCATATCGGCACAACGCATTGTGCAGGACATAGAGGACTGGATGAACTCTAACATCAGTCGTGTCATTGACGCCAAAATCGACGTGCAGAAGAACCTCGGACAGGAGCGCGACGTGCAGCAAGCAGGAGCGCCGCTGAAATGGCGCTGCGACACCTACACCTTCACACTACCAAAGAAGCGGCGTCAACTCCTTGACGCGATGATACAGGCATTGGAGGCTAACGGCCACGACAACCCAAATTGCTACAGCATCAACAGCCTCACGGAGACGCCCAAGGGCGACACCAACGACAGCCAACGCAACCTGATGATCGGCGACGACGTCAACCGCTACGTCACCATCGGCAAGGATTACAACAATTACCTCAACGTGAACATCCTCGATGCAGCAGACACGACGAAAAGCCACCGCTACGCCTACGCTCTGGAGTGGCGCGAAACAGGGAAAGGGAGCACCGACGTGCGTTACGTCGTGACCTACGCCAAGATTCCCTCGGCCAAGTCAACTATCATTCAGCGAGACGGGCCATACCTCGACTTCGGCAAGTCGCGCATCACAGTGCGGAAGGGTAAGCCTATGTTAATCAAAGGCAACGCCCGCGTGCAATGGGGCGACAAAGATTATCCCATGGAATCGCTCGACAGCCTCTTTCGCGATGCCGAAGAGCGGCTACAGGACGTCAACAGCCGCCTGAATAAGAAGTTTCAGACAGACGACGTCATCGTAATCTGGGCCGACAGCCTCGACCACGACACCAACCCTGTGACCGACGTGGCTCAGCGCCTGCGGCAAGGCGAGGAGGTCAATGCCGCCGACCTCCTCTGCAACGACAACATCCTACTCGTCTTCTCGCAGCTGAAGCAACAGTTTCTGGCCGGACAGAACCGCGAGTTCAACGCCATCTCTGTCTACAACCTCTGCCGACAGGCCAAGGAGCTCGGCTTCTTCACCGATGATGCGTCCAAGGAAGCTTTGGAGCAACTGAAGCGTGAAGTCGGGGAGCTGATTACAGAAGCCAAAGAGACCTCTGATAAGATATATTTCGGTCTGGCCCTCTCACAACTCATGAAAATTAAATAAGAAGCCCAGAAACAATAAGCATTGCACATATTCCGTTGTTTCATAAAGTTATGTCGCTAATGACGAGTTACCACCGTTCGCTGTTCACCCTCCTCTGCGGTCTCCTGCTTGCCGCCATGCCCCTCCGTGCCGATATCATCAAGGGGCGCGTGGTGGACGCTGAGACCAAGGAACCTCTGCCCGAAGCCTCGCTTAAGCTTGCCCAGACGATAGACTACAACGGCATGACCGCCACGATGGTCACGCAAAGCACAGCCGACTCGCTGGGCTGCTTCCACCTGCACCTGCGCAGCCGCGGCACGTTAGAAGTTTCGATGCTGGGCTACTACTCCAAGACGAAGACGGTGCTGGGCTTCTCCGAGGATCGGAAGGACACGGTGGACGTGGGCGACATAGAGCTCAAGCCCTCCGAGACGCTGATGAAGATGCTGGAGGTGAAAAGTCGTGCGCGCCGCTTCACCGTGCGCGGCGACACCATCGTCTTCAACCCCGAAGCCTTCCACCTGCAGGAGGGAGCCCGCCTCGACGAGCTCATCCGGCAGCTGCCAGGCGTCGAGGTGGCCGACGACGGCAGCATGACCTGGAACGGCAAACCAATACGCATCACCATGGACGGCGAGAGCCTCTTCGGCGGCGACGGCCTCGTGAGCCAGCTGCCTGCCGAGGCGGTGGAGAGCATCAAGGCATACAACAAATCCTCGAAGTTCAGCGAGCGCACCGGCAAGGACGACGGCGGCGAGGACATGGTGCTCGACCTGACCATCAAGCCCGGCTTCCTCGACCGCTGGTACGGCGATGCCACAGCCACCTACCATACGCCCAAGCACTACGAGGCCGACCTCGAAATGACGCGTCTCTCGAAGACCGACCCCGCCTTGTTCTCAATCAACGCCAACGACGTAGACAAGCAGAAGAAACGCTCCATGAACGGGGGATGGAGCAGTCAAGGCATGGGCTACGGCCAGGGGCAGAGCGCAGCAGGCGGCTACCAGCACAACTGGAACCGCGAGGAAGGCAAGCAGAAGATGAGCAACAACTACAGTGTCAGCGGAGGCCTCTCGCATTTCGACCGATGGCGCACCACACGCAGCGAGACGGAGAACTTCGCGGAGGAGGCCGACGTGAAGCGCACCCGCACAGAGAACTACAGCCGCAACCACAACCTCTCGCCATACCTCAACAGTTATTTCGTCTGGGACCCCGACACGCAGAACACTTTCCTCTTCGAAGTGGAGGCCAACTACACACAAAAGCGCTCCAACGGCCACACCGACACCGAGCAGGAAGGCCTGCTGCGGCAGCTGACGCGCAGCAACGGAGAGGGCCATGAGTTCAACGTAGGCACCGAAGGCACATGGTACCACTTCATGAACAACGATTCACAACTTGGCGCCAGCTACCGCATATCATATACCGACGGCAAGGACGAGCAATGGACTGAGCGCCAGATAGAATCCGCGCTCGGAGCGTTTCCCGCAGAGATTACAGGCTCCTTGCTCAACCAATATTCCCGCACCCCCTCCACCGCTTTCGCCGCCTTTGCCGAAGGCCACTTCAAGAAATGGCTGCGGAAGCGCTGGCTCGCAGGAGCCGCCTACGAGTTCAACTACGAGCGCAACAGCAGCCGTCAGGACTTCGAGACCGACGGGCAGGCCGATGCCGCCAACAGCTATCGCGACCAGAACGACCTCCTCAGCCACGGACTCAACCTCAGCTCAACCATCGACTTCAGCCCCGTGAAGATCATGCCAAGCCTCAAGACCAAATGGCAACATGAGCATCAGGACTACCGCCGTGGAGGGCTCGACACCACCGCCACGCGCCAACGTCTGCTGATGGAGCCGTCGATGCGCATGACCTGGAAACTGACCAAGACCATCGGCATGGATCTGAACTACAGCCACACCACCTCGCAGCCACAACTCATAAGCACACTGGCCTACCGCGACCTGACCGACCCTCTCTACATCACCGAGGGCAACCCGCGCCTGCGCGACACTCACACCCACAACGCCACCCTCAACTTCAACACCATACTGGCCAAACAGCAACTCTCGCTCGCAGTAGCCATCGGCTACAAGCAGAGCGACCGCGAGACACGCACGGCCCTGACCTACCAGCCCTCGACGGGTGTCTACACCAGCCGGCCCAGGAACGTGAGAGGCACACGTGGCTTGACCTTCCGCGTGAACTACGACCAGGGGCTCGGCGACATCTTCCGCCTGCAGAACGACCTGCGCTTCAACACGGAGCAGAGCTATGCCTTCCTCATGCAACTCATAGAAAAGACTAATACTCTCCACAACAGCCAGGAGGGCACTCCGCTCAACCGCCGCCACCAGATCCTCTTCTCCGACCTCGTCACCATCTCTGCCGACTGGAACTGGCTGAAGCTCTCGGTCTTCGGCGAGATGAGCCCCGACCGCCTGCGCTATTCCGACTCGCCCGAGCAAAACACCACCCTTTGGAAAAACAACTTCGGACTGCGCGGCGAAGCCACATGGCGACAATTCGTCTTCTGGACATCAATAGCCGAGCAGACGTACAGCGGCTACACCATCAGCAGCATGAACCGCAACCTGCTCGTCTGGGACGCCTCCGTAACGTGGAAGTTCCTAAAAAACAAGGCTCGCCTCAAGCTGGAGTTCGACGACATCCTCAATGCCCGCGACGGGAAACGCATCAGCCAGAGCGCTTACCAGCAAACCGTCACCCGCACCGACCTTCGCCACCACTACGCCTGCCTATCCTTCACCTATCACCTTGACGCTAAGAGGAAAGAATAAGAGGCAAGCCAGCAGATACGAAAAACCCTTAAGCCACCTTTTGAGAGAGGATTAAGGGGTTTTGGCAAAAAAGGATTAGGGATTAGGGATTAGAGATTGGAACCAAAAGGCTTAAGGGTTTAGGGCGAAAGGCTTAAGGGTTTAGGGCGAAAGGCTTAAGGGTTTAGGTTGGAAGGCTTGGGCTTATTTTGCAAGCCTTACCTCAGGAGACACGTTTTACCTTCTCAATGCCATCTATTTTTTGCAGGTTGCTGATGATGACATCCAGGTCATCGGTGTCGTGGACACCGAGCTCTATATCTCCTTGGAAGATGCCCTCACGCGCAGCAATAGACAGCTGGTGAACATTGACGTTCAGCTGCTCGGTGATGACGTCTGTAAGGCTCTTGATGATGCCTACGCGGTCGATGCCCTCCATGTGCAGCGTGGCGGCGAAGCTCATCTGCTTGTGAGTATCCCAGAAGACGGCCAGGATATGGTTGCCATCGACGTTCTTCAACCTGTTGGCGATGCTGCAGTTGCGCTTATGGACGATCACCCTGTTCTGCTCGTCGAGATAGCCGAGCACCTCGTCGCCAGGAATAGGACTGCAATTGGGACAAATACTTACCCGCCCGATATTCTCCTCACTGAGGTATAAAGGTTTCTTGCGGTCGATGACGAGCGATGCCTCCGCGGAAGAGTCGGCTTCATCCTGTTGGGGTTGTTGCGAAGTCTGTCGCTTCCGCTTGTAGAAGGGAATATACCGCGTCCAGCTCCTGCTCTCGTCTTTACTGCTGCTGAATGATTTCAGCGTATGCAGGTCCTCTTCACCTAACGTCACAGCCCCCGAGCCTAACGCTGCGAAGAACTCTTCACGTGTCTCCATCAGGTGGTACATGGCCAGGCGGTCGAGCATCTGGCTGTTCTGCTCAAGGTCGTTGTCCTTGCACCACTGTTCAAACATCTCCTCGCCATGCTTCTGCTGCTCGCGGCGCTGGCGGCGGAGTATGACTTCTATTTTGTTTTTAGCCTTCGCCGTAGTGACGAATTTTATCCACGAAGGCTCGACGCGCAGAGTGTTTGACGTAAGGATTTCTACCTGGTCGCCGCTCTTAAGTTTATAGCTTATCGGCACGAGCTGATGGTTAACCTTAGCTCCGATGCAATGTGTGCCGAGCACGGTGTGTATAGAGAAGGCGAAGTCGAGGGCGGTGCAGCCTGCCGGCATGGTCTTGAACTCGCCCTTAGGCGTAATGACGAGGATCTCTGAGGAATAGAGGTTGAGCTTTATGGTCGACAGGAAATCCATGGCCGAAGGCTGCGGGTCATCGAGGATTTCCTTAATCGTCGAGAGCCACTTCTCGAGTTCCGTCTCGCTGGCCGACGTATCCTTCTCGCCTTCCTTGTATTTCCAGTGGGCCGCAAAACCGCGCTCGGCCATGTCGTCCATACGGCGTGAGCGTATCTGCAGCTCTATCCACCGGCCCTGCTTACTCATGAGCGTAGTGTGGAGGGCCTGATAGCCATTGCTCTTGGGGTTGGAGAGCCAGTCGCGGAAGCGGTCGGGATGAGCCTTGTAGATGCTGGTACAAGCGGCGTAGATCTGGAAGCAATCGTTGATCTCGGTATCTGACGAATGCGGGTCGAAGATTATGCGTACGGCCAGGATGTCATATATCTCCTCGAACTTGACACCTTTGTTCTGCATCTTTGTCCAAATGCTGTATGGCCGCTTTATTCGGGCTTTGATATCGTAGTGCAGTCCGAGTTTGTCGAGTTTATCCCTTATCGGCTGGATAAACGTGCGGAAAGCATCATTGAGGTGCGGGCGTATTTCATCGAGTTGCTGGCATATCTGCTCATAGGCCTCAGGATGCTCATAGCGGAAGCTGAAGTCCTCGAGTTCCTCTTTGATTAGGTTGAGGCCGAGGCGATGAGCGAGCGGGGCGTAGATATATAACGTCTCGCCTGCTATCTTATATTGCTTGTGAGGCGGTTGCGAACCCAGCGTTCGCATGTTGTGGAGTCGGTCGGAGATTTTTATTAGGATGACACGTATGTCATCGCTCATCGTCAGCAGCAGTTTCTTGAACGACTCGGCTTGGGCCGATGCTTTATCGCCGAAGATGCCTCCTGAGATTTTTGTCAGGCCGTCAACAATTTGCGCAATCTTATCGCCGAAGATATTGGTAAGGTCCTCGACGGTGTAGTCGGTGTCCTCGACGACGTCGTGGAGCAGTGCTGCACAGATGCTGGTGGAGCCGAGTCCTATCTCGCCGCAGACAATCTGTGCCACCGCCAGCGGATGCATGATATACGGCTCGCCGGAGAGGCGGCGCACGCCTTTGTGAGCTTGCTTGGCAAAGTTGAAAGCTCGCGAGATGAGGTCCACCTTCTTGCGGTGAGGTGAAGCCAGGTAGGTGTTGATGAGCCGCTGATAAGCAGCGCTTATCATCTCCTCATCAGCTTGAGCTTGGCGCATAGCATCGTCGTCCATATTCTCTTAGAATTTATTTTACGCGTATCTTCTGTCCGGCCTTGATGTTGTTGCCACGGATGCCGTTGAGCTTCCGGAGTTTGGCCACCGTGGTGCCGTTGCGCTTGGCAATGGTTCCGAGGGTGTCGCCCCGGCGTACGGTAGCCGAGCGTGCGCTGCGGCCGGTGCTGCGGCTACGCCCCCGTCCACGTCGAGGGCTTATCTTTGTGGCCTGAGCAGTCTGCTGCGCCTCCGCCACTTCAATCTCGGCCCGGCTCGTCAGCAGCTCGGTGGCACGATAGGTGTAGATGGAATCGCCTGCCTCGATGAAGGCTGTCATAGAAGCGTTGGGCAGACGCAGTGTGCAGGGATGGCTGAAGCCTGGAATGAGGCTTGTCCGATATTGTGGGTTCAGTGCCTTCAGGGCATCGGCAGAGATGTTGCAGAGGGCAGTAATCTGATCCACGTGCAGGTTGCGGTCGACCATCACCGTGTCGGTGGCAGCGGGCAGCTGAGCGGTGGCAGGACATATATTATGTTCGCAATAGTATGTCATGATATAGTTGGCGGCGATGAAGGCGGGAACATAGCCGCGCGTCTCACGAGGCAGATACGGATAGATCTGCCAATAGTCCTTAGAGCCGCCGGCACGGCTGATGGCCTTGCGGACGTTGCCAGGGCCGCAGTTGTAGGATGCGATGGCCAGCGTCCAGTCGCCGAAGATATCGTATAAGTCCTTGAGGTAGTGGGCGGCAGCATAACTGGCCTTGATAGGGTCGCGCCGCTCGTCGATGAGGCTGTTGACCTCGAGGCCATACTGCTTGGCCGTCGTAATCATAAACTGCCACAAGCCTACGGCGCCGGCGCGGCTGACGGCCTGCGGGTTAAGGGCGCTCTCGATGACTGGCAGATACTTCAGTTCGAGCGGCAGTTGATAAGCCTCGAGAGCCTCCTCGAAGATAGGTGTATAGAAATTGGATGCTCCGAGGATGATGCTTACTGACCTACGCAAGCGTCCTGTATACTGGTCGATAAAGTGGCGTACGACATCGTTGTAAGGCATCTCTATGACGTTGGGCAGCCGCTGCAGGCGATGGATATACGTCTCGCGGTCGAAATCGGGGTTGACACCTGTATCGTTGCAATCGCCTTCGGGGATGAGGTAGTTCTTGTTGTTCCACTCCAGAAGCAGGCTGTCCATCTCAGCCGCCATGCCTGCCGGGATGTCTATCTCGGCGGCTGTGGGTTCGTGGTCGTCGCCATCAGCCTCGTCATCGTCCTCGAGGTCGAGCGTCTCCTCGGTCTCTTCGTCAATCTCCACTTGCGCAGAGACCTGCATGGCAGGCAGGGCGACGAGGGTTATTGTGGCAAGCACTATTTTAAAAATCCTTTTCATATCTTATGGTTTAGCGGCCGTCACGGCCTGATTTTAGAAATTTACGGCCAGCGACAAACCTACTGATGGCAGGCCTCGGCGCAGCTGCCCCGGCGCGCAGTTGCCGAAGCGCGGGTCAGTGTTTATGAGTGTAGGTTGTAGCTGGAACGAGAGGTCCTCGGAAATATCAAAGCTCGAGAGCTCGGCATCGACGTAGGCATCAATCACCGAGAGTGCATAGACGGCAATAAAGGCCAGGATGCTCATGTCACGATATTTGCGGTAGTAATTCTTTCGGTTTTTGAAGATTTCCTTGAACTGTTCCTCGCGGCCGCTCATATTGAAGTTGATGGGCAGCATCTTCTCGTAGGACTTGGTATTGGGGTCGTCATCCATGATGTCGAGGTAAGCCTGTGAATAGTCGCTGAGCATCTGGCTGTTCCACGTCAGGGCGTAGGTACATCCGAGGAACCCTCCATAGATGAGCGGCAACTTCCAATACTTATTGTTGTAGATCTGTCCGCCGCCAGGCAGCACGAGTCCGAGCCAGAGGGCGCGTGAAGGGTCAGGGCGGAAGGGCTGTCGGACGAAGGGTGCTATGCGCGCGGCCAGGCTGTCGGCATCGATTGTCTGCACGGCCCGCCGCGCCAGGCTGTCGGTCTGCTGCAGCAGTATGCTGTCGGGTGTCAAGGCAAACTCATCGGCTACACGGCGCGCATCAGCTTTCTGGCGAAGGCTGTCGGGCTGCTGTGCGGCCACGGGCTGTAGCGAGGCCGCAATGAAGGCAACAACAATGACTATGATGCGCTGATATGTATTCATTCGAAAGCTTGGCTGTGTGAGTAAGGTGCCACGGGCGAGGCAGGTCGGTCAGTGTTTCAGTTTGTCGAGCAGTGCCACAATACGCTCCAGCTCCTCTTCGCCCGAGAAGGGGATGGTGATCTTTCCCTTGCCGCTTTCGCTGCAGCTGAACTGCACCTTCGTCTGGAAGCAGCGAGAGAGGTTGTCGCGCAGCAGCTCGTAGTCGCGGCTGAGCTTCGACTTGCCCTTGAACTGTCTCTTCCCAGACACTTTTATGTCCTCGCCGTCGTTGATAGCCTTCACCAGCTCTTCAACCCGGCGCACGCTCAGGTGCTCGTCTTTGATCTGTTCGAACACTTTCAGCTGCAGCGACGGATTGTCTAAAGTCAGCAGCGCACGGGCATGTCCCATGTCCAGCTCACGGTTCTGCAGGGCGACCTGGATTGTTGCGGGCAGCTTCAGCAGGCGCAGGTAGTTGGTTATGGTGGCACGTTTCTTGCCTACGCGCTCGCTCAGCCGGTCCTGCGTGAGGCTATACTGCTCGAGCAGGTGCTGATAGGCCAAGGCTATCTCCAGGGCATTGAGGTCCTGGCGCTGGATATTTTCTATGAGCGCCATCTCCATGACGTTCTCGTCGTCGGCTGTGCGGATGTAAGCAGGGATGGTCTTGAGGCCGGCCATCTGCGATGCACGCCAGCGCCGCTCGCCAGCGATGATTTCGTAGGTGCCGTCCTGCAACTTGCGCAGCGTGATGGGCTGTATGATGCCTATCTCACGGATGCTGTCGGACAGCTCCTGCAGGGCCTCGGGGTCGAATTCGCGACGGGGCTGGTTGGGGTTGGGATGGATGAGCGAGATGTCTGTCTCGCTTATCGAAGAGGAGCCTTCGGTCTGAGGCTCTGAAGTCTCTATCAGAGCATCAAGGCCGCGGCCGAGGGCCGGATATTTCTTGTGTGGAGCCATCTTATCTTTATTCTATTTCGTTATTCTCAATTCTCAATTCATAATTTGCAGTCCGACATACACAATGTCATGTTAACAAGTCACAGACAGCGGTCGTCACAGATTTCAATTATGCATTAACAGAATCTTCCTTTTCGATTATCTCCTGTGCCAGAGCCAGATGGTTGCGCGCGCCGACGCTGTCGGCATCGTAGAGGATGGCCGGCAGGCCGTGGGAAGGCGCTTCGGAGAGCTTCACGTTGCGGCTGATCACCGTCTTGAACACAAGCTCCTGGAAGTGGCGGCGCACCTCGTCCTTGATCTGGTTGGCCAGGCGCAGGCGCGAATCGTACATCGTCAGCAGGAAGCCTTCAATCTCGAGCTGCGGGTTGAGTTTCTGCTTGATGATTTTGATTGTGTTGAGCAACTTGGAGATACCCTCAAGTGCGAAGTATTCACATTGCACGGGGATGATGACGGAGTTCGCCGCCGTGAGGGCATTCACGGTAATCAGGCCAAGCGAGGGCGAACAGTCAATGAGTATGTAGTCGTAATCCGAAGCCAGCGGTTGCAGCAGGCGCGCCATGACACGCTCACGCTCGGGCAACGAGAGCATCTCGATCTCAGCGCCTACGAGGTCTATGTGGCTCGGCACTACGTCCAGACCGGGTATATCGCTTTCGAAGATGGCCTCGCGGATGTCGGCACCGCCGATAAGGCAATCGTAGATGCTGGTCTCTACGCTCTTGACATCAATGCCCAAACCGCTTGAGGCATTAGCCTGAGGGTCGGCATCGATGAGCAGCACGCGCCGCTCCAGGGTAGCCAACGAGGCTGCCAGATTCATCGACGTCGTCGTCTTACCGACGCCTCCTTTCTGGTTGGCTAAAGCTATAATTTTATTCATGTGTATACGTATGCGTGTGTAAATGGAGTTGCAAAGGTAAGCATTTTAAGCCAAACGGCCACTCGTTTTAAAGCTTTTTATGCTTTATTATTCCCTTTTCTTGTGTAATAAAGTATCATTTTGTAACTTTGCCCCACTTAACCATACAACGTACAAAGCAATGGAAGAAGACATAAGATACATGCGCATGGCGCTTGCCGAGGCCAGGCTGGCCGCCGAGGAAGGCGAGATTCCCGTGGGGGCCATCGTTGTGGCGGGAGGGCGTGTAGTGGCTCGTGCTCATAACCTTACAGAACGTCTCACCGACGTCACGGCGCACGCCGAGATGCAAGCTATCACTGCGGCAGCGGCAGCGCTCGGGGGTAAGTATCTCACCGAGGCTACGCTCTACGTGACGCTGGAGCCCTGCACGATGTGTGCCGGGGCCATAGGTTGGAGTCAGCTGGGCCGCCTCGTCTACGGAGCCTCAGACCCAAAACGTGGCTTCAGCCAGTTTGCCCCGAAAGCCCTGCACCCCCGTACAACCGTCGTCAGCGGACTCCTCGCCGACGAGGCGGCGGAACTGATGCAGACGTTCTTCCAGGCACGGCGATAAGGTCCCGCAACAAAAAAGCCTCCGACGTCGCACGACGTCGAAGGCCTCATTCTCTTGCAAACGATTTTTATCGTAAAGAATGTATTTTTACTGGATAGCGTTTTCAAGCTCTGCACCAGCCTTGAACTTAGCCTGCTTCTTGGCGGCAATCTTAATGGCCTTCTTGGTGAGAGGATTGATACCGTTGCGCTCCTTACGAGCTGCTACAGAGAATGTACCGAAACCGATGAGAGCTACCTTGTCACCAGCCTTCAGAGCTGCGGTGATAGCAGCGATTGTTGCGTCGAGTGCCTTCTTGGCATCTACTTTCGTCAAGCCAGCTTGAGCGGCAATGGCGTTTGTAAGATCTGTCTTGTTCATAAATAGGGTTTATTAAAAAGTTAGAGAATAATGTTTCGTTATTATCGAAAAAGGCTGCTGTTATGCCTATTCTTGTGGCAAATGTATATAAAGTTGTGGTTTGCTGCAAGTTTTTAAAGAAAAAAGACATCATTTAGCTCAATTTTATCCTCTTTTACCCTCAAGACACAGCAAAAATGCCTACTTTTGCGAACTCATTTAACACAAAGGCTGCATAAAACTGCAATATGTTCAATATTCCTAACGTAACAAAGAATATAATTATCATCAACTTGCTGATGTTTTTCGCCAAGTTGGTGGCCGTGCGCTACGGCATTGATTTCGATGACCTCTTAGGTCTGCACTTCTTCAAGGCTACGGACTTCCGCCTCTACCAGTTCTTCACCTACATGTTCGTGCATGCCGGATGGGAACATATTTTCTTCAATATGTTTGCCGTGTGGATGTTCGGACGTGTCATGGAGCAGGTCATGGGCTCGCAGAGATTCCTGTTCTACTACATCGTCTGCGGAGTAGGTGCCGGCATCATGCAGGAGGGAGCCCAATGGATTGAGTATGTCTATCAGGGGCTGAGCGCCTACGAGTCTGTCAATGCCGACGGCATGGTCATGCCTATGAGCGCCTACCTCAACAACTGGACCACGGTAGGCGCATCGGGAGCCGTCTACGGCATCCTGCTCAGCTTCGGCATGACATTTCCTAACGAACGACTCTTCATCATCCCCATCCCTGTACCCATCAAGGCAAAATGGTTTGTCATCGGCTATGCCGTCATCGAGCTCATGAGCGCCTTGGGACATCGGGGCGACAACATCGCACACATGGCCCACCTCGGAGGCATGATCTTCGGTTTGTTGCTCATCCTCTACTGGCGCAGGCACGACAGCGGCGGCAACGGACGCTTCTTCGGCGGCGGCCTCGGCAACATCGGTGGTGGCTTAGGCAGCAACTACGGAGGTGGCTACTACTCACGCTACGAGGACGTCACCCACTCCGGCAGCACGCACAGCACCAGCCTCACTCAGCGGTTAGCCCGCTGGTGGCAGGCGCAGAAGAACCGGTGGAAGACGTCCAGGAGCGCCCGCATGAACGTCACCAACAACGCCAGCAAGCATGCTGCCGACATGCAGTGGCGGCAGAAGGAACAACAGCGGCAGGAAGAAATCGACCGCATCCTCGACAAGGTCAAACGGGGAGGCTACAACAGCCTCACCGACGAAGAGAAACGGAAACTCTTCGAAGCCAGTGAGCGGTAGGCACAGCCACTACCACGCACGACAAAAACTGCTGTAAATTCGATGAAATGGGCGAAAAATGACACTGAAATGGATTAAACCGCTGCTCGTACACATCTTCGAAGGTGCAAATATTGCCGTCATAGCGTTGCTGTGGCTGGCAGCGGCTGTGACATACCTCAGCCCCGAGCACTACCCGCGTCTGACGCTGATTTCACTGGCCTTCCCCATATTCCTTTTCACCGACATAGCCTTCATTCTTTTCTGGATTATCTTCAAGGTTAAGCGCACGTGGATTCCGATTGTCGGCCTGGCTGCATGTTTCAGCTTCGTACGAGACTATATGCCGCTGAACATCCCCTCTGAGCCCACCCCTTCATCGCTGAGCGTGCTTACCTTCAACACACATGGCTATGGGGGAGCGGAAGCCACTGCCGATGACGGCAGCAACATGATTGTGAAATACCTCGCCAACCGTGGCGACGATATCATCTGCCTGCAGGAGACATATTCCCAGGCCTACACACAGGCTCTCTCCGACAGCCTCGCACCTGAAGGCTACAACGAAGCCACCGTCAAGGGGCTCGCCTTGTTTACGCGCTTGCCCATTATCTCATTCGAGGAGCTCACTTATCCTACGCTCAACAACTCCGGATTCCTTGCCTATCTGCTCTGGCAGACCGACACCATACTGCTCATCAACAACCATTTCGAGAGCAACCATTTCAGCCCCGAGTTGCGGCAGAAATACGTCGATGCCCTTAAGCAGACAGCCTCCGCAAGCAGCCGCAACGCCGCCGACTCGCTCATCGATGAGGTGAAGCCTCTGCTGCGCCTCATGGCCGAAGCGGCTCCCATGCGCGCCGCACAGACAGACCTCATCGACAGCATCGTCACGGCATGGCTGCCCAGGCCCGTCATCCTCTGCGGAGATTTCAACGACACACCCGTCTCGTACACCCACCGCGTGCTCACCCGCCACCTGACCAGCGCTTTCCGCCAGAGCGGCAATGGATTGGGGCGCACGTTCCGCGAACGAGGCTTCCCCGTACGCATCGATCACATCCTCTTCAGCGGTCAACATTGGTCAAGCCACAAGACACAAGTCGACCAGTCCATGACGCTGTCTGACCATAGCCCTATTTCTACCATTCTTTCACCCAACAGCGGCATTTAAGGGTAAAAACAAGGGCAAAAAGAAAATATTTTATTGTTTTAGGCGTGCGCGTAAATAAAAAACACTATATTTGCGCGCTATTTTGGCTGACTATAACTAAAATCATTAAATAAACACTAAAACAAAATGCAAAACAAAGGATTTGTAAAATTGTTCGCAGTCCTGCTCGCTCTGGTCTGCATCTTCTACCTGAGTTTCTCGTTCGTGACTCGCTACCACGAGAATAAAGCTGAGAAGATTGCCGCTCTGCAGGGTGAAGCTGCAGGACAGCACTATCTCGACTCGCTCACCAACGAGCCTGTCTATTTCGGCGTCTGGACACTCAAGGAGTGCCGCGAGATGGGTATAGGCCTCGGCCTCGACCTCAAAGGCGGCATGAATGTCATCCTCGAAGTCAGCGTGCCCGACGTCGTAGATGCTTTGGCCGACCACAAGGATGACGCCAACTTCAAGCAAGCCATCGCTCAGGCTAAGCAGGAAGTCAAGGAAGGCAAGGGCGATTTCATCTCGCTCTTCGTCAAGGACTACAAGGCCATAGCGCCCAACAGCAATCTGGCTGAGCTCTTCGCCACCCAGCAGCTGCGCGGCAAGGTCAACACCAAATCTACCGACCGCGACGTCGAGCGCGCACTGCGCGAAGAGGTGAAGGCCGCCATCGACAACTCATTCAATGTCATACGCACCCGTATCGACCGCTTCGGCGTCGTGCAGCCCAACATCCAGGCTCTCGAAGGCCAGGAGGGCCGCATCATGGTTGAGCTCCCCGGTATCAAGGAGCCCGAGCGCGTACGCAAGCTCCTCCAGGGTTCGGCCAACCTCGAGTTCTGGGAGACATACACTACTACCGAGGCCGTGCCGTTCCTCGTTCAGCTCGACAGCAAGCTCGCTGCCGTCAGCAGCGAAAGTGCCAAGGCTGAAGAAGAGACTACAGAAGAGGCTACAGAAGAGGCCGCCGCACCCGCCGAAGAAGCTAAGGCTGACAGCGCCAAAGCTAACAGCGATGATGCTCTCGCAGCTATCGCCAAGGGAGCCGCTGCCGAGACAGCCGAAGCCAAGGCCGAGGCCGGCAACGCCATCACCGACGAACAGGCACTCAAGCAGCACCCGCTGCTCGCACGCCTCCAGGTCCTCCAGCAGGACAATGGCGCATGCGTAGGCTATGCCAGCAAGCGCGACCTGGAAGCTATCAGCGCACTCTTCGAGACCCCCGAGGCTAAGGCTGTCCTGCCCACAGACATGAAACTGCTCTGGGGCGTCAAGGGTATCGACAAGAACGACGAGGTCTACGAGCTCTATGCCATCAAGATCACCGAGCGCAACGGACGCGCACCCCTCGAGGGCGACGTCGTCACCGATGCCAAGGACGAATACGACCAGAACAGCCGTCCCTGCGTCAGCATGCAGATGAACGTCGAAGGCGCACGCCGCTGGGCCGCCCTGACGAAGGCCAACGTGCATCGCCCCATTGCCATCGTGCTCGACAACTATGTCTACAGTGCACCTAACGTGCAGAACGAGATCACCGGCGGTAACAGCCAGATTACGGGTCACTTCACTGCCGAGGACACTCGCGACCTGGCCAACGTGCTCAAGTCCGGTAAGATGCCGGCTCCCGCCAACATCGTCAGTGAGGAAATCGTAGGTCCTACCCTCGGTCAGGAATCCATCCGCCAGGGCTTCATCTCCGTCATCCTCGCCTTCATCGCCCTGATGCTCTACATGGTGGCCATGTACGGCTTCCGTCCCGGTATGGTCGCCAACTGCGCCCTGTTGCTCAACCTCTTCTTCACCCTCGGCATCCTCACCAGCTTCCAGGCTGCCCTGACCATGAGCGGTATCGCCGGTATGGTGCTGACGCTCGGTATGGCCGTCGATGCCAACGTGCTCATCTTCGAGCGCACCAAGGAAGAGATGCGCGCCGGCAAACCCGTACGCCAGGCCATGCAAGCTGGCTACAGCAACGCTTTCAGCGCTATCATCGACTCCAACGTGACGAGCGTGCTCACCGGTATCATCCTCTACTACTTCGGTACAGGCCCCATCCGCGGCTTCGCCACAACGTACATCATCGGTATCATCATATCGTTCTTCACCGCCGTTTATCTCACGCACGTCGTCTTCGACTCGATGATGTCCAAGGACAAATGGCTCGACCTCACCTTCACCACACCGCTCTCACGCAAGTTCCTCTCGAACACCAACTTCAACTTCATGGGCAGCTACAAGCGCTCGTTTGCCATCTTCGGCACCATAGTAGTGCTCGCCATCATCAGCTGGGCCATCCGCGGTTTCTCACGCTCCATCGACTTCACCGGAGGCCGCAACTTCGTAGTCCTCTTCGAGAAAGAGGTGTCGCCTGAGAGCGTACGTCCACTCTTTGCCGAAGCCTTCCCGGAGAGCAACACCAGCGTCATCGCCCTCGGCACAGAAGGTAAGACCCTGCGTATCTCCACCAACTATCGCATCGATGAGGACGGCATAGAAGTAGATTCCGAGATTGAGCAGAAGCTCTTCGACATCCTTAAGCAGGGCGGACAGCTCAGCTCCGACCTCACCGTCGAGAACTTCATCAACCGCGACGAGCGTGCCGGTGGCTCCATCATCAGCTCGCAGAAGGTGGGACCGTCCATCGCTGAGAACATCACCCGTGGGGCTATCATCTCGGTCATCCTCGCCTTGATAGTCATCTTCATCTACATCCTCGTCCGCTTCCGCAACGTGGCCTTCTCCGTGGGTGCTATCATAGCTCTGACGGTCGACACCATCTTCATCCTCGGAATGTACAGCGCATGCTGGGGCTGGATGCCCTTCTCGCTCGAGATTGACCAGACCTTCATCGGCGCCCTGCTGACATGTATCGGTTACTCCATCAACGATAAGGTGGTTGTCTTCGACCGTATCCGCGAGAACCTCGGTCTATATCCCAAGCGCGACAAGCAGCTGCTCTTCAACCAGTCGCTGAACGCAACACTGACGCGTACCATCAACACGTCCGTCTCCACGTTCATCGTCCTGCTGTTCATCTTCGCCTTCGGCGGTGCCAGCATCCGCAGCTTCGCCTTCGCTATGATGCTCGGCGTCATCATCGGCACACTTACCTCCATGTTCATTGCAGCCCCCACGGCTTACCTCGTCATGGGTCGCAAGATTCAGGAAGAAGAAGCATAATTAACCCGACACATTAATTATAATATAATAGGCAGCGCGAGGACATTCGTCCCCGCGCTGCTTTTCTTGTTCCCAATTTCCACAATAAACCCAAATCGGTCATTAGACCAAAGATGTCTTTTAAGCTATGCTTCTTATGCTTTTATCCACGTTGTTGCGCTATTTCTTTTGGCCTCTTTCCGCCATCTGCGCGGTCACAATGCCCGCATTGCTCCCTTACAGATAACGAAAATCTGCTCAAAACAAATAGCGCACCGACATGAATTTTAATGACCGATTTGGGATAAAAGGATTCATAGCTTCAAGCCCCACCAACCATTAATAGATACAAGAAATCATGTTTCGGAAGTTATATTTTTAATCAAGAATTAGACAATAATAATAAATGCCTATGTCTATTTTATCAAGAATTAGAGCGCTTGAGCTTGCTCGCTTGACACTTCAAGAATTAGAGAATTATTCACATACTCTGGAGCTTGAATGTATTGGAATTATAGAAACGTTTTTGCTTGGCAAAAACCTTCTTTCAAATCTCATCAATTCATCGACGCAAAAAAAATTCTCTAATTCCCTAATTCTTGATAAAAATATAACAAGCGAAACTTGAGTAGTTAATAGTTAAGAGTTGTTGGGGTCGCTGCGCTCCGCTCGGCGCTTGCGACGCTTCACACTAGAAGAAGCGACTATTTCGCGCTTTGATAGCCGGATGACGTACACCGGAGACCGAGTACTTTGTCGATAACAGGACCTACGTAACGGGGAAAAAGCTCTCTCACGTGAAATATTTCTCCAAAAGGCGTGATTCTCATAGATTTTATGCTTACCTTTGCCATGTCATTGATGATTTTGCTCGTCCACTAAGGTAAGTGAACAATCTGACATGACAAAATCCTGGTATAACAGATATATACAAGAATTATGAAAAATATCATGCAATGGGTGATGGCCGCCACCCTGACAGGCAGCCTCTTTGTCTGGGCTTCCTGCTCGAACGATGACAATGCAGTGACTCCACAGCCTGACTACGAAACGGAGTTCGGCGCACTGCTGAAAACGCTGGACTGGGGCCGGGACACATGCTTAATCTATGGTCACAAGACGCCCGACGTAGATGCCGTCACCTCTGCCTTGTCGTATGCCAAGCTGATGCGGCTGATGGGCTACAACTGCAAGGCAAAGGTATCGAGTGCGATGAACCGTGAGACGGCCTATATCGCCCGCGTGTTCGGCTTCGCGCTACCCGAGCTGAAGGCAGGTGTCGAGCCGCAGACACGGCTCATCCTGACCGACCACACCGACTATGCACAGTGTGTGGACGGAGCCAGAGATGCCATTATCCTGCAGAAGATAGACCACCATGTGGAGGGCGACATCGCAGACAGCACCATTCCCTTCGTGCGCCGCGAAATGGTCGGTTCTACCAACACCATCATCTATGAGATGTATAAGGAACAGGGCATAGACATTGACGACGAGACCGCCCGCATCATGCTGGCCGGCATCATCAGCGACACGCGCAACCTGTCGAAAAACTCCACCCAGGCTATCGACTCCACAGCTTTGCAGGCCCTATCCGCCCAACTGAACATCAGTCCCGACTCCGTGGCTCGTCTGAACCGCAGCATGGAGGATGCCGCTACCGACTATACCGGCATGACCGATGTCGAGATTTTCCTCTCCGACTATAAGGAATATGATATCAGCGGTCATCTCCTTGGCTACGGCTGCCTCGCCTGCAAGCAGAACGAGATGGAGGCCTTCATCGACCGCATGCTGGCAGTCATGCCCGAAGTCATGCAGCAGATGGGGCTGCAGATGGTCGTTGCCACGATTGACAACATGGTGGAGAACATGGGTGACGACCGCGCTGAGCGGCCTTACGTGAGAAACGGATTCTATTTTATATATTATGGTGAAGGTGCCAAGGCCATTGCCGAGTCCATCTTCGGACCGTCGTTGCGTGAAGGCGTCTGCTATACCACCGAGAGCCTCTCACGCAAGCAGATAGTGCCGCTCATCACCGACATTCTGAATAATCATTAGGAGTTAAGAGTTAATGTGGTCGCTGCGCTCGAAAATAAATATAAGATATAAAATATAAAATATAGGGGTCGCTTCGACACTTCGAAGAATATCATTCGAAAATCAGTTTGGAAAATCATTCAAACTTAACTGAGAGATTTTTTAGATAGATTTTTAATGATTTTGAGGCCGAAGGCCGACCATTTTTAGAAAAGAGAGGTAAGAGTTAGGAAGGGTGAAGGAACCTGAAAATGCAGATTTCTATTGATTTATTTTGGCAGAAGTGTGGAAACGATTATTTTTGCAGGCGGAAAGCTATTATAGCAGGGTGTCTAAAAAAAGAGAACACTTATGAAAAGAATAGAAATCATCAATGGGCCTAACCTGAACTTGTTGGGCCGCCGCGAACCTGATGTGTACGGGCACCGCTCTTTCGAGGACTACCTCACGGAGCTGCGCCAGCAATACCCTGACGTGGAACTCGGCTATTTCCAGAGCAACCATGAGGGCGACCTCATCCAACGCATTCACGACGTAGGCTTCTCCTACGACGGTATCATCCTCAATGCCGGGGCTTATACGCACACGAGCATAGCGCTGCACGACGCCATCAAGGCGGTGCCGGCGCCTGCCATAGAGGTACATATATCTAATGTGCATCAGCGCGAGGACTTCCGCCACCACAGCTTCATCAGTGCCGCCTGCCGCGGCGTCATCTGCGGCTTCGGCCTCGACAGCTACCGCCTGGCTGTGGAAGCCCTTATTGGCAGACAGTAAAGCTCTCAGGCATCATGCTTTCTGCTCTCGACGACTATATCCTTGCTCACATCGACCCGGAGCCGGAGTACCTGCACCGATTGTGGCGGGCTACCAACCTGCACCTGAACTACCCCCGCATGGCCAGCGGCCACCTGCAAGGTCGCCTGCTGGCCATGCTGGTGCACATGGCGCGCCCTCGGCGCATCATTGAGCTGGGGACGTTCACGGGCTACAGCGCGCTCTGCATGGCCAGCGCCCTCGAGCCGGGAGCGGAGCTGCACACGATAGAAGTCAACGACGAGCAGGAGGACTTCACGCGGCCGTGGCTCGAAGGGTCGCCGTGGGCCGATAAGATTCATTTTCATATCGGCGACGCACTCGACCTACTGCCCTCGCTCGGCACCTTCGACTTAGCTTTCATAGATGCCGACAAGCGGCGCTACGTCGACTACTACCGCGCGCTGCTGCCACACATCAGCGCCGGCGGCTTCATCTTGGCCGACAACACCCTCTGGGACGGCCACGTTGCCGACGACACAAGCCACCAGACGGCGGGCAAGGTGGCACAGACCGACGGCATACGTGCCTTCAACGATCTCGTGGCTGCTGACCCGCGCGTGGAGCGCGTCATACTGCCGCTACGCGACGGCCTCACTATCATACGAAAGCTTATTTAATCAAGAATTAGAGCGCTCGAGCTTGCTCGCTTGACACTTCAAGAATTAGAGAATTCTTCTGCACTACTTAGCAATGAAGAATTCTCTAATTCCCTAATTCCCTAATTCTCTAATTCTTGATAAAATAAATATTTGAAAATCGTAGGTTATTCGCTACTTTCTTTACTCAAGCTTCGCTTGTTATATTTTTTATCAAGAATTAGGGAATTAGAGAATTTTCTTTGCTTCGAGGAATTGATGAGATTTGAAAGAAGGTTTTTGCGTCGCAAAAACGTTTCTCTAATTCCAATACATTCGAGTTCCAGAGTATGTGAATTATTCTCTAATTCTCTAATTCTCTAATTCTTGATAAAATAAACATAGGCAATTATTATTCTCTAATTCTTGATAAAATAAATTTTGAAAATCGTAGGTTATTCGCTACTTCCGAAACTTGAGTTACTTACCTAAGATGATGTTCACGAGAGCCGTCACGTCGGCGATGGTGACGCTGCTGTCCTCGTTCACATCAGCCACGCCGCTGACGGGCGCTATGTCTTTGCCCAGGATGATGTTCACCAGAGCCGTTACGTCAGCGATGGTCACGCTGCCGTCCTCGTTCACGTCGCCTTTTAAGTAGTCAGTATTTACGCTGAAGTAGCCGGGTGTTGAGCTTGAAGGACCGCCGTCGATGCGGGCATACTCCTTATCTATGTGAGAAGCATCATACGTCGTGCCGCTGCCGCCCACGAGGTTGGTGCAGGACCTGAACATGTCGTCGGAAGATGTTACCTCATACGTGTTCCAGCCGTTACCGACATAGATTGTTGTCAGTGCGGAGCAGTCTTGGAACATATAACTCATGTCCGACACCTTCTCCGTATTGAAGTGGCTCAGGTCGAGGCTCGTCAGTTTGTTGCAGCCGCTGAACATACCATTCATGGTCGTCACCTTCTCCGTATTGAAGCTGCTCACGTCGAGGCTTGTCATGCGGGAGCAATTAAAGAACATCTGATACATGTTCGTCACCTTCTCCGTATTGAAGTTGCTCACGTCGAGGCTCGTCAGTTTGAAGCAATAAGAGAACATCTGATACATGGTTGTCACCTCGCTGGTGTTCAGGTACTCGATGTCTGTGATGCTCGTCAGGTTTATCAATCCATAGAACCATTGGTATGTGCTTGTCGGGCGGGCAGCGGCGAACGAGCGGTCGAAGACTACGGCGGTGATGGCCGTGCTGTTTTCGTACCACACGGGATTGTTGCTCCCTGTATTCAAATTGTACGTCGTGCCAGGGCGCCGCTCCTTGTTCGCATCGTAGTAGAACGTCAGCGTCCATTCATCGGAGAGTACGGCGTAGGCCTCGGGAGAGTGTGAGAAGTAGCCCGGGTTGCTTGTTCCGCCGTCGATGCGGGCGTACTCCTTATCTATGTGAGAAGCATCATACGTCGTGCCGTTGCCGCCCACGAGGTTGGTGCAGGACCTGAACATGTCGTCGGAAGATGTTACATTACCCGTGTTCCAGCCGTCACCAGCATAGATGGTTGCCAGGCTGGAGCAGTTTCCGAACATATAGCCCATGCTTGTCACGTTCGCCGTATTGAAGTTGCTCAGGTCAAGGCTTGTCAGTTTGTTGCAGCCGCGGAACATCTCGCTCATGTTTGTCACATTCGCCGTATTGAAGCTGGTCACGTCAAGGCTCGTCAGGCTGGAGCAGCGGCTGAACATATAACTCATGTCCGTCACGTTCTCCGTGTTGAAGTTGCTTACATCGAGACTTGTCAGTGCGGAGCAATAATTGAACATATAACTCATGTCCGTCACGTTTGCCGTATTGAAGTGGGTCACGTCGAGGCTTGTCATGACGGAGCAATCACAGAACATCCACCTCATGTACGTCACGTTTGCCGTATTGAAGTTGCTCAGGTCAAGAGTTGTCATGCCGGAGCAACCATAGAACATACTGGTCATGTCCGTCACATTTGCCGTATTGAAGTTGCTCAGGTCGAGACTTGTCATGCCGGAGCAACCATAGAACATACCATTCATGGTCGTCACCTCGCTGGTGTTCAAGTATTTGATGCCTGTGATGTTGATCAGGTTTGACATTCCATAGAACCATCGGTATGTGCTTGTCGGGCGGACAGCGGCAAACGAGGGGTCGAAGACTACGGAGTTGATGTACGAACTATTGGACTCCCACTCGGGAATGTTGTTCCCTGTATTCAAGTCGTACGTCGTGCCCGTGCGCAGCCCCTTGTACACATCGTAGTAGAACGCCAGCGTCGTGCCGTCGAGTACGGCGTAGGCTTCGGGATATTTTGAGAAGTAGCCTGGGTTGCTTGTGCCGCCGTCGATGCGGGCGTAGGTCTTGTCGGTAGGATTACTGCTGTTCCATGTCGTGCCTCTGCTGCCCACGAGGTTAGTGGAGCAGTTACTGAACATATCGTCGGAAGATGTTACATTATCCGTGTTCCAGCCGTCACCAGCATAGATGGTTGTCAGGCTGGAGCAGTTTCCGAACATATAGCCCATGGTCGTCACTTTCTCCGTATTGAAGTGGCTCAGGTCGAGAGTTGTAAGGCCGGAGCAATCTCCGAACATCTGAGTCATGTTCGTCACCTCGCTGGCATTCAGGTACTCGATGCCTGTGATGCTCGTCAGGTTCGTCATTCCAAAGAACCATTGGAATGTGGTTGTCGGGCGTGCAGCGGCGAACGAGGGGACGAAGGCTACGGCGTAGATGGACGCGCGGTTGTCGTACCACCCGGGAGGGTTGTCCCCTGTGTTCAGGTCGAAAGTCGTGTCCGTACGCGAGCTTCGGTTGCCGTCGTAGTAGAACGTCAGCGTGTCACCAGAGAGTTCGGCGTAGGCTTCGGGATATTTTGAGAAGTAGCCCGGGTTGCTTGTGCCGCCGTCGATGCGGGCATACTCCTTACCTATGTGAGAAGCATCATACCTCGTGCCGTTGCCGCCCACGAGGCTGGTGCAGTACGTGAACATGTTGTCGGAAGATGTTACATTCTCCGTGTTCCAACCGTCACCGGCATAGATGGTCGTCAGGCAGGAGCAGTTGTAGAACATACTACTCATGTCCGTCACTTTCGCCGTATTGAAGCCTCTCAGGTCGAGAGTTGTCAGGCCTGAGCAATCTCCGAACATCTGATACATGGTCGTCACCTCGCTGGTGTTCAGGTTTTCGATGCCTGTGATGTCGGTCAGGTTTGACATTTCATAGAACCAGCCGCGAGTGCTCTTCGGGCGGGCAGCGGCGAACGAGGGGGCGAAGACTACGGAGTTGAAGCTCTTGCAGTCGATGTACCACTCGGGATAGGTCGTTTCTGTATTCAAGTCGTACGTCGTGTCGAACGTCATGCCTGTGCGCAAGCTTCGGTTAGTGTCGTAGTAGAACGTCAGCGTGTCGCCGGAGCGTACGGCGTAGGCTTCGGGATATTTTGAGAAGTAGCCCGGGTTGCTTGTGCCGCCATCGATGCGGGCATACTCCTTATCAATGTGATTAACATCATACCTCGTGCCGCTGCCGCCCACGAGGCTGGTGCAGTACGTGAACATTTCGCTGGAAGATGTTATTACATTATCCGTGTTCCAGCCGTCACCGGCATAGATGGTCATCAGTGCTTTGCAGTTGTAGAACATATAACTCATGTCCGTCACCTTTGCCGTATTGAAGTTGCTCAGGTCGAGACTTGTCAGGCTGGAACATTGGTTGAACATAAAGGCCATGTTCGTCACCTCACTGGTGTTCAGGTATTCGATGCCTGTGATATTGGTCAGTTTACCCATTCCAAGGAATCATCGGTATGTGGTTGTCGGACGGGCATCGGCGAACGAGGGGTCGAATACTACGGAGTTGACGCTCTTGCAGTCGATGTACCATCCGGGATCAGTCGTTCCTGTGTTCATGGCGTATGTTGTGCCCGTGCGCGAGCTTTGGTTGCCGTCGTAGTAGAACGTCAGCGTCGAGCCGTTGAGCTCGGCATAGGCATTTGAATCAGCCGCATTCATCTCGCTCACTCCTATCAGCGAGAACAGAGCGCAAGCTAAAAGCAGAATTTTCTTCATAAGACGTACGTGTTTTATTTGATTATCAGTAATTACTGGTTTATCCGGCGGCAAATATATCAATAATAATCCAGACTCTATTTGATTTGTATGTTTTTAACAAAATAAATATGGAATGGAAATAATTCAAAAATTTTACCTTCTTATCTTTTCACTTTTCTCTTATCTCTTATTCTCTTTTCTCTTCTTTAAATTTGGTCGGCCTTCGGCCTCCGCTCGGCGCTTGCGACGCTTCACACTTCAAGAATTAGAGAATTCTTCACTGCTTAGTAGTGCAGAAAAGAATTCTCTAATTCTTGAAGTGTCAAGCGAGCAAGCTCGAGCGCTCTAATTCTTGATAAAATAAATATTAGAAAATCACAGGTTATTCGCTACTTCCTTTACTCAAACTTCGCTTGTTATATTTTTTATCAAGAATTAGGGAATTAGAGAATTATTTACATACTCTGGAACTCGAATGTATCGGAATTATAGAAACGTTTTTGCGATGCAAAAACCTTCTTTCAAATCTCATCAATTCAAGAACGAATAGGAGAAATTCTCTAATTCTCTAATTCTTAATTCTTGATAAAATAAACATAGGCAATTATTATTGTCTAATTCTTGATAAAATAAATATTTGAAAATCACAGGTTATTCGCTACTTCCGAA
Source organism: uncultured Bacteroidaceae bacterium (assembly GCA_905235285.1). Lineage (GTDB taxonomy): Bacteria > Bacteroidota > Bacteroidia > Bacteroidales > Bacteroidaceae > Physcousia. The sequence goes on from CAJOLI010000037.1 coordinate 26,684, forward strand.
ACTTGAGTTACTTACCTAAGATGATGTTCACGAGAGCCGTCACGTCGGCGATGGTGACGCTGCCGTCCTCGTTCACATCAGCCACGCCGCTGACGGGCGCTATGGCTTTGCCCAGGATGATGTTCACCAGAGCCGTTACGTCAGCGATGGTCACGCTGCCGTCCTCGTTCACGTCGCCTTTCACGTAGTCAGTATTTACGCTGAAGTAGCCGGGTGTTGAGCTTGAAGGACCGCCGTCGATGCGGGCGTAGGTCTTGTCGGTAGGATTACTGCTGTCCCATGTCGTGCCGCTGCCGCCCACGAGGTTAGCGGAGCAGAGAGCGAACATATCGAAAGAAGATGTTACGTTCGCCGTGTTCCAGCCGTTACCGGCATAGATGGTCGTCAGGTTAGGGCAGTTGTAGAACATACAACTCATGTCCGTCACGTTTGCCGTATTGAAGTTGCTCAGGTCGAGGCTTGTCAGTGCGGAGCAGTTGTAGAACATACAATTCATTTCCATCACGTTCGCCGTGTTGAAGTTGCTCAGGTCGAGGCTCGTCAGACCGGAGCAGCCTAAGAACATCTTGCTCATGTCTCTCACTTTCTCCGTATTGAAGCTGCTCACGTCGAGATTTGTCAGTGCTGTGCAGTTGAAGAACATCTCGCTCATGTCCGTCACTTTCTCCGTATTGAAGTGGCTCAGGTCGAGGCTCGTCAGGCTGGAGCATTGCCAGAACATCTCGTACATGTCCGTCACTTTCTCCGTATTGAAGTTGCTCAGGTTAAGGCTCGTCAGGCTGGAGCAACCGTAGAACATACTACTCATGTCTGTCACGTTTGCCGTATTGAAGTTGCTCAGGTTGAGGCCTGTCAGGTTGACACAAGAAGTGAACATAAAACTCATGTCTGTCACGTTCGCCGTATTGAAGTTGCTCAGGTTGAGACTCGTCAGGCTGGAGCAGCCGCGGAACATACTGCTCATGCTCTTCACGTTCTCCGTGTTGAAGCCGGTCACGTCGAGGCTCGTCAGCGCGGAGCAATTATAGAACATGCCAGTCATCTTCGTCACTTTCTCTGTATTGAAGCCGGTCACGTCGAGACTCGTCAGCGCGGAGCAGTCAGAGAACATACCCCACATGTCCGTCACCTCGCTGGTATTCAAGTTCTCGATACCTGTAATTTCTTCCAAGTTTCTCATTAAAAAGAACCATCGGTATGTGGTTGTCGGGCGGGCATTGGCAAACGAGGAGTCGAAGACCACGTAGTATATGGGATTGCCGAGCCATGCAGGGTCTTCTTCCCCCGTGTTAAGATTGTATATCGTGCCCGTGCGCGAGCTTCGGTTAGTGTCGTAGTAGAACGTCAGCGTCGCGCCTTTGAGCACGGCATAGGCCTCTCTTTTGCCTGTGAAGTAGCCCGGATAGATATCACCGTCGTCGATGCGGGCGTAGGTTTTGTCGGTATAATTACTGTCAAAAACCGTGCCGCTGCCGCCCATGATGCGGTAGCAGTACTTGAACATGTCGTCGGAAGAAGATACGAGATTCGTGTTCCAGCTGTCACCTGCATAGATGGTTGTCAGGTTGAGGCAGTTGTTGAACATCTCTTTCATGTTCTCCACATTTGCAGTATTGAAGTTACTCAGGTCAAGAGTTGTCAGTGCAGTGCAGAGGGAGAACATAGCTTCCATATCCGTCACGTTCGCCGTATTGAAGCCAGTCACGTCGAGGCTCGTCAGCTGGCTGCATTGTTTGAACATACTATTCATATCCGTCACGTTCGCCGTATTGAAGTTGCTTACGTCGAGGCTTGTCAGCGCGCGGCAATAATAGAACATATATATCATGTTCGTCACCTTCTCCGTATTGAAGTGGGTCACGTCGAGGCTTGTCAGCACGGAGCAATAATAGAACATAGATTTCATGTTCGTCACGTTCGCCGTATTGAAGTTGCTCACGTCGAGGCTTGTCAGTGCACGGCAGTCGCGGAACATCTCTTCCATGTTCGTCACGTTCGCCGTATTGAAGTTGCTCACGTCGAGGCTCGTCAGGCTGGAGCAACCGTAGAACATACAATTCATTTCCGTCACCTTCGCCGTATTGAAATTGCTCAGATCGAGGCTCGCCAGTTTAGAGCAATCATAGAACATATATCTCATGGTCGTCACGTTCTCCGTATTGAAGTTGCTCAGGTCGAGGGTCTCCAGTGCAGAGCAGGCGTTGAACATAGAAGACATGTCCGTCACGTTTGCCGTATTGAAGTGGGTCACGTCGAGGCTCGTCAGTTTAGAGCAGGTGTTGAACATACGACTCATGTTCGTCACCTTACTGGTATTTAGATTCTCGATGCCTGTGATGCTCTTCAGGTTCTTCATTCCAAAGAACCATATAGCTGTGCTTGTCGGGCGTGCATCGGCGAACGAGGAGTCAAAGACCACGGAGATGATGGACTCTCTCTCGTTGAACCACCCGGGACTGTTGCTCCCTGTGTTCAAGTCGAACGTCGTGCCTGTGCGCGAACCTCGCTGGCTGTCGTAGTAGAACGTCAGCGTGCCGTCGGCGGAGAGTTCGGCGTAGGCTCCCTTTAGCGTGAGGTAGCCGGGCGTAGAGCTTGAAGGACCGCCGTCGATGCGGGCGTAGGTCTTGTCGGTAGGATTACTGCTGTTCCATGTCGTGCCGCTGCCGCCCACGAGGTTAGCGGAGCAGAGAGCGAACATATCGCCGGAAGATGTTACATTAGTTGTGTTCCAGCCGTTACCGGCATAGATGCTCGTCAGGCTGGAGCAGCCGCGGAACATAGAACTCATGCTCGTCACGTTTGCCGTATTGAAGTTGCTCAGGTCGAGGCTCGTCAGTTTAGGGCAGTTGTAGAACATACTACTCATGTCCGTCACGTTTGCCGTATTGAAGTTGCTCAGGTCGAGACTTGTCAGTACGGAGCAATGGGCAAACATCCAACTCATGCCCGTCACTTTCGCCGTGTTGAAGTTGCTCAGGTCGAGGCTCGTCAGGCTGGAGCAGCCTATGAACATCTCGCTCATGTTTATCACGTTCGCCGTATTGAAGCTGCTCAGGTCAAGGCTTGTCATGCGGGAGCAATAAAAGAACATCTGATACATGTTCGTCACCTTCTCCGTATTGAAGTTGCTCAGGTCGAGAGCTGTCAGTGCGGAGCAGTTGTAGAACATCTGATCCATGATCGTCACCTTCTCCGTATTGAAGTGGGTCACGTCGAGGCTCGTCATGCTGGAGCAGCCGTTGAACATATCACTCATGTACATCACGTTCGCCGTATTGAAGTTGCTCAGGTTAAGGCTCTCTAGTTTGTTACAGAAGGAGAACATACCTACCATGTCCGTCACTTTCTCCGTATTGAAGTTGCTCACGTCGAGGCTCGTCAGAAGACTGCAGTTGAAGAACATAAAGCTCATGTTCGTCACCTCGCTGGTGTTCAGGTTCTCGATGCCTGCGATGTCCCTTAGGTTACTCATATAAGAGAACCAGCCGAATGTGCTTGTCGGGCGTGCAGCGGCGAACGAGGAATCGAAGACTACGGAGGTGACGGACTCGCTGTTGGTGTTCCATCCGGGAATGTTGTACTCTGTGTTTAAATCGTACTTCGTGCCAAGGCGCGAACCTCGCTGGCTGTCGTAGTAGAACGTCAGCGTCGTGCCGTCGAGTACAGCGTAGGCATTTGAATCAGCAGCATTCATCTCGCTCACTCCTATCAGCGAGAACAGGGCGCAAGCTATAAGCAGAATTCTTTTCATAAGGCGTATGTGT